>CAZJCX010000017.1:5625-8849 GCA_964544425.1 uncultured Verrucomicrobiota bacterium
GCTGGTGTATGGCAATCTCGGCGCGTTGCCGCAGCGGAACCTGAAACGGTTGCTTGGATATTCGTCCATCGGCCATGCCGGGTACATGCTGATGGGTATCGCCGCGGTGAATGCGCTCGGGGCCGGGGCGGTGCTGTTCTATCTCGGCCAGTACGCGTTCACAAACTTGTGCGCGTTTCTCGCGATCATCGCGGTGACGAACGCGACCGGTAACGACGACATTCCCAGCTACTCCGGGTTGGGCAAGCGCGCGCCGATTTTGGGGCTGGCGCTGTTTCTGGCGATGGCGTCGCTGGCCGGGGTGCCGCCGTTGAGCGGGTTCTTCGGGAAATTCCAGTTGTTCGCCGCGGTCATCGAGCGGGCGAGCACGGATGGCCGGTATTACTGGCTGGCCGGCATCGGCGCGGCGGCTGTCGTGGTATCGCTGTATTTCTATTTCAACGTCGCCCGCGCGATTTATCTGCAAGAGTCCGACGACCAGACCGCCATCCCGGTCGGGTTGCCGACGCGCATCGCGTTGTGGGTGTGCATGGCGGCGATGATCGGGTTCGGCATCTTCCAGCGTCCGCTGGTGGAAATGTCGGTCACGGCGGCGAGCGTGTTTGGCCTTAAATGAGGTGAGTCATGAAGTTGAACGGAATCAACGTCGTTTATCTCTACGTCCAGGATTTGGCGAAACAGCGCAAGTTTTACGAGCAAGGTTTCGACCTCGGCAAGCCGGTGATTGACGCGAAGTGGTGGGTCGAATATGCGGCCGGTAGCGGCTCACACTTTGCGTTGCAACAAGCCGAGCCGGCACGTTTTGAGGGGGTCAACCGCGCCAAAGGTACGGTCAAGTTCAGCTTCGACGTGGCGGACATCAAAAAAATGACCGAAACCCTGAAGGGACTGGGCGCGAAATTTCACTACGAGCCCCGGCAGGAATACGGATTCTGGCTCGCCGAGTTTGAGGATCCCGAGGGGAATGTTTTGCGGTTGTACGAGAAGTTGAAGAACAAATGAACGTTCAACGTTCAACGTTCAACGCTCAACGCTCATCCAGCGGCCAGCACTACGACCTCGAAGAGCGGCTACTTGAGTATGCCACGCAGATCATTGGTCTCGTGGAGCGAGTTCCACGAACGCCCGCCGGTGCTCATGTAGCGGGGCAATTATTGCGGTCGGCCACATCGCCACTTTCCAACCACGGCGAAGCGCAAGCGGCGGAATCAGCGGACGACTTCATCCATAAGTTGAGCATTTGCCTCAAGGAACTAAAGGAATCGCGCCGGTGGCTCCGCCTCATCAAGCTGGTTCCATTGCTGAAACCGGAATCGCAGGTCGAACCGTCACTTGCGGAAACTGAGGAACTGGTCCGGATCTTCGCAGCAAGCATCAAGACTACCCAGCGACGAAAATTGGAGTCGAAACGACTGGCATTCGGTGTTGAACGTTGAGTGTTGAATGTTGAAAGTTGAGAGTTAAGGAGTTGTCGAGATGAGCACCCGAATTGAAAAAGACTCGATGGGTCCGTTGGAAGTGCCGGCAGACGCGTATTACGGCGTGCAGACGCAACGGGCGGTGACGAATTTTCCGATCAGCGGCTGGCCGTTGCCGCCCCGGTTGGTTCACGCGATGGGACGAATCAAACGCGCGGCGGCCAAGACGAATTTGGAACTCGGCTTGATCGAGAAAAAAATCAGCGACGCCATCGTCGCCGCCGCGACCGAGGTGGTGGACGGCAAACTCGACGCCCAGTTCCCGGTGGACATCTTCCAGACCGGCTCCGGCACCTCGACAAACATGAATACCAACGAGGTGATTTCCAGCCGCGCCAACGAAATCCTCGGCGGCAAACGCGGTGACAAGTCACCGGTGCATCCGAATGACCACGTCAATCTCTGTCAGTCCAGCAATGACGTGTTCCCGACGGCGATTCACATCAGCGTGATTGTGGCGATTCAGGAAGAACTTATTCCGGCCTTGCGGCATCTCCACGGAGAATTGGCGACGAAGGCGAAAGCGTTCGATGACATTCTCAAGATCGGTCGCACACACTTGCAGGACGCGACGCCGGTGCGGTTGGGGCAGGAATTTGCCGGGTACGCCGCGCAGGTCGAGTACAGCATCGCGCGCGCGAAACGCGCGGTCGAAGTTTTGAGCGAATTGCCCCTCGGCGGCACCGCGGTCGGGTCGGGACTGAACTCTCATCCGGACTTCCCGAAACAGACCATCGCGAAGCTCGCGCAGGAATTGAACGTGAAGCTGACCGAAGCGCGCAATCATTTCGAGGCGGCGGCCAACCGGGATGCGTGCGTCGAAGCCAGCGGTTGTCTGAAAACCATCGCGGTCAGCCTCGCGAAGATCGCGAATGACGTGCGGCTCATCGGCAGCGGCCCGCGCTGCGGCATCGGCGAGATCAAGATGCCGGCCGTCCAACCCGGCAGCTCGATCATGCCGGGCAAGGTCAATCCGGTAATCTCGGAAAGCCTGATTCAGGTTTCGCTGTGGGTGATCGCCGCCGACATGGCGGTGACGTTGGGCGGGTTGCAGAGCTTTTTCGAGTTGAACGTTGCGATGCCGCTGATCGGTGCGCAAATGCTGGAGAGCGTCCACTTGCTGGCCACCGGCGCGCGCAACTTCGCCGATGCCGGCGTGAAGGGCATCGAGGCCGACCGGGAACGATGCCTCTCGCTCATTGAGCAAAGCCTCGCGATGTGCACGCCGCTTGCGCCGGTCATCGGTTACGACAAAGCCGCCGAGATCGCCAAGATTGCTTACAAGGAAGGCAAGACCGTCCGCCAAGTCGCCCGCGAGAAATCCGGTCTCTCCGAGAAGGAACTCGACGAAATCTTCAACCTCCGCCTCCTCACCGAACCCGGTATCCGCGGCAAGGGCGGGGAATAGTTGTTTTGCTGCGGGTAAGATTCGCGGTTACAGTGGCGCGAAATGACGACCACAACTGAAATCCCCCGGGCGGGCTCCGAGAAACTCGTTCGTCTCACGGAGGCGGCGGGGCGGAAGATGATGCAGTTGATGCAGCGGGATGGCATCAACGAGGGGGCGTTGCGGGTGAAGATCGTCGGCGGGGGGTGTGCGGGGTTGGAGTACAAAATGGATTTCGAGAAGCAGCCGCCGACGGCGAAGGATATTCTAATCCAGAGCGCCGGGGTGCGGGTGTTGGTGGATGTGAAGTCGGCGCTCTACGTGTCCGGCTCGGAGATTGATTTTCAGGACAAGCTGAT
>CAZJCX010000017.1:8878-9135 GCA_964544425.1 uncultured Verrucomicrobiota bacterium
ACAACCCGAACGCCACGGCGACCTGTTCCTGCGGCGAGAGTTTTTCGGTGTAGCCGCGGGCTTTAGCCTGCGCACGAGCGCCCTGCCAAACGCGCACCCTGAAGGGTGCGGCTACAGGAGGTCATATCAGCGGCTCGTCGTCTTCTTCGCGTTTCTCCGGTAAGTCGCGGCAGGCATTGGTGCCGCCGATCAGGAATACTCCATAGGCGATGAGATAGATGATCCAGACGTTGACGCCACTGAGTTGGAATGAGGTG
>CAZJCX010000017.1:9153-10902 GCA_964544425.1 uncultured Verrucomicrobiota bacterium
TGTACACAGCGAAGATGATGGCGGCCGGCGTAACAGCGTGGATGGCGACACTGAGGAGTTGGTTCATCGTGAGCGGGCCGGGCATCGAGCGTTCCGTGAACGAGGCGACCACCGAAAACAGGTAGGCTTGGAGCAGGCACGTCAGTGTGCCGACCAAGACCAGCAGCACATAGAGAAACGGGAGCGCGACCCAGAGAAATGACCGGATCAGGCGGCGGATGTACGCGCCGTTGACCTCGCCATCCGGGAAGCCGCGCAGGGGTTGGCGCTTCATCTGGACCGCCGCGGTGGGTGCGTTGGTGCTGCGGACCCACATCAGAAAGTGGTCCTTGGTGAACAGCATGCCGTATAAAGCCACCGGGTCGGCGTTGGTCACCGTGCCGGTGGTGTCGAGGATGAAGCGGAAGGATTCATCCCCGGAGTAATACGGCTGCGCCACCGCGGTCACGACCTCGCCATTCTGAATCGCAAAGGGCGGGAAATGGCCGTCCACCCACGCGGCAAAGTCCTCGCCGCGACCGAACACCCAGGGGATGAGCGTGGCCAGCAAGCCGAGCGAGACCAGCATGATCAGCAACAAGAGATATTTGATGGCGCTGCTGAGCGGCACATCGCGGATCTCCCGGTAGTGGCGGAAGCCGGCACAGAGACTGGCGACGGTGCGGAGAAATTTCACAGTTTGGCGAGCACGCGCCGGAGTTTGGAAGGTTTGCCAAGTTTGGCGAGGGTGTCTTTCTGGAGGCGCTTTAATTGTCCTGCCAAACTGACGCGCGTGGCGGCATCCATTCGGTCCGTGAACAGGATGCCATTCAGATGATCAATCTCATGCTGGGCCGCCCGCGCGAGCAATCCCGTGCATTCGAACTCGACTGGCTCGCCGGTCAGCGATTGGGCCCGCACAGTCACGGATTCGGCGCGGCGGATGTCGGCGGAAATCTCCGGGATGCTCAGGCAACCCTCCGAGCCGATCTGTTCACCGCGCGGCTGACGGAGTTGCGGGTTGACCAGCACGATCGGCTGCGGCAACACGGGCGTCATTGTCCACGGCAACTCGCTCTTGGTGACGTCAATCACCGTCAGTTGCAGGGGCTGGCCGATTTGTTGGGCGGCGAGGCCGACGCCGTTGGCGGCGTACATCGTCTCGATCATATCCGCCGCCAATTGACGGATCTCAGCGGTGACGCGCTCGATGCGCTGCCCTTTCTCGCGGAGGACGGGGTGTCCGTACTTGGTAATTTCGAGAACCACGCGCCGACTATAGAACAAGTCGCCCCGGTATGGTAGAAGGAAGCGCAAGGAGATGGTCGTGCCGTTGGAAGCCTATTTCATTACTCTCGTGAACCTGCTCGTCGTGCCGTTCCGCAATCTCGACACGGTGTGGGGGATTTTGCCGGTGTACGCGACGCTGGTGCTTGGCGAAATCTATGAGGGCAAAATGAGCTACAGCCGCGCCGTCGTGAACGGCGTGATGATGATTCTCGTGGGCGCGGACTGGGCGTGGCACCTGTCTCGTGCGAGCAGTTGGTCATACATGTTCGCCGAGATGAAACTGCCCTGGGTCGTGACCGCGACGTGTCTCGCGGTTGGCGCGTTCACTGTCATCCTGGGCGTGCGGCGGAAAGACAAACGGCTCGCCACACTCCTTGGCCACACGCGCTTCTCCGCCTACTTCCTGATCACGCTCTATCCGATGCAATCCCGGCTCGCGCCATGGAGCCAAGACGGTCTGGTCGCCGTGCTGGTCTTTGC
>CAZJCX010000017.1:10945-29551 GCA_964544425.1 uncultured Verrucomicrobiota bacterium
AGGTGTGCTGGGAATCAGTGGCGCAAACGTCCGCCCACGCCCACAATCGGTTGTGTTGCCGGCCGACTCTCGCCGTTGAAATACCGGCGTCGGAGATGCAGGGCGACGTTGACCAAGCCAATGAGGGCCGGGACTTCGACCAACGGTCCAACCACCGCGGCAAAGGCGACGCCGGACTGGATGCCGAACACAGCGATGGCGACGGCGATGGCCAACTCGAAATTGTTACCGGCCGCGGTGAACGCCAGCGTGGCCGACCGGCTGTAGTCCGCGCCGAGTTTCTTCGCCATGAAAAAGCTGACGAGAAACATCACGGCAAAATAGATCACCAACGGCAACGCGATGCGCCCCACGTCGAGCGGGATTTTCACGATGGCTTCGCCTTTGAAGCTGAACATCGCCACGATGGTGAACAGCAGCGCGATCAGCGTCACCGGCGCGATCCGCGGGATAAAACTCTTTTCGTACCAGTCCCGGCCTTTTACCGGTAACAGAATCGCCCGCGTCAACATGCCGCCAAAGAATGGGATGCCGAGATAGATCATCACGCTCTTAAAAATCTGGCTGATGGTGACTTCCACCACACTGCCGACCAGGCCAAATATCGGCGGCAACACGGTGATGAACACCCACGCGTACAGGCCAAAGAACAGAATCTGAAACACGCTGTTCAGCGCGACCAAGCCGGCGGCATATTCACTGTTGCCTTTGGCGAGTTCGTTCCAGACCAACACCATCGCAATGCAGCGGGCGATGCCGACGAGAATCAACCCAGTCATGTACGCGGGATGATTTGGCAGGAAAAGAATCGCCAGCAAGAACATCAGCACCGGCCCGATGATCCAGTTTTGCACGAGCGACAACGCGAGGATTTGCCAATTGCCAAACACCTTGCCCATCTCCTCGTATTTCACTTTGGCGAGCGGCGGATACATCATCAGGATCAGGCCGATGGCAATGGGGATGTTGGTCGTGCCGACATCGAATCGACTGATGAAGTCCGGCGTGCCCGGCAGGAAATGTCCCAACGCCACCCCCGTGCCCATTGCGAGAAAAATCCAGAGGGTCAAATACCGGTCGAGGAAGGATAGTTTGCGGGAAATATGTTCGCTCATTGATCTCCTGTAGCCGCAGGCTTTAGCCGGTGTCACTTGGTTGCAAGTGCACCCGTAAAGGGAGCGGCGACAACGTTAACAGCATAAAATCGGTTTCGTATTCTTACCGCGCGCGACGTCGCGTTGCAGGAAGTCAATTTCCTGGAAGCAGCCGCGCACACATTTCAGCAGAGTGGCGTGAATCGCATTCGTTGGCTTGGCCAGCGAATACATCATCATCTTGCCGTGTCGTTCCTCGACGACCAAGCCGCTCCGCCGCAGATACGCCAAGTGCCGGGAAATCTTCGGCTGCGGCACGCGCAGGATGCTCTGGAATTCGCAGACGCAATGATCGCGTTGCGCCAGCAGGTTCAGCAAACGCAGTCGCGTTTCGTCGGCGAACGCCTTGAAAATTTGGTCAGGCTTGTCCACGGATAAACTCCTCCACCCACGCGCGGATTTCGTCGCGGACCCGGCGGAATACCGCGAGCTTCTGTTCCTCGTTGCCGGTGGCGTGCGCGGGGTCATCAAAACTGTGATGGATGGTTCGTTTCGCGCCGGCAAAGACCGGGCACGATTCGCGCGCGCTGTCACAGACCGTCACCAGCACATCCAGTGTCTGTCCGCCAAACTCCTCAATGGACTTCGATCGCTGTTGCGAAATATCCACGCCGACCTCGGCCATGACTTGGGTCGCGAGTGGATGCACATACCCGGCCGGCTTGGCGCCCGCGCTGAGCGCCTCAAACCGGTCGCCACCGAGATGCCGCAGCCAGCCCTCACCCATGTGGCTGCGACAGGAATTACCGGTGCAGAGAAATAAAACTCGCGATGTCATGCGGCCATCATATGCGCCCAAGCGAATATGTCAACCACCCCGCGAGTCGAGCGGAATGGGCGTCAAGCCGTCTGCAACAAGACCGATCGCAGGGCCGCTTCCAACTCCCGGTATCGAAACCGGTAGCCGCTTCCCTCCAGCTTCAATGGGAACACCTGCTGACTTGCGAGCAACAGCTCCCCGGCCATCTCGCCGAAGATCACCCGCGCCACGGGGTCCGGCATCGGGAAAATCGTCGGCCGGCCCAGCATCTTGCCGAGCGTCTTTGTGAATTGCTTGTTGGTCACCGGCTGCGGCGACACCACATTGACCGGCCCGCGCAAATCTTCCGCCGTCAACGCGTGGAGAATCGCGCCGACCGCGTCCTCCAACGCCACCCAACTCCAGAATTGCCGGCCCATACCCACAATGCCACCGGCTCCCAGCTTGAACGGCAACAACATCTTCGCCAGTGCGCCGCCCTTCGCGCTCAACACCACGCCGAACCGCAGATTCACCACGCGAATCCCTTTGTCCGCCGCCGGCCTTGTCGCCGCCTCCCAATCGCGCACCACTTCGGCGAGAAATCCTTTCCCCATCGCGCTGCCATCGTTGAGCGGCTCTGTCCCCCGGTCGCCATAAAATCCAATCGCCGACGCGCAGACGAAAACCTTCACGCTCGCCGGTAAGTTTTCACACAGCTCCCGCGTCCCCGCCACACGACTCTCCCGGATCGCCGCTTTCTTTTTCTTCGTCCACCGCCCCGCAATCGGCTCGCCGGCCAGATGCACCACCCCTGCCACTCCCTCTGGGATGGAGGGGCGCGCTGCGCCGCGCTGGAACCTCACCACCTCATGTCCCTCGCGCTCCAGCGTTTCCACCAAAGCCTTCCCAATCAGTCCATGACTGCCAGTCACCAAGATTTTCATGATGTTCTTTGGATGCAGTCACCCGCCGACTCGTCGCGGCCAACTAACGCGCACTTCCCTTACTCCCGGCGAGTAATTTCCATCCACCAACCGCGTCGCCAGCCACCACGGCATCGCCGCGCGCATCAGGCTGTCATCGGTCACCGTCACCCGAGCCGATGTCTGCGGCCACGGCTCGTGCGCCACGCTAAACCGCCGCCGCACCCCGCGCCGCTCCGTGAATGCCACGTATCGTTCCAGCAGAAACTCATCCAGCGTCCCCGGCCGACATGACCCAAACTCCTTGCCCCTTTCCTCCCGGTGCGCAAACCGACCGGCCGCATCACTGATATCACCCGGTAAAACAGTTCCAAGCCGGTAGGGTAGTCCAAATAACCGCGGCGCGACCCACAACGCCGACCGACGTGGCACCCATTCCGTCAGAAAGAAGATGCCCGGCTCATTCTGCACCCGCACATACGTCCTTAGGTTCAAGAACCGGTGACTCGCAAACCAGCCCACCGGCCAGCCCGCCAGCCGCACCCGCTCCTGCGTGAACGCGACCGCGCTGACGTACGCCTTGCCGCCCCGCGCATCCAGCGGAAACGGCACATGCGGTTGCAATATTGCCGGGTCGATCTCGTAATGAATGAATGTCGCACTCATCCAGTTCCCGGTAATCATGGGGCCTCATGGTTGTTGATTGGTCATCGCGATATTTTCGGCCTGAGCCTTGATGTGGTTCAGCACCCGCAGATGAATCCGGTGGATGATGTAATCCGACCACCATTGCCAATACCGCTCCGGCCACATGTGATGCCGGTACCAGGTCGTCCCTTCCAATTGCGTGCGACCGTCGGGCAATGGAACCAGCAAGAATTGACCGCGTTCCGATGCCAAGAATCCATCCAGATGCGGCGGATGAACAGTCCGGTACGGCGTCCACTCCTCCATCGGCGGAGGGTTTTGCGTCACGCCAAATCGCAGGAGTCGCGGCTCATCCCAAACCTCAATCGGCTCCACGAAGGGCCCCGTCGAAAACACACAATGTCGGATTGCGCCCACCCCGGTTCCGTGGAGTTCCGCCCGGCGCGGATACGCGATGCCGATTTTGAAAAGCCATTCGCGCGGCTCCGGTAATTCCGAAAATGCGATTACGTTCGCCCAAACCCGCTCCGGCGGTGCGTCGATGATGACCTCCGACCGCACCTCCAGCAGACTAGCCGACGGCTTGAGTGAATGTTCACCCGCCATCAACAACGGCAGCGCAATTGCCATCGTTTGGATGACCGGCGGTGTACGACGCGTCGGATCGCCGGTGCGTTGAATCCAGTACCCCACCGTCCCGCCCAAAATCGCCAATGGAAACGCCAGCGGCGCGGCCATCACCAAGCAAACAAATCCTTCCATCGCAAATCCGACCAGCGTCAATCCCAGCAACGTGACAGCCGCGGCAGCCACGCCGGCGCATTCACCCCAATTTGGTTGCCGCCGGTAGCCATAGAGCAGCACCGCGATCAATCCCACGGCGAACGGCACCACCACGAACAAGCCCAGCCCGTAATTTCGGAAGACATTCACACCCAAAGCCACAGTCGCCACCCCCAGCACCACCGGCACCACCGCGCCCACGCCCGCACAACCCAACAGGCTATGCGGCATCCACCGGTCGAGCCAGTGGCGGCGAACCTGCACCTCTGCTGCCTTTAATTCCCGGCTCGGCAACGCGCAGAGCAAAATGAAAAAAACCAGATTCACCACCGGCACGAAAAACAAGACCACCAAATACAATGGCAGCCCGGCGTCGCGGAGGCGCCTCAATGTCAGCACGACGCCCACCCACGCGAACGGCAACCCAATCACCACCATCCACGCACAGAACTGCAAGTCTTGCTCGAACAGATTACCGGGCAAAATGTAATCCAGCGGATGCCAAGTCCGGTGGAAGACCATCGTCGCCAGAAACCGGTCGAGGTTGTACTTGAGGATCAGTAACCCCAATCCCCACAACCCATAGGGCCCGCGCTTCATCGTTCCTGCCCATGAACTATTTTTCATCAAGCTCCTTGAATTCAAGACCCGCAACAACAGCGCAGATCACCCCAGCCAAATGCCTTCGAGGCCGGTAAGCCGCGCCGGATCTGCGCTTCGGTGAAGCGGGCTTGGGGCTTGAGGTCAACCCCTTTGGCTCCGGCAGTCCCCGGCGAATTTGTTCTACTGTGAATCTCGTCGGCGGCCGAAGGTCCACCGGCAACTCATCGCAAGCCGGTAACGCCTCGACGATTCCCTCCGACAAAATCCGCACTTGGGCGATGGACACGAGCGGCACCTTCATCACCCGTTCCACGCACCAACCCAGCGCGTAATGAAACCAAACCGGCATCCGAATATAGAGCGGGTGACGGCCCACCACTTGCGCCACGCGCCGGACTGCTTCTCCCAACAGCATCTCTTCTGGCCCGGTCACGGCCACGGTCTGCCGTGTCAACCGGCCCTCGACCAGGCTCGCCATCAAGATTCGCACCACGTCCTCAACCGCTGTTGGCCGGATTGGTTGATCCTGCATTCCCACCAGCGCAAATACCGGGAAGGTGTGAAACGCGTGACTCAAATGGTCGAGCATATGGTCGCCATCGCCGTAGATCACGCCGCACTTCAGCACCGTGTAGTCCAAGCCCGACCCGCGCACGATTTCCTCCGCCGCCCATTTCGACTCGTGATAGGCCGACCCGCAGTCCGGTCGCGCGCGCAGAAAGCTGATGAGCGCCACCTTCTTCACGCCAGCCTGCCGGGCTGCCTTGACCGCGTTGCGGGTCCCCTCGACATGCACCCGCCGGTACGTTTGCTCGCCAAGTTCCCGGTTGATACCCGCGCAATGCGCCACCGCCTCGCAGCCGGTAAACAACCGCGCCAGCACGGCTTCATCGGTCACATCGCCGTGAACCCGCCGCGACACCAACACCACCTCGTGCCCGTGCGCCTTGAGTTCGTCCGCCAAGTGCCGCCCGACAAAACCTGTCCCGCCGGTAATCGCAATCTTCACGCGACACCTCCCGCGATGACGGGCGGCCGGTGTTGCGCTTTCCGGCGGCTGGCGGAGAGCACGAACAGGTTGAAGAAGTGCATCACGCCGAGCACCACCAGCACCAGTCCCACTTTCGTGCTCAGGAACTCGATCGCCTCTTGGACGTTACCGGGCTTCACGCCGTACTTCAGCGCCAGCGTCACATAGCCGACGTTGATGAGATAGAAGCCCACCACCAAGAGGTGATTCACCGAATCCGCCAACTGTTCGTTGCCCCGAAACGCATCCACCAAAAACACCCGCCCGTTCTTGTGCAACGTCCGCGCCACCCACATTGTCAGCCCAATGCTGATCACCGTGTACAACAAGTACGTCCAAACCACATACGTGCTCATATCATTCCTTTCCGTGGCTATTGCCACCTGCGCGTCAAACTCCGCAACCCGCGTTCTTTCCTCGCCAGGCTCCACCCCCACAACCCGCCCACGCTGAACCCGACCGCCTGCAACACCCCATGCGTCCGCGCCATGTGCGGAATCGCAATCCACACTTCGCCGCAGTAATCCGCCACCGCGTAGACCGCCGCGTACGCCATCGCCACCACAACCGACACCGCCGAAATTCCAATCAACGCCCGCGCCGCCGGCTCAACCCGCCGCAGATTCCCCAAACTCCACCCGGCCACAGCAAAGAGCGTCACCACCAGCAACACCGCGCCTGCCAACCGCAGCGCCGCCACATCCACCACATAACCCATCGCCAATGCCGGTGAGCCTACACACGCGCCGACTGCCAGCCACCAACCACCCCGCCGCATCCGTTCCACAACCTCGGCCGTGATTACCGGCGTCACGAACGCCGCGAAGTGAAAGTGCACCGCCACCAACAACACCAACGGTTCCCGAAATCCCAGCGGCTCCATCCCCCACCGGCTTTGCAGCAACCCCACCGCGCCGACTACCAAACCGGCCAGCGCCGCCGTCCGACACAGCACAGCTGGCTCGAATGAGATTTTGAATCCCCGGTAAGCCCGCCACGCGCAAACCACCAACCACGGCGCCGTCAACACCCCCGCCATCCATCCCGCCGGCACCAGAAAAGCCGCTGCCACCAACATCGCCGACGGTAGGGCGCGACCGCCGGGCGCGCCGCAGAGTTTCCACCCCAACGGCACCACCACCAAAGGTCCGAGCAGGGATAGTTTCTCAATCGTCCCCACGCCGAGATTCGCTGGCAGCGGCACCAGCACCATCACCAGCCAGACCACCGCGCCGAGAATGATGGTCATCGCACCCCCCATGCCGCGACGCCAAAAACCGCCGTGAGAAAAATGAACATCGCCGAGAAACACACATGCGCGACCGGATGACGGCGCTTCGGCTCCGCGTCGTAATAGAAAAGTTGAATCGGCACGCGCACTCCCCAGAACACCGCCAATCCCGCGCTCAAGGTGCGGCCCAAGCCAACTCCGCTTGCCAGTTCACCTGCGTACCCGAAACACAATCCGGCAAACGCAACCAACAGGCCGACGATGTAAACCGCATGCACGATGAACACCTGCCGGACCATCACAGAGACCTTCGCAAGATTCTCCGCGTACCGCAGCTTGGCGGGAATCACCGCATTCGCAGCCGCAATCACCAACTGCACCGCACCGGCGGCCCAGATCAAAGACTCTAGTGTTTTCATCGCGCTCGGCATCCTCCATTGAAGCAATACCGCTTCGCTGCAAACCGCCGGTAGCCGGCGCGGAACAGGGCCATGATTCCCGGCATACGACTCACCAACCATACCGGCCACGCCCACCAAATTTCGCGGGCAAGAGCGACGACCGCATCAGCGCCGCCGAGCGCGCGGCCGGTGGTAGTGACGAGCTTCATTTCTGCACTCGGCACTGATAGCGGCTCGAACCGGTAGCCACGACCCGCCAACCACCGCTCCCCGCGGCGCGCCCACCGGGTGCAGAAGGCACAATCAGCATCGTAGAGAACTCGACCGCTATTGTTATCTGTTATTTCTGTATGCACTGAAATATATCCTTAAAAAATATATGCGCGTCAGCTCAACAGCGTCCCGATCTTGCCGCCCATCTTCGCCAACTTACGCATCGTGGTCGGGGACAGTTTCTCCACGTCGGCGTAACACGCGGTGGCCGACTCGAAGAATTCCAGCATCTTCCCCAGTTGTTCCCGTGCGTAGTCGTCATCCTTCCCGGATGCATCCCCTTCCGCGACCGCCTCGCGCAACAATTCCACCGTTGGATCAATTTCCCGGCGTTTGCGTTCGCGCAGGATGACTTGGAACAGCGCCCAGACATCCTTCTGCGTGTCGAAATGATCTCGGCGGTCCCCCAAAACGTGGCTCACCTTCACGAGACCCCAGTTCTGCAATTCCTTGAGGCTGGTGCTGATGTTCGACCGCGCCACCGAAAGCGTTTCGGCGAGTTCCTCGGCGTTCAGCGGCTTGGGCGAGATGTAGAGCAGTGCGTGAATCTGCGCCACGGTACGGTTGATCCCCCACCGGGTACCCATTTCCCCCCAGTGGAGCACGAACTTCTTGGTTAGTGGCGTCAGCTTCATTTCTGTTGTGACTGAAACTACTGAATCTGATGCAAACCGTCAAGCGCCGGTTTCGCCGCGCCTGGTGACGTGGCTGCCGTCCGCCCTTTCCAACCGACGTCCTGCCCCAGGAGCGCCCGCCATTGAATCACCATCAAGACCAGCACGCCAACCGGGTGCAGCAGCACGCCCAACCACGACTGCCGGTATCTTACCGCCCCAATCACTCTCGGCAAATACCCCAACCCAACGCCGAGCCACATCCACGTCGGCACTTGGCCACTCAGGCACATCACCACTGGCACCACCTGTCCTCCCATCAACAACACCGTCCACACTCCAATCGCTCCTGGTGCGCCCAATCCTTCCGTCGCATTCTTCGCCAGCCCGCGCCACACCTCCCGGGCATTCCGATACATCCGGCAACTCGCCACATCCGTCGTATCGCACAGATCCGTCTTCAACCCGGCCCGCCGAAAGGCGCGCGGCAACGTCACGCCGTCGTGCCGGGACGCGCGAATCGCCGCGTGCCCACCGGCTCGCTCATACGCCGCGCGGCGCGTGAGGAACAACTGACCACACCCGGCCGCAAAGCCGGTCATCCTACTCCAGCGCATCGCCGCCATCGGCAGAAAGCCGAGCAGCACGAAATGAATCAGTGGAATCAGCATCTTCTCCAGCCACGTCCCGGTAATTTGCCGCGGTATTCCACTCACCAAATCCGCGCCGCTGGATTCGAGAAACCCCACTAGCCGCGCCAGCCCATCGCGTTCCAGTCGGACATCCGCGTCGAGAAATACCAGCACGTCATGCTGCGCCTCCCGGCTTAGAACCCAACAAGCGTGCTGCTTCCCGCACCAGCCATCCGGCAACGCCGGGATCGAAACCACCCGCGCTCCGGCCGCTGGCGCGATTTCCGCCGTGCGATCGGATGAATGATCGTCGCCCACGATCACCTCGACCTTCACGCCGTCACTCGCGAGCGCCGACTCGACCGCTGCGCGAATCGAACCCTCCTCATTCCGTGCCGGAATTAACACCGAGACACTGTAGCGGTGGTCTATGACCGCCGCAGGCCGCCGGTACAACCACACGTTCCACAAAAACATCCCCGCCGGGATCGCCGCGAGCACAAAACAGATGATGCCGACCGCCTCCATCACCCTTCGTGCTCCTTCTGGAATTGTTCACCGCGCCAACCGGCTCGCAACCGCCGCCACCAGTCATAGAACCCCCCGACGCCAGCAGTCCCGCTGAGGATGGTGGTGAAGTCACCGGGTTGCCGACGTTGCGCAACCGCCGCAAGTGCGTCCTGGGCATTTACCAAATGTGGCTCCACCAGCGCGCCGTCAGTCACCGGCCGCCCCCACTGCGCCAGTGCCTCGGGACAACGTTCGCCCCAGAACGTGTATTCCAGCGCGAGCGGGACGAAGCTCACTCCCGGCAACCGCGGGAGCAGGTGCGCGACTCCCGGCTCCAGACCAAGCGGCCGCTCGCGCACATCGGCGAACCGCCCCTGGGCCGTGACCCACAAGACGGGACGCGGTTGCGCAAGCGCCGCTTCCGCGCCGCGGAGGAATTGCACCGCGCCACGCCGCGTATTCTTTTCCACCGGAAAGAAACCGAGCTTCTGAAAAATCCGGTAACGTTCCAACTGCGGGGCGTCCATCGGCGCATAGTGTTGCCGGTCCGCAAAGAAATGCCGGGCGAGAATCAGACAGACGAGCGGGTCCCACCAGCCGGGATGGTTCAGGTACACCACCAGCGGGCCGCTGGCAGTGGGTGCGTTACCGGCCACGCGCACCGCGTGGAAATGCCGGGCCACATATCTTCGCGCGTAGCCGGTAAACCACCACAGTCGCCATCGCGAAATCGGCGGCGCGTCAACGCGCGCTGATCGGCTCGCGGTCCGCGACCCGATGATGGGCGCAACTGCAATTGTCGCAGGCTTTGTCATTGTCGAGTGTATCCGCGGCGATCCAGCCGCTCATCAGGACCATCGGCATCCCCGGCCCCGGGTGAGCCGCACCACCGGCGAGGTACAACCCCTTGGTTGCCGTGCGGTTGGCGGGTTTGAACGCGCCGGTAAACCGGCCGTGACTTGCCAGGCCGTAGATCGCGCCGTTGAGCACGTGATACCGGTCGTGAATGTCTTGCGGCGTCAACGCGCGCTCGAACACAATCCGCTCCTCAATGTCGCGCAGCCCGGCCGTGCGTTTCAATTTTTCCAGAATCACGCGCCGGTACGCGGGGAACATCTTCTTCCAGTCGTGATGTGGTCGCAGATAGGGCGTGTGAACGAGCACGTACAGAGCTTCGCCTCCTGCCGGGGCGACTTCCGGCTCGGTTTGCGCGGGCGCGCACAGGTAGCACGTCGGGTCCGGTGCCGGCTCGCCGCGCCGGTAAATCCACTCGAACTCCTCGTGGGCGTCGCGCGAGAAAACAAAGTCGTGATGCAACAGATGGTCGTACCGTTTGTTCAAGCCGAGATACAACACCACACCCGAGCAGGCCGGCTCATAATCGCGCGCCGGTTCTTTGCCGAGCAGTTCGCGCTGCGTCCGCACGGCATCCATATTGGACACCACGGCCGAACATTCGAAGTGCTCGCCGTCGGCCAAATCAATGCCGGTAACTTTCCCAGCCACGGTGCGAATCTTTTTCACTTCGATGCCGGTGCGGAACTGCACGCCCAGTTCCTCGGCCAACCGCCGCAACGCTTTCGGCACCGCGCCGGTGCCGCCGCGCGGATACCAGATGCCTTCGCTGGTCTGCATGTGCGCGATGCCGCAAAGCACCGCCGGGGATGCATCGGGCGCAGAGCCGACGTATTGGGTGAAATGATCGAGCATTTGCGCGGCGTTCTTGTCGGGCACGAAAGAGCGGATGCTACCGGCCACCGTTCGCCCCATCTTCATCGCCAGCACGTCACTGATCGTCCCGGCTTTGAACGTGGTGCGCGATTCAAACATGTCCCACATCGAGCCGAGCGACCGGTAGAAGAAATACCGTTCCGAAATGTCGTGGAGCCGTTGCGACCAGTTGATGAAATCCCGGTAGCCTTCGCCGACTTTCGTCACCATCCGATCCACGTCGCTTTCCAGATCGAGCGTCGAACCGTCCTCGAAGAAACACCGCCACTGCGGATCGAGCGGAATGAGGTCGAGATATTCGGTGATGTCCCGGTCGGCCTCCGCGAAGATCCGCCGCAACACCGACGGCAACGTCAGGATGGTCGGCCCCATATCGAAGTGAAACCCGTCGCCCTCCAAAATCGCCGCCTTGCCGCCCAGCCAGTCGTTGCGTTCGAACAACGTCACCTCGTGCCCGCGCGCCGCGAGCGTACAGGCCGCCGCCAACCCGCCCAGCCCGCCGCCGACCACCGCCACCGGATATTTCTTCGCCATGATCATGATGCTGTTCTCCTCAACGCCGCGCGAATGAAACCAACCACCGCCCGGCCTCGTTCCGAAATCGTTCCGCCATGCGCCGCGCGGAGATACTGTGTGAACATCTCCGCGTCATTCGCACCGGCGGGGTTCAGATGCGGCCGTGCCTTCCCGCGTCGCACCGCCATCGCTTTTAATTGCGTCATCGCCAACAACCCTTCCGCGCCGCGCGTCACCCCGAAACCGCTCCGCCCGCGCCCGCCAAACGGAAACCGGGGATCGGCGGTCGGCACGATGATGTCGTTCACCGTTACGGCACCCGCCCGGACGCGCCGCGCCAGCGCGGTGGCACCGGGCTCCCGTCCAAACACACTCGCGCCGAGCGCGAACGGATTCTGCGCCGCCAGACGCAACGCTTCCTCGTCCGATTCCACCGCGACCAGCTCCAGATCACCCAACTGCGGGCGCAACCTGCTGGCCACGCTCTCGTGCGCGAAAACCCGGCGCGGGCGCATACAAACCGCGCCGTTGCCCAATCGCGTCCCGAACTGAATTGCTTTCACGACCAAATCCAAATCCGCATCGGCACGAACGAACACCGCGTCCTCACCGGACAACTCCATGATGGACGGCGTCAGGTTGCTGGCCAACTGTGACGCGACCTTTTCGCCTGTCTCGGCTGAGCCGGTAAAGACGACCAAATCTGCCCCGAGATCCGCGGTCTCAATCGCTTCGTCGAGCACGCGCAGCCGGTCGGTTTCCACGATTCGCGCGAATGCTTCCGCCGCCGCTTGCCCACCGGGCGCGGGTTTCCAGAGCACGGAATTACCGGCCACAAGCGCTTGGAGAGTGTGCACCGCTGGTAAGAACAGGTGATTGTTACCGGGTGCAATGATGAGCACCGTGCCGAAAGGCTCACGCCGTACCTCGATCTCCACATCGCGTAACCAGAACGGACGGCCGCTCGCTGGCAACCGTTGCGGCGCGAGAATCCGGTCGGCTTCCAACTCCAGAAACCGGCAGGCTTCCGCCAGCGGCAACACTTGGGAAACGAGCGCCTCGGCGTGTGGCAGTCCGGTCAGTCGCGCCAGTTCTTCGGCGCGTTCGGCGATGCGGGCGCGAACCTGGCGGAGAGCGATTGTGGGAGCGCCCCTTCGGGCGCGACCCGCTTGGTTTGTCGCGCCCGAAGGGGCGCTCCCACAAATTGGCGCAGCCGCGCTCACACCGGCACCTCTGCGAGCCGGGGTTCGCTGACGGGCGCGGTGCCCAAATCCTCTTCGAGCAGCCGGCTGGTGATACGGGCGGATTCAAAAATTACCGGCAGGCCACTGCCGGGATGGGTTCCGCCGCCGACGAGATAAACGCCGTCGAGATCCTCGAAGCGGTTGCGGGGGCGGAGGTGGAGCATTTGCTGGAAATTGTGAGCGAGGTTGAAGGTTGCGCCCCGGTAGATTTCGTATTTCTGATCCCAGTCGGCCGGGGTGATGACGCGTTGATACCGGATGCGTTGTTCCAAGCCGGTGAGGCCGATCTTTTCCAACTGACGGAGCGCGAGTTGCCGGAAGGGCGCGCGGGCGCTATGCCAGTCCACGTTGGCGTGCTGGTGGGTGACCGGGAACAAGACGTACAATGCGCTCATGCCGGCCGGTGCGAGCGTGGGGTCGGTGACGCTGGCGTTTTGGACGTAGAAGGATGGGTCGGCGGACAGAACGTGTTCCTGTTCGATCTCGCGGAGATTGCGCCGGTAATCTGCGGCGATGAAAATGTTGTGGTGTGCGAGGTGGTCGTACCGGCCCTCGACACCGAGATACATCATGAACGTCGAGCACGAGTATTTCTTTTTCGCGAGTTGCCGGTTCGACCAGCGTCGCCGCAGCCGGTCGGGCACGAGCCGTTCCATTGCGCGGGCGAAGTCGGCGTTGATGACGAGCGCGTCGCCGTGAATGGTGCGTTGGTTGGTGCGGACGCCGGTGGCGCGGCGGCCGGTGAAGAGGATTTCCTCGACCGGCTCGTTGAGGTGAATTTCCACGCCGAGATCGAAGGCGACGCGCGCCATCGCCCGCGTCACCGCGCCGCAGCCGCCGATCGGATGCCACACGCCGCTCTCGTATTCTAGGTACGAGAGGATCGAAAAGAGGCTGGGACAAACGAACGGCGACATGCCGAGGTATTTTGATTGGAAGGTGAACGCGAGTTGGAGCCGGGGATCCTTGAAGTACGTGCCGAGGTTGGTCGCGAGGGATTGCCAGGGCTTGAGGGTGGGGAGCAGCTTGAGCATCCGCCGGTTCGCCACGTCTCGCCAACTGTGAAAGGGCGTCTGCAGACACGGCATGAACTGCGCAAGTTTTTGGCGGTTGTCATCGAGGAACCGGCGAAAATGCGGCGCGTCACCGGGTGCGAGCCGGGCGATCTCGGCTTCCATCTGCTCAACGTTCGGGGTGCAATTCAACTCGCCGCCCGCGCCAAAGGTGAGCCGATACTGCGGGTCGAGCTTCACCAGCTTCACTTCGTCGCGCAGGTTCCGACCGCACGCCGCGAAGATTTCCTCGAGAACTTGCGGGTACAGAAAAAACGTCGGCCCAACGTCGAACTTGAATCCATCGGCCTCAATGGTGGAAGTCCGCCCGCCGACTTGCGGAAGCCGTTCCACGACAGTGACCCGGTGTCCCTGCCGCGCCAGCAACATCGCCGCCCCCAAGCCCCCCGGCCCAGCGCCCACAATAATAATGTGTTTTTGTTTTGCCATGGTTAGAACCTCACCGACCGCGACTGCATCGAAGAATTGGATGAACGCCCGTTTCTGTAGTTTCGGAAAATTGTTATCCCTCCTGCTCCTGGCGCCGGTCTGCCACGCCAGTGATCTGGCGGAAGCGAAGCGGCTGCATTACCGGGGCTGCGAAGGCGACCGGTCCGCGGCCATTCAAGCTGAGGCGCTGCTGACGACCACGTTCACGGCGACGCCCGACGACCCGATGGTCAAAGCCTATCTTGGCAGCGCCCGGATGCTGGCCGCCGCGCGCGCCTGGCAACCGTTCCGCAAGCTGGAACTCACGAAGGAAGGAGCGAAGTTGCTCGACGATGCCGTGCGAGCAGCGCCCGATGATCTGGAAATCCGTTTCCTGCGCGGCGCGTCGCTCTATCACCTGCCCGGTTTCTTCAAGAAACGCGCTCAAGCCGAAGCGGATTTCCGGTGGGTGGTCGAACAGTTGCCCGCCGGCCACCTCGAACCGTCCCTCGCCGCCGCCGCTCTTTACTACGATGGCCTCACCCGCGCCCGCCACCGCGAACACCACGCGGCCCGGCAATCATGGCAAACCGCCGTCGCGGTCGCACCCGATTCGAAAGCCGGTCGGGACGCGGCGGCGCGGTTGCGGTAGGGTGACTGTCGCGGCGCGCCATGAGCGCCGCCTTGGTTGCCGGAGCCAGCGGCGGTCATAGCCCGCCGCTACAGAGTGAGAGTCTTACCGGCCGGTGAGCAGATACGTCAGCGCCTTCACCGCGAGTTCGGCGGAGAGGAAAGGCTTGGCAATCAAATCATCGGCGCCGTGGGCGAGCGCCGTTTCACGCCGGTCAAAATCATCGACGGCCGTCACGAAGATGACCGGAGTGTTGGCGTTGGCGGGACAGTTGCGGAGGTGGCGGCACAGTTTCATCCCGTCGAGTTCCGGCATCTCGATGTCGAGCAGGATGAGGTTGAACGTCTTTTCAGCGAGCCGTTTCTGCGCGGTGAGCGGATTGGAGATGGATTCGGTCCGTAATTTCACCTGCGCCAGCGCGTGACTCACTAGTCGCAACGCCACCAGATCGTCATCCACGGCCACCACGCCGACGCCGGTGAAATCGCAGTGGGTGGGTTGCTCGGGAAATGTGACGAGGGACGCGAGGCATTGCACAGCCTTCGTGGCGGTGTATCTGGTGGAGAACGTGATGGCGTGCGGGTCGTCGCTGAGGGCTTGGAGAAATTTTTCCACCGCCTCCGCATGATGGGCGGTGAGGGCGAAGCCGGCGGCGCTGGCGAGCGTTCGGACGGCGCGCACCCGTTGCTGGAGCGCCATCAGCCGGGAGAGGTCGCCGTTGCCGCGGACGAGAAATGCGTCGAGCACCCGCCGGAGTTCCGCGGCGGTATCGGTCGCCGTGCGGGTGAACTGTTCAGCCGGTGGCGTGGTTGGCGTCGGGGTCGTGACGGCCGGGCAGGAGGACGGATGGGTGCTGCCGCCGATCACGGCGGCAATCTCCTGCGCGAGTCCCGCCGGCGAGTTTTCGGTTTTGTTGAGGATTTTGGTCGCGCCGGATTTGCGCGCGGCAGCGAGTAGCTCGCCCATGAACTGGTTGGTGAAGAGAATGACCGGCAGGTCACGGGTGGCGGGTTCCTTGCGCAGGCACTCCAACACCTGCACGCCATTCAACCCCGGCAACATCAGGTCGAGCACGATCAAGTCCGGGTGGTAGGTTTGGGCCATCTGCACGCCCCGCAATCCATCCGGCGCCACTTCGACCGCGTAGCCCTCGGCGATCAACTTCTTCCAATAAATCCGCGCGAGGATTTGGTCATCCTCCACGATCAAAATCCGTTTGTTGGTGGGCGGGGCGGCGCAGGGCGTTTCCACAGGGGCAACATCTGCGACTCGCGTGCCAAGCAAAACGCTCGACGCCGTTCGCTGCCGCTCCTATCATCTTCGCAAAAATCGGAGGTCAATTATGTCACTCAAATCACTCATCGCCACCGGCACCAAACTCTGGCTCGATTCCGTGGACCCGGCCGAGGTCAAAAAGAACTTCGCCACCGGCGCCACGGGCGCCACGTCCAACCCGATCATCATCTCCGACATCATCAAGACCGGCCACTGCGATGCCATCATCCAGAAACTCATCGCCGAAGGCGTCGCCGACGAAACCATCGCCTGGCAGGTCACCGACCAACTGGTCAGCGACGCGCAAAAAGTTTTCCGCGCCATCTGGGACAAGTCCAAAGGCAACGACGGTTACGTCAGCTTCGAACTCGACCCGCTGCTGGAAGACCGGCAGCTCGCGCCCGCCCACGCCGAGCGCGTGAAACGCTACATCGAGCTTGGCAAGCACTGGGGCAACGGCCGCCACAACCGGCTCATCAAAGTGCCCGCGACTCCCGCCGGCCTCGATGCGCTGGAAGAGCTTGCCGCGGCCGGTATCAATCTGAACGTCACCCTCATCTTCTCCGAGCGCCAATACAAGATTGCCCGGGAAGCCTGCTGGCGCGGCGCGCAACGCCGCCAGTCGCTCGACCAATTCAAGAGCGTTTACTCGATCTTCGTCTCGCGCGTGGACGTTTACACCGAAAAGAACGTCCCCCAACTCAGCGCCGCCGCGCAGGGTCAGGTCGGTATTGTCAACGCGAAGCGGCTCTGGTCGCTGAATCAGGATTTCTGGAAGAGCAAGCACTGTCCGCTCCAGCAGGAAATCATCTTCGCCAGTACCGGCACCAAGAAGCCGAGCGACCCGCCCGACAAGTACGTCGCGGCGCTGGCCGGCAGCGACATCCAAACCAACCCGCCCGCCACCAACGCCGCCGTCGAAAAAATGCAGAAACAATACCAGCGCACCGTGGATCGGCTACCGGGAAAGTCAGTCCTCGACGAGATTGACCGGCTCGTTGACCCTGCCAAGCTCGAAGCCACCTTGATGGACGAAGGCACCGCCAAATTCTCCGACCCGCACAAAGCGCTGCTCAAACGAATTGCTGAGAAACGTCAAGCCCTCGCCGCTTGAGCGATTCGGCGGAGCATCCCGCGGAAGACCAGTTCGTGCAACGGCCAGACGCCGTACCAATAGAGCAACCCGAATAAACCCACCGGGTCGAAGCTGGCGGTCTGCGTGAGGCGGGAACCGGAGCCGACCGGTTCGACTTCAAACTCCAGCCACGCGCGCCCCGGGAGCCTCATCTCGGCAGACAATCGCAACCGCCGGTTGGGTTCCATCACTTCCACGCGCCAACAATCCACCACGTCGCCCACGCGCAGCCGGTCGGGATCGCGCCGACCGCGGCGCATGCCGACGCCGCCCACGAGCAAATCCATCAGCCCCCGCACGCGCCACAACCCATTCGCGTAATACCACCCGGTCTTCCCGCCAATCCGCTCAATCGGCGCAAACGCCTCCGCTGCCGCGACCGGCACGGTCACGCTGCGCGCGTCCACCAGCCGGTTGCCAAATCGCGCGCCACCCCATTGCCGCGGCGCGCCGGCCGCGTCCGACCAGTGCGTCGGCGCATCCTCGTCGCGCAACGCCCGCGCGATGGCCTCGCGCACCCCCACCGGCCGCACCGGCAAGACCCGTCGCGCCGCATCGTCGCGCACCACCGTCGGATGCCGGATGCTATCAATCAGCTTGCGACCAATCCGCGCGAAGAGTGGCGTGACCAACCCCAACCACAGACTCGACACGTACGGCGTCAGCACCGGCACCGGAATCATCACGCGCCGCAAACCACGTTGCCGGGCGTACTCGCGCATCAACCCGCCGTAGGACAACACATCCGGCCCGCCAATCTCATAGATGCCCGCCGGAACCGACGGGGCGGCGACCAAATAGTCAATCACGTCCTCGATGGCGATGGGCTGCGCCGGTACGTTGACCCACCGCGGCGTGATCATCACCGGCAAGCGTTCCACCAACGCCCGGATCATTTCGAATGAAAGGCTGCCGGCTCCGATGACGATGGACGCGCGCAACTCTGAGACCGGCACTCCGCTGGCGCGGAGCAAGTCACCAACTTCATGCCGACTGCGCAGATGCGGTGACAGCCCAGCGCGGTCATCGCCGAGGCCGCCGAGATAGAC
>CAZJCX010000018.1:0-9525 GCA_964544425.1 uncultured Verrucomicrobiota bacterium
GTCGTGGGGTAAATCAACCAATGCGCCACCCCGTCCAACGTGATCTCACGGCGATTGGCCGACGCCATCAGCCGGTCACTCGGCACCCCGTAGTAACGGGCGATGTCGCGGACACGGACGTAATCCCGCCCGCCAAACCTGGACGACCGCAACGACTCCGCCTGCGCCCAACCCGTTGCCGCGAGCAGCATGGCCGCACCAGCCATCCACCAAACTTTCAACGCAAACCTCCTTGCCGGCAAAAGTGCGGGAATCTCCAGCCGATTGCAAGACCGCGCTTCATTTCGGCTGTGACCGCGCGTTTCCAGCGCGGCTACAGCCAATGTATTGATTGTGGGAACGTTGTTCTGGGCGCCACCTCCGCCCCCATAAAGCCGAAAAGCGACACCCCGATGGGATGCCGCTCTTTCGAGCGTCAGAATTAAAACAGCGGTGTTAGCTGCGATGGAGTCGGCGATGCGCGACAGCCAGCCCGGCGAAGGTCAAGCCCAGCAACGCGACGAGCGTCCCGCCCTCCGGAACTGAAACCCGGTTAAACACCGTGAAGTGCGACAAGCCGTAGCCGTTACCGGCTGAGTTGACCCACAACCCGGCGCTGGTCGGCTGCAAAGTGATCGAAGCGCCGCCGAGGTAGTAAACCACCCCACCGCCATTTGGGCCGTTATACTTGGCGGTCACATATTCCCACCCGGTGGGCACCACCGCGTTACCAGACTCGTCTTGAACGGCACCGACAGCCGAGACGGTTCCGTTGTAGTTGACCGCTGAGGTCTGATACGTCCGACCGTCAATCACAACGGTCTGATTGGCGCCCATGGAGAGCAACTGATTCACATACGCCGCTTCATGAACTTCACTGGCCGGCTCTGGCGGACGGTAGGTGCCGACGACGCCGGGGTCGGTGATCGAAAGAGCGAGGACGTTGGAGCCAACGATCAAGGCTACCATCAACGACGCGGCTGAAATGATCCGGGAAGATTTTGTTTTCATCTATTTTTTAAAATTGCAAATGGCGTGCCAGAATGACGGATCGCGCAAGGTGATTGAAATATAATCTATTGTCTATGAATGTGTTGTGACATGAGCAGAGACAACCGGAACAGAACCAACAAAGCCCGTTTACGGCTCGAAGTGTAAGTGATTCCGACGAGTTTCGCCGTTCTATTTGGCGCGAAAAGTCCGAACCAATTACTGGCCTGATAGTTACCCGGGAATGTCGCTGTGTAATCAATGCCGGCAGTGTGAGCACCCGCCAACCAGATCTGTGCGAACCTGACCGGCTCGGCGCGAAGGTGTGCTGTCGCGTCGAACGAACTGGCAATCTCTGCTGCCGCAGATGCGGGAAGCGATGGCGTTGGCGATCTGCTCGGTCAACTTGCGCCAGTCCATCATCGTGAAGTCCGCGTGTTTGCAGTCCGGAAAATGTCGCGATATAATCGGTCAACGAAAGGGGCGCAGACGGCCGATGAGCGATCAACCATTCAAGCGACCACGACCCAGCACCACCCCGGCCAGCTTGCCGGATCCGTGGGGACCGACGGCGGAAGAGACACCCATCACGCTCGTGGATAAGTTGATCGCCGCCACCGGCGAAGGCGATCCGGCGCGAGTGGATTTGTTTCGGCTGCGGCAGCAGATTCAGGAACACGACCTGACGCTGACGGAAGCGCGCGCGGCCATTGAGAAGATGGACGAGGTCATCAAGAAAGTCACCGCCCCGGCCAACCGGATCGGGACGTTCCTCGGTGTGCCGAAAAAGGAAGTCGCGCACATCGCCGTCGGCGGGCATGACTACTATTCCAATGTGGATCCCCGGCTCGATCTCGGCGCGCTGAAAATCGGCACACGGGTGCTCGTGAACGAGGCGTATGTCGTCGTCGGCGATCTCGGCTACGACAACTCCGGGCCGGTCGGCAAAGTCGTGGATGTGCTGAAAGATGGCCGGCTACGGATCGGGCAGGAACACGGGTTGCAATCCATGATTTTGCAGCGCAGCAGCGACCTGCGCGAAGCGGCGGTCAAGACGGGCGACGAAGTGCGGATTGACCCGGCGTTTCGCGTGGCGGTCGAGTTGCTCGCGACGCCCGGCCAGCGCGAATACTATTTGGAGGACGTGCCGGAGTTGCCGTGGAACCGCGTCGGCGGCCAGCAGAGCGCGATTCAAGGCATCAAGGACGCGATCGAGTTGCCGATGTTGCATCCGGAACTCTTCAACCGGTTCCACTACGCCCAGCCGAAAGGTTTTCTATTGCACGGCCCGCCGGGCTGCGGCAAGACGCTCATCGGCAAAGCCACGGCCTACAATCTGACTCGCAAACTGCGCGAGCAGACCGGCCGCGACATGAAAGAATGTTTCATGCACATCAAAGGGCCGGAGATTCTCAACATGTGGGTCGGCGAATCGGAACGGCTGGTGCGGGAAATCTTCACGCAGGCGCGCGAGAAGCGGAAACAAGGGTTCATGCCGTTCGTGTTCATTGACGAGGCCGAAAGCATCCTCGGCACGCGCCGCGCAGGCCGTTACGCCAACATCTTGTCCACGCTTGTCCCAATGTTTTGCTCCGAGATGGACGGCATCGAATCGTTGCACGACGTGGTCATCATCCTCGCGTCGAACCGGGCCGACTTGATTGACCCGGCCATCCTGCGGCCCGGGCGGATCGACCGGAAGATCAAGGTGAACCGCCCGGACAAGGACGGTGCCCGTGAAATCTTCGGCATCTATCTCAGCCAGGATCTGCCGCTGGCCGGTAAACTCGAGGCGTTGCTCGAAGGCGTGATCGGCCAGTTGTTCACCCACCGCGACGAAAACCGGTTCCTCGAAGTCCAGCTCCGCAGCGGCCGCAGCCACATTCTCTACCGGGGCGACCTGATCAGCGGCGCGATCATCGCCAGCATCGTCGAGCGCGCCAAGGAACTCGCCATCAAGCGCAGCATCGAATCCCAGCACGACGAAGGCATCAGCGAAGCCGACCTGCTCCAGTCTGTCGAACTCGAATACCACGAGAACGACATCTTCCCGCCGACCGACATCACGGAAGACTGGCTGAAGCTCCTCGACTACGACCCCGAAAACGTCGTCAAGATCGCCCCCATCCAAACCCGCGCCACCGCCCGCACGAAGGGCATCAGCCCGGTGGTCTGATGCAACGCACGCTCGGCATCGAGACGGAGTATGGCATCACGGTGGACGGGGTGGAGTCCGTGGACGTGGTCGCGGAATCCATCGCGCTGGTGCGCAGCTACACGGCGGTCGCGCCGCCAAGCAAGGACACCGAGTTGAAATGGGATTACTCGCTCGAAGACCCGCATCTCGATGCGCGCGGATTTCGCGTCGAGGAGCTCATGCAGGATTTCGACGAGGCGAAGTATTTCGTCCAAGACTTCAACCGCAAACTCAGCTTTCAGGAAATCAAGAGCGACCTCGTCCTCTCCAACGGCGCGCGCTTTTACAACGACCATGCCCACCCGGAGTATTCCACCCCGGAATGCAAACAACTCCGCGACATCATCGCGCAGGACAAGGCCGGGGAGTGGATCGTCGAGGAATGTGTCCGGCGGCGCAACCGGCAGCTGACCGACGGCGCCGCGGTGAAGGTTTTCAAAAACAACACCGACTTCATCGGCCACAGCTACGGCACGCACGACAACTATCTCATGGAACGCCGCGTCCCGTTCGAGTCGGTCATCCGCGGCCTGACGCCGTTCCTCGTGACCCGCCAGATCATCGCGGGCGCCGGCAAGCTCGGCGTCGAGGCGGAAGACGGGCCGGGGCCGGGCGCGTTCCAGATTTCGCAACGGGCGGACTTCTTCAGCGTGCTCGTCTCGATTGACACGATGAACCGGCGCCCGATCATCAACACCCGCGACGAACCGCACGCCAACAGCGAGCGGTACCGGCGGATGCACGTCATCATCGGCGATGCCAACATGAGCGAGGTGGCCGGGGCGTTGAAATTGGGCGCGACGGCCCTCGTGCTGGATTTGCTCGAACAAGACGCCTGCCCAATGAACATCGAACTGGCTGACCCGATCGCCGCCCTCAAACAATTGTCTCGCGACCCGCATCTGCGGACGCCGCTGACGCTGGCCGGGGGGCGCACGATCACCGCCGTGGACTTGCAGCGCGAATACCTCGCCGCCGCCGAGAAACGCCTGCGCGGCACGGACGCCGACACGGATTGGGCGCTCGCCACGTGGCACGCCGTGCTCGACGATTTGGAGCGTGACGTGTGGCGCTGCCGCGACCGGCTCGACTGGGTGGCGAAGTGGTGGTTGCTGACCACGTTCGTTGAGGCGGAAGGCGTCGCGTGGGATGATCCGTGGATGCAATCGCTGGATTTGGAATATCACAACATCCGCCGGGACGAAGGCCTGCACGCCGAACTGGTCCGCGAGGGGAAAATGCAGCGGCTCGTCAGTGACGAGGACATCCGGCACGCGATTCACCATCCGCCGCGCGACACGCGCGCGTACTTCCGGGGCCGGTGCGTCGAGAAATTCGCCAAACAAATGACCAGCGTGCAATGGGACGAACTCGCGTTTGAACAACCGACTGGCGAGGCCGTCGTGCCGTTGCTGAACGTGTTCGAAGAAGCCGACGTGGCGCGCTACCGTCGCGCGGTGGACGAAGCGGCGGATGTCCCAGCGTTACTGGCGCGCCTGGAATTCACGCGCCGGTAGTCACCAGTCGTCCGTCCGAAATGGCGACGCGGGCAGACCGGCCTTGTTGAACAGATTGACCACCGGCACATTCGCCCAGCCATACCGCACCGCGACAGGCTGCGGAACCTCCGGGCTGCTGACGACGACCGTGTCGACTCCGGCAATGACGGCTTGCGCAGGCACAAATTTCTTGTCCGCGCCGGCCACCGTGAAGCCGGTCAGCGCATCGCCCTCCACCACCAAACCGCCCGCCACGTGCGTGAACGTAAGCTTGGCGCGCGCCCCATCCATCTCCAGCTTCTCGAGAACCGGACTCGCGGCCGCGACTTTTTCCCCATAAGCCACCGCCCGGGCTGCCACCGCCAAGCGCGCCCCGACCGGCTCCTTCTTCTGGGGGTGAATGTCGTTGGCATCGCCACAATCCGTCGTCACCACCATCATCGTCCGCGGCACCGTGCGCCACGCATGGAGTTGCGCGTCGCGGATCTCCGGGGGCTGACCTTTGAACGGCGCGATCTGGACGAAGAGAAACGGAAAGTCATGGCCAAACTGTTTTCGCCAATCGCGAATCAGCGCGGGAAACAGGATCCGGTACTCGTGCGCGCGGTTCGCGTCAGACTCACCCTGATACCAGATGACGCCGCGCAACGCGAACGGCACCAACGGCGCGATCATGCCGTTGTAAAGCCGGGCGGGACTGTGGCTGTTCGGCTGGGGAGGCTTCGGTTTGGCGGGTTCTTTGAGATTCGGCGTACCGGCGGCTTTGGCTTCCTGGTATGTGGCGAGCGCCTCCTGATACTTCGCCTCGGCGGCCACCGGGTCGTAGCTCAGCAACCGCTGGTCGTGCTCCACAATCCGGTTCTGGAGCAAGGGGTGACTTTCCAAGGCGGCCTGCGACGTCCACGCTTGCGCCGGCGTGCCGCCCCACGCCGCGCGGATGACACCAACCGGCACGCGGCGCGCCGTCCGCAAGTCACGGCCAAAATAGTAGCCCACCGCCGAGAACCCCGCCGCGCTGGCCGATGTGCAGGCGGCCCACCGGCCCGTCACGCTGGTGGCCGGTGTGTCGCTGATGCGACGCGGGACGGTGAAGAAGCGGAGTTGCTCATCCGCCGCCTGCGCGATGACGTTGCTGGCGTTGAGCGTTTTGGCCAGCGGCCATTCCATGTTGGACTGGCCGGACGCCAGCCAGACTTCACCGACGAGCACATTGGAAATCTTGGATGGTTGGTTGTTCGCTCTGACGATCAGGTCGCGCGGTTCAGCGGAGACGCGCAGTGCCGGCAGGATCACCCGCCACCGGCCGTCAGCGGCGACGGTGCCCGTCTGCTGCTGCCCCGCAAACTCCACAGTCACGGTTTGGCCCGCTGGTCCCGTGCCCCAAACGGGCACCGGCATGTCGCTCTGCAAGACCATGTCGTCGGTGAAAATGCCGGCCAGTTCGACCGCGTAAAGGGCCGATGCCACGAACAGGGAGAGCGCGACCGCGAGTGTTTTCATAAGGACTCCAGAAACGGAACCAGATCGGTCGGAGCCGGACTCTTGGCGGTGCGGACGTAGTAGCCGCTGGTGGCCACGCCGATTTGCAGGGCGATTTCGTTGTCCGCGCCGATGAGTTTGCCCAGGCAGAACCCGGCGTTGAAATGATCGCCCGCCCCGGTGCTGATTAACGGGCGTTCCACGAACGGGCCTTGCGCCTTGACGATACCGGCGCGGCTCGCCGCAACAGCGTAGGCGCGCGGATGGACGACGATACCGGCCACTTGCATCTTCTCGAAGACGAACTGCGCGACCGCTTTCACCGCCGCCTCGCCTTCGTGCGCGCCTCGGTAGCCGAGGACTTCGCCGACCTCGAATGACTCCTTTTCATTGAGGCCGAGATAGACCTCGAAATGTTTTTGGAACTGCGTGATCAACTCCAGCGCGTGCCGGATGTCTTTCGCGTCCCGCTTCTCGGGGTCGGCGAGGTCGAAGAAGAACGTGTGGCGCGCCGTCAGTTTCGGACAAATCTCCGCGAGCACATGCTGCCAGATGTCGCTCATGTGCGGCAGCATCGTCCAGTTTTGCAGGCCGACGAGATCTGCTGCGGCAAACGCGGCGGTGAGTTTCGCCAAGCCGACGCGCTCAACGAGGTTTGGCCAGTTCACGTCGCGCAGGCTGGCGTGTTTGCCGAGCATGATCTTGCCGTCGTCGAACTCCAACGCGTCAGTCCGACCCGGTTCGGCAATGCTGTGGACGGTGGCGCGCGTGGCGAGTTCCTCAAACACCGGGTGCAGATGCGGATAGCCGAGGTTGCCGATGTAGGTCACGCGCGCGCCCGCCGCGGCGAGGGCGTTGGCCATGATCGGGCCGTTGCCGCCGAGCTTGACGCGTTCCACGACGAGTTCGACGTTGGTGCTCTTGCCGGCCGCCGCGCTGACACGGCTACCCATCGCGGCCAGCGTGGGGACGCGCGTGAACTTGTCGGCGCTTTCGCGTTTGTCCACCACGCTGATGATCTCGTCCACGAACCCGTCGAGGCCGATCGTGACGCGGCGTTGCGGAATGTGGCCGGCGTGCGCGGCGAGTACCACCGCAGCCCGGCGAGGCAGCGAAGTTGTGCTCATGAGGTGCGCGGTGTGTAGCAAATCGCCGGGCCCGTCTCAATCTTTTTGGCGGCGCGGCGCTTGACCTTTGCGGGATGATGAATACTCTAGGCGGCGTCGGGCGCGGCCAGCTTCCGCGGTCGTGTGTGAGGGCAACCATGAAGAAACTTGCGATTGGCCACAAGGGTTCGGACTTCCATCTGCCGAATGTGGACGGGAAAGAATATTCCCTCGCGCAGTTTGCCGACAGGCGCGTGCTCGTGCTGGTGTTCACCTGCAACCATTGCCCGTACGCCCAAGCGTATGAAGACCGGCTCGTGGCGATTCAAACCGACTACGCCGACAAAGGCGTCCAGCTCGTCGCCATCAATGCCAACGACGCGGCGGGCTACCCGGAAGATGGTTTCGACAACATGGTGAAACGCGCCGCGAAGAAGAAGTTCAACTTTCCGTATCTGCGCGACGAGACCCAGCGCATCGCCCGCACCTACGGGGCCGAGTACACACCCGAAGCGTTTGTCCTCAACGCCGAGCGCCAGCTCTGCTACGTCGGCCGCATTGATGACAACTGGCAGCATCCCGAAAAAGTCCGCTCGCGTGACTTGCGGCGCGCCCTCGACGCCGTCCTGGCCGGCCTGCCCGTGGACAATCCCGTCACTCACGCCATCGGCTGCACGATCAAGTGGAAGTTGTAGATTTTCTCGTCCGCGCTCTTGACGACTGACCGATGGCGGTTCAATGTGCTCGCGTTTGACGGAGATGTTGTCCCGGCCTCGTTGCCGGTTTGAGGACTGATCATGTTTGTCGGTATTCGGCTGTTGTTGCTCAAACTGCTCACGAATAGCGTTTTGATCCTGCTCACGACCCTATTCGATGGAATCTGGCTCGACGGCGTTTATCTCGCGGTGGCCTTGGCGGCGGTTCTTGTGCTCGTGAATTTCTCGGTCCCGTTCGTCATTCTCCTGCTCGCAGTCCCGTTGAACATCTACTCCTTGGCGGCGTTTGTCATGCTGGCCAACATGATCGTCTTAGGGTTGCTCGGATGGGTAGTCCCCGGGTTCCATGTAACCGATTTGCAATCGTGGTTAGGCGGGTCCGTAGTTGTGGGGTGCGTGAACTTCATCGTGTGCTGGCTCATGTACCTGCCGGCGCTGCGGCGACCCCACCCCGGAAGCTAGCGACTTTCCGGTCGCGTTCCCTACCGGCCTGTGCTTCCATTCGTTCATGAAGCCACTGGCACTGCTCGTCACCAAACTCGCCATCAACGCGCTCGCGTTGGTGGTGGTGGATGAAGTGTTCTCGCGGATCTGGTTCGACACGACCCAGGCCACCATCGCCGCCGCCGTCGTGCTCGCGTTGGTGAACACTTATCTGCGCCCGCTCATCCTCGCCCTCACGCTGCCAGTGAACGTCCTCACGCTCGGGTTATTCACGGCGGTGATCAATGCCGGGATGTTGAAGCTCGTGAGCTGGCTGATTCCTGGTTTCCATCTGGAAGGATTCTGGACCGCCGTCGGCGGCGCGCTGGTGATCAGCCTGATCAGTTTCCTCCTGAACTGGTTCCTCAATCCCCATCAAGTCCGCGTCCAGGTCCGCCGCTCGTAGCGCGCCGCAATGCGGTTGCGACCTTGACCGCCCCCGCCGGGGTGCCTACGATGCCGGCCATGCTACGCGTCGCTGTCGTGGGAATGGGACCAATCGGCAATCGTCATGCGGACATTTACCGCCATGACCCGCTCGCCGAGTTGGTGGGCGTCTGTGATGTGCGGCGCGACCGGGCTGACGCGGCGGCAAAACGGTGGGGAGTCCCCGGTTTCGACGATGCGCGCCAGATGTTCACGGCGCTCAAGCCGGACGTGGTAAGCATCACGACCGGCGGTTACGAATACGGCAGCGACCATTTCGAGCCGACGATGCAGGCGCTCGAAGCCGGTTGCCATGTCCTCGGCGAAAAACCCATCGCCAACGACATCGCGCAAGCCGAACAGATGGTCGCCAAGGCGCGCGAGAAGAAGCTGTGCTACGGCATCAACCTGAACCACCGGTTCACCCCCGCCGCCCGCGTGGCCAAACGGTGGCAGAATGAGGGTCGGCTCGGTCATTTGCTATTCATCAACATGGCGATGTGGATCAAGAACCCGGTCGAGAGTTCACCCTATTTCCAAATCAAGGCGCTCCACCCGCACACCGTGGACATCATGCGCCACTTCTGCGGCGACATCGAAGCCGTCCAATGTTTCGCCACCAAAGCGCCCGGTCGCAAGATCTGGAGCAC
>CAZJCX010000018.1:9571-21982 GCA_964544425.1 uncultured Verrucomicrobiota bacterium
AGCTACGACATCGACCGCGGCCACCCGATGGAACGCTGCGAGGTGGCCGGCACGGGTGGCCGGTTCGTACTCGACGACATGTGGCGCGAAGCCACGCTCTACCCCGCCGGCAACTTGGAGAAGACGGTGTACACCAATCCGGTCTTCGGTGGTTTCCGGGATTTCGAGGACACTTTCCGTGACCGGCTCCACAAGTTCCTCGAACAAATCACCACCGGCGCAAAGCCCGACCAGATTGATGGCAGCGGCGCCGACGGTCTCGCCGCGCAGAAAGTTTTGCAGGCGGCCGTGGAATCACTGGAAAGTGGCCGGGTCGTGCAGTTGTCGCCACAATGAGCGCCGGGCCCACGCTGACGGCGGTGCCGTTCACTCGGGTCAAGCTGGCCGACAACTTCTGGGCCCCGCGCCAAGCCGTCAACCGGCGTGTTACCCTGCCCATCGAGTATGAGCATTGCCGGGCGACGGGCCGGATTGATGCCTTCCGGCTGGCCTGGAAACCGGGCCAGCCGAACCCACCGCACATCTTTTGGGATTCTGACGTCGCCAAGTGGATCGAGGCGGCGGCGTACAGTTTGCAGACACACCCCGACCGGCATCTCGAACGGCGCGTGGACCAAGTCGTCGCGCTGATCGCCAAGGCGCAGCAACCGGATGGCTACTTGAACACGCACTTCACGGTGGTCGCACCGGAGAAGCGCTGGGCGAATCTGCGCGACCACCACGAGTTGTATTGCGCCGGGCATCTCATCGAAGCGGCGGTCGCCTATCACGCGGCCACCGGCAAGCGCCAGTTCCTCGAAGTCATGTGCCGGTACGCCGACTTGATCGCCCAAGTTTTCGGACGCGGCCCCGGTCAGAAACGCGGTTACTGCGGTCACGAGGAGATTGAGTTGGCGCTCGTCAAACTCTACCGCGCCACCAATCATTGCCGGTATTTGGACTTGGCCCGCTATTTCATTGATGAGCGCGGGCAACAACCCGACTCCCGGTATTGCCAAGCTCACCGGCCGGTTCGCAAGCAATCTGAAGTTGTCGGCCACGCGGTTCGCGCCATGTATCTATACTGCGGGATGGCCGATGTCGCTCGCGAGGCCGGCGATTCCACGTTAATCCCGCCGTTGCGAAAACTCTGGCGGCATCTCACGCAAAAGCGCCTGTACGTCACCGGCGGGATCGGTTCCACGCGCGCCAACGAAGGCTTCACCTTCGACTACGACCTCCCCAACGAGTCCGCCTACTGCGAAACCTGCGCGTCGGTGGGGCTTGTGTTCTGGGCGCACCGGATGTTGCAGTTGACGGGCGCCAGCGAGTTTGCCGACGTCATGGAACGCGTTTTGTATAACGCCTGCCTGAGCGGCGTCAGCCTGGATGGTCGCCGGTTTTTCTATGCCAACCCCTTGGCGGTAGACCCGCCCACCCTGCGCGGCGCGACCGGCCAAGTGGCCGGCCAACGCCAAGAATGGTTCGGCTGCGCCTGCTGCCCACCGAATCTCGCCCGGCTCATCGCCTCGGTCGGCCAATATTTCTACTCCGAAAACAAAAACACTGCCGCCGTTCATCTCTACGGACATGGCACCACCGAACTGTGCGTAGCCCGGCAAACCGTTCGTTTGCACGTCACAACGCAGTACCCGTGGAACGGCGTCGTGAAACTGCGCGTCACACCGGAACGCACCGCGCGATTCACCCTCGCCTTGCGGATCCCGAACTGGTGTCCGTCGTTCACGCTCACCGTGAACAACCACGCCGTTGCGGCACAACCGGTACGCGGCTACGTCCGCCTGACCCGGCAGTGGCAGGCATCCGATTCCATCCGACTCACTTTGGCGATGCCGGTCACGCCGATCGAAGCGAACCCACAGGTGCGGATGAATTGCGGTCGCGTTGCCTTGCAACGCGGGCCAATCGTTTACTGTCTCGAAGAGGTGGACAACGGCCCCGCCTTGAACGACCTCTGTCTAGCGCCCGCCGCCCGTTTCGTTCCCGTACATCGGTCCCGCCCACTCGGCGGCGTCACGGTGTTACGCGGCCAAGCATGGCGCCGGCAACCTTGGCCGAAAGCAACCCTGTATCGGCCCGGTCCAACACCGCGTCGCCGCGTGCCGGTCACCGCAATCCCGTATTGCGTCTGGGGCAACCGGCGTCCCGGCGAAGAAATGCTCGTGTGGATCAACGCCGCCCCGGTAAAACCGGCCTAGAAGCTACGGGGACTTGGCCGCGTGTTGATACTCGCGCGGGCTGACGCCCATCACGTTGCGGAATTGGCGCGTGAAATAGTTGCTGTCGGTAAAGCCGACGGCTTCGCTGGCCTCTTTGACCCGCGCCTGTTCGCGGCGCATCAACTGCGCGGCTTTCTGGATCCGCAACCGGATCAGATAATCAATCGGCGACCGCCCCATGATCTGTCGGAATTGCCGGAACAACGAGGTCTCCGACATCTTCGCCACGCGCGCCAAGCCGGCAATGGTCAACGGCTCGTGATAATGCCGTTCCATGTATCCGAGCAGTTCGCTGAGTTGCGTCACCGGGCGACGCTGGGTCTCCGGGATCTGGCTGTAGGCGCGCGACAGGAAACCGATGATCCGCATCAGATGCGCGGTCGCGAGGAATCGCGAGCCGGGCGTCTTCGAGCGGAGTTCGGCTTCGAGTTCGGCGATCAACTTCGCGAGCTGACCGAGTTCCGCCATGCCGAGTTTCAGCCGGTTTTGGAACCGCTGGTGTCGCCGGAGGCGCGGTTCGACCTCGAACAACGCGTGGTATCCCGGCACCGCGCCGAGATCGGCGCGCGGAAATCGGAGTGTGGCGGGATCGTACAGGATATTGATGAGGGAGAGGTTTTTTACCTCGGGGTAACAGTGGCTGACATCCCCCAACAACACAAACACGTCTCCGGCGCTGATGTCGTACACCTCCCGGCCCACCTCATGCCGGCCATGTCCATCCAGAATCACCACCAACTCGTTGAAGTCATGCGTGTGCTGGTTGCGGGACGCGCCGTGTTGGGGCAGACGCATCACGTGCAGCCGGAAATGCGGGTCGGAGAAATGATGGGCGCCGCGCAGGTGATGAGGCATGGCAGGATCGTCCAGATGTTTGGCGGAATTGTCAAGGACGCCGGCACCGCCTTCCGGTATCGTCGCAGGCATTATGGCACTCAATGTCGGCATTGTCGGGATGCGCGGGATTGGCGAAACCCACGCGAAATCACACCAGAACGATTCGCTGTCGAACCTCGTCGCGGTTTGCGATGTCGTGAAGGAGAGGGCGGACAAGGCGGCGGCGAAATTCGGCGTGAAGGCGTATTACTCCGTCGCTGAGATGTTGCGGCACGAGCAGTTGGACGTCGTGGACGTCACGACCGGCGGACCCGAGAACGGCGGCTGGCATTACGAGCCGGTCATGGAAGCGATCGCGGCCGGGAAGAATGTGCTGGTCGAGAAACCGATCTCCAACGACATCGGCGAGGCGCGCGAGATGGTGCGATTCGCGCAGGAGAAGGATGTCTATCTCGGCTGCAACTTGAATCATTATTTCACCGAGCCAGCCCGGCAAGCGCGCGAGTTGATGAACGCCGGCAAGATCGGCGAGCAAGTCTATTGCCTGCATCGAATGGGATTCATCGGCGGCGAGGACACCTACAGCTACAGCCCCGGCGGTAATCTGGACTTTCCGAACGCGCACTTGAAAGCCTTCCTCGCGCATCCGTTTAGTTTGATGCGGCATTTCTGCGGCGATATCACCCATCTGCAAGCGTTCCTCGACAAGCCGAGTTACCGGCGCAAGGCCGGTGACCCGATGATCTCGATCGCCAGCATTCATTGCCGGTTCGAGAACGGCGCGGTCGGTTACCTTTTCAGTCAACGCGGCGACGCAACGATGGGACTCGGCGGTTGGTGGAGCTTTGAACTTGGCGGCACGAAAGGCACGTTCTGCATTGAGAATTGCACGGAGAAACTCACGTACTACCCGGCTCCGGCGAAGGGCGAGAAACTCGGCTTGGGTCAGCAACCCGCGCCGGTGGTGACGGATACCGGCGTGAAAGATTTTGGCGCGACGTTCCCGGTGCGCATTCATGCGTATTTGGAAGACGTGACCAAAAAAGTCTCGAAAGACAAACTGCGTTCGAGTGGCCGGGATGCGCTTGCGACGTTGGAGTACACCTTTGCGGCGATTGAATCCTATCATCAGGGTGGCGAACTCGTCCGCCCACATCCGCTGCCAACACTCAAACGCGACCCGAGGGCCCAATGAAATTAGGATTCAACTCTGTTCTCTTCGGCGGACACTCCGTCGAGACCGCATTCCAATACGCCAGCCTGTGCGGCTACGATGGCATCGAGATTTCCGCTATCAACGGCATGAGCCATCACATGATCGGGCCCGACAAACTCAAGGCGTTGTCCGCGCAGTTCAACATCCCGATCCTCGCGATGGAACAACCGTCGCAAGACCCGGCCATCATGGAAGCCGCGATGAAAGCCGCCGCCGAGATGGGTTGCCCGATCATCAACTGCGGCCCCGGCGGCAAGAGCAACGACGAGGCGACATTCCAGCAATCCATCGAGTCGCTCGGCAAGCTGACCGAACGCGCGAAGCATTACGGCCTGACGCTCTGCGTGAAGGCGCACGTCGGCGCGGCGATCTACAACACGCCGACCACGCTTCGCGCGTTGCAGGCGTTGCCGGATCTCGGGTTGGACATGGATCCCAGTCACATTCACCGGGCGAACGAGAACCCGGTCGAGGCGCTGGCGGCGGTCGTGAGACGCATCAAGCACGTTCACATTCGCGACTGCAAAGGCCGGCAGCAGAATCCCGGTAAGCCTGAGATGCAGGCCAACGGTCGGGGCGACATTGATCTGCTCGGCTACATCAGGGTGTTGCACCAAAACGGCTACACCGGCCCCGTGGATTTGGAAGTCATCGGCGCGAAGGAGTACGACATTCCCCGGTGCGTCGCCATCGCGGCGGAGTCGCGCGGTCACATGCAGGCGTGTTTGCAGGCGTGCGGAGCCAGATAGGATGAACCGCCAAGACGCCAAGGCCGCCAAGAGGAACAGATAGTAAAAGCCGTTCTTGGCGCTCTTGGCGTCTTGGCGGTTCAACCAATCCGAGGAAACCAAAATGAAACAACCAAATCTGATCTTGTTCGGAATCGACAGCCTGCGGCGCGATCGCATGAGCTTGTATGGGTATCACCGGCTCACGACGCCGCACATCGACAAGTTCGCGGCGCGCGGGACGGTGTTTGAACAGCATTTTAGCCCGCACATCCCGACGACGCCCGGTTACTCGTCCATGTTTACCGGGATGGATTGTTTTGGGACGGACGTGGTGGCGCTCCGGCATCAGGGCGGCCTCGGCAAGCACGTGAAGACCATCGCGGAGATTCTCGGCGAGAACGGTTATCAGACGACGTGCGTCGGGTTTGGCGGGAATCCAGCATCGCGCGGGTTTCAGAAGTACATCGAGTTTCCCGGCTGGGGACCGACCGCGCAGAGCGGCGGACGGAGTCCGAAGGCGGAGAACCTGAATGCGGTCGCGATACCGGAGTTGATTCGGTTGGCTGGCGAGGAAAAGCCATTCTTTCTGTTCCTGCGGCACATGGACCCGCACTCGCCGTATCTGCCGCCGTTGCCGTTCGAGAAGATTTTCTACCGCGGCAACGAGTGCGATCCAAACAACCACTCGCTCGACAAGATGAAAGCGTTCAAGCCGTTCCGTGATTACATCACGAGTTGGTTGCCGGAAGGTTGCACGGACGCGGCGTACGCCAACGCGCAGTACGACGGCGCGGTGGCGTACATGGACGCCGCGATCGCGAATTTGTTCGCGCAGATCGAGGCGCTGCAACTGACCGAGAACACGCTCGTCGTCATCACCGCCGACCACGGCGAGACGCTCGACGAACACGAGTGCTACTACGATCACCACGGGCTGTATGAGCCGACGTTGGTGATTCCACTGCTGTTTGTCTGGCCGGGCAAGGTGCCGGCGGGGAAACGCTTCGCGCCCATCACGCAGGCAAAGGACACAACGCCGACGATTCTTGATTTGATGAAAGTGAAGACCGGCATCCAATACGACGGACGCAGCCTCGTGCCGGTGATGCGCGGCAAGGCGCGCGAAGTGGAACCGGAGTTTTACATCACGGAATGCACATGGATGCGGAAACACGGCTGGCGCACGCCGCAGTGGAAATACATCCGCGCGCTGGAGCCGGATTTTCATTTCAAGCCGGAGATCGAACTCTACGACCTCGTTCGCGACCCCTTGGAAAACCACAACATCGCCGACAAGGAACCAGAGATAGTGAAGTTACTCGATGCGCGCATGAACGCATGGATGGCGAAGCGCGAGAAGGAAACCGGCCGCACGAATCCGATGTTCACGAACCTCGACTGGCACGGCAAGAAATGCGGGCCGTTCAAGACATCGCAGCAGGCGTACGACTCGATGTATATCGGCTCGATGGTCGCCGCGCAGAAGTTGCAGGCCAATGAAGTCCGCAAGGAGCACGAAACCCAACGCGGAGCCAAGATCTGACATGATGGTCACCGTCATCGGCCGGGGCCATTCCGGCACGCGGGCGATGTCCCACACGCTCAGCGCCAGCGGCGTGTACATGGGCGCCACACTCAACCAGTCCGGCGACTTGATTCCACCGCAAGATATGTACGAAGCCTGCCGGGTCATGGCGCCGCATGTTGTGTATCTCGGCCACAATCGCTGGGATTTCTCAAAACTCCACACGATGCCGATTGATCCCGCTTTCACGCGGTTGATCGAGTCGTTCCTCGCGTCGGTCCTCCACAGCCCGGCGGAGCGCAAAGGCTGGAAGATCCCGGAGACGACGCTGTGTTTTCCGTGGATCGCACGAATGTTTCCCGACATCCGCTATATCTATTGGATTCGCGACCCGCGCGACTGCATCCTCGGCCACCACGTCACGGACGACCTGTCCACCTTCGGCATCCCGTATGAGAAAACCGAAAACCTCCGGTTGCGCCGCGCGATCAGTTGAAGGCGACGCCCAAACCGAAGCATTGGTTGCCGGTGCGCCTGGAGGATTTCGTGCTCGATCAAGACCGGACGCTGGCGCGGCTGGAGAAGTTCCTCGGCTTCCCGCTGGCGAAGATACCGGTCAAACCGGAGGTGATCGGTCGCTGGAAGCAGGACACCGGCGAGCACATGTTCGACTTCTTCAAACCTGATCTCATCGAACACAACTACGAGGTGACCCCATGATTCGCAAAGCATTCGTCATGTCTGTTGATGCCGGCAAGGAAGTGGAGTACGAACGCCGGCACCGGCCCATCTGGCCGGAGTTGGAAGCCGTCCTGAAAAAACACGGCGTCCACAACTACTCCATCTTCCTCCACGCCGAAACCCGGCAACTCTTCGCCTACGCGGAAATCGAGGACGAAGCGCGGTGGAACGCCATCGCCCAAACGCCGGTCTGCCAGAAATGGTGGAAGCACATGGGCGACATCATGCCGGCCAATCCTGACAACAGTCCGAAGTCGCTTGGCTTGCGTGAAGTGTTCCACATTGATTAGAGTACCGCATGCCAAAATTCCTTCACACCCGCATCCGCGTCAGCAACCTCGAACGCACCATCGCGTTCTACGAACTCCTCGGCTTCCAGTGCACGCGTCGCACCGACAAATCGCCCGCCGGCAATCAACTCGCGTTCCTTGAACTCGCCGGCAACGAGCACTTCCTCGAACTCTGTTACTCGCCCGACTATCAGCTCAAGGTGCCGGAAGATTTGATGCACACGGCCATCGGTTACCCGGACTTGATCGCAAAGTGCGACGAGCTGGAGAAGAAGGGCGTGGCGATCTGGCCGGACGGTTGGCGGCAAAAATTTCCTGCCGGCAACAAAATGGCCTTCGTCACCGATCCGGACGGTTACGAAGTCGAGTTGCTGGAAAAGAAGTGATGTTCTGTAGCCACGGCGCTCTGTCGCCGCGCCCGAAAACCACCGCCGCCCCGACTGAGCGGGGCGACTACATCAGCGTGGCCAGACCTGCTGGAAAGCGGCACCTTCGAGTTTCGCGCCATCTGGCACGGTGACGAACTTCTTCATCAAGTGGTTGCCGCTGGCTTTGTAGCGGGTCTGCTCGGTCATGAAGTGCAACGCGATCGCGCGTCGCGGCCGGCCGCTCTTGTTGGCCGGTGAGCCGTGCCACGTCAGCGCGTGATGGTAGTGAACTTCGCCTTTGCGCACCGGGCAGGTTTTCACTTCGAGTTTGTGTCCCTGATATTCGGGAATCATCTGATCGAAAGCCGGGAGCTTGTGGAGGACGTCGATGTTGTCGCCCCAACGGTGTGAGCCCGGCACCATGCTCATGCAACCGTTGTCGGGGTCAACGTCATCGAGCGCGACCCAGGCGGTGACTTGGTGCGGGGCGTCGAGGATACCCCAGTACGGCCAGTCTTGATGCCACATGTTGACGCCACCGGTCTCGGCGGGTTTGAACTGGATCTGATCGTGCCAGAGTCGGACTTCCTTTGCGTCCGTTAGCTGCACGATCTCCTCGGCGATCTGCTTGTTGTGCACCAACGTCATGAACGGCGCGCTCGCCTCGCTGATATTGACGACCTGCCAGACCACGCCGCCGGTGTTGCGGGCGAGGTTGGCGATGGACACCGGCTGTTTGACCGGCTTCTCGCGGTCGGCAATCACGCGTTCCACGTCGGCGCGCAGTTCGTCCACCTGCGCATCGGTGAGGACGCGTCCGCCTTTGAGAAAACCTTGTTCCTGAAATGTCGCGACCTGTTGGGGGGTGAGCATGGCGCGACACTAGCCGGTCGGCCTGCGCTTGCCAATGGATGCAAAAATCATCCGATGGATGTTTCGCTCATCGCTGGCGGCTGACCAAAACCGCATCCCGGTATTGCGACGGCGAAAGCCCGTCCACCTGCCGGAACACGCGCGAGAAATGATACGGATCGTCGAAACCCGCCTGTGCGGCGACTTCCTTGATGGAAAGTTTCACATCCGCCAACAACTCCCGCGCCCGCGCGACGCGTTGGCGGCGCTGGTACTCCACCGGCGAGTACCCCGTCCACTCGCGAAACTCCCGGTTGAAATGGCTGACGCTCAAGCCGGCGGCTTTGGCCAACACGGCGACCGGTACCGGCCCGCCCTTCAACAGCGCCAAAGCTTGCTCGATGCGTGCTTTGCCGTGGGCTGCGCTCCCGTGCTGTCCACGCCGAAAAAGCGTTGCCAGGATCCGCAGTAATGCCGCCGCGGCCTCGATTTCACCAACACTGCCGCCGTGCTGCCAGGCCTCGACGAGTTCCGCGAATTCCTTTTCGACCCGATCACCGGCGACCAGGGTCGTTTGGCGCGATAGCATCAAACCACCGGGGAATCGAATCTCGTAAGGAGTGCGACGGATGGGTTCTCGTCCAGAGGGGGGAACGCCCGGCGCGAAATCAAAATGAACCGCCAGATGCACCTTTAAGCCGTGGATGGCGTGGGGGACGAACGGCGGAATAAAAAACAAGTCGTGAGGGGCAAAGGGAAGGCGAGCCTTGCCGAACAGAAATTCACCGGTGCCATCCAGAATCAGGACCAGTTCGTGGTCAACGATGATGCGCTCCGGCAGGCTCAAGCGGGCGTGCGACTTGTGTGCGATGCGGATGAAGGGACGAATCTTCTCCAGCGGCAGCGCGTGGACTTGTGGCGGCGTGATGGCGCCGATCGGCGCGCGCTGGACTTGGGGAATGGTTCTCATGCCGGGCCGCGGTGGAGGAGCGTCTTCAAAAACCTGCCGGTATGAGTGTTTGCTTTCACGATTCCAGCCGGAGTTCCTTCCGCGACAATTTTGCCGCCGCCAGTGCCGCCCTCCGGCCCCATATCAATGACCCAGTCCGCAGCGGCAATCACATCCAGATTATGCTCAATCACCACCACTGTGTTACCGGTATCCACCAGTCGGCGCAAGACCCCAATCAACTTCGCCACGTCCGCCATGTGCAAGCCGATCGTCGGCTCATCGAGGATGTAAAGCGTGGCGGTGTTGTTGGCCTTGGCCAGTTCGGTCACCAACTTGATCCGCTGCGCCTCGCCGCCGGACAACGTCGGGCTTTGCTGGCCGAGCGTGAGGTAGCCCAGCCCGACTTCCTGCAACAGTTTCAAACCCCGGTGAACGTGTGATTGCGCCGCGAAAAACTCCGCCGCTTCATCCACTCCCATCGCCAACACCTCGCCGATGGATTTCTCCTTCCATCGGATGGCCAGCGTCTCCGCATTGAACCGCTGGCCGCCACACACCTCGCACGTTACCGCGACGTCCGGCAGGAAACTCATCTCGATCCGCTTCAACCCCTGACCCTCGCACCCCTCGCACCGTCCACCGGTCACATTGAACGAAAACCGGCTCGCGGTGTAACCACGCATCTTCGCGTCTGGTACACCGGCAAAAAGCCGCCGGATATCATCCCAGAAACCGACGTACGTTGCCGGGCACGACCGCGGTGTCTTCCCAATCGGCGTCTGATCCACCTCCAGCACGCGGTCCACCTTGCCGGCAACCTTGGCGCAACCGACCGGCTTCCGCTGGCGCAGGCTCTGATACAACACATCCCGCACGAGCGTGCTCTTGCCGGAGCCGCTGACCCCGGTCACCGCGACCAACCGGCCGAGCGGGATGGTTACGGAAAGATCCTTGAGGTTATGCAACGAAGCGGCACGGATCGTCAGTGGCACAACCGACCCGGTTGTGCGGCTGCGGTCTGGACTGATCAAACGCGACGCTTGATCCACCAAACAACGTCCCGTCAGCGACTCCTTGCAGGCGAGTATGTCTTTTACGGTTCCCGCCGCCACGAGCCGACCGCCGTCCTTGCCAGCACCGGGGCCGAGATCAATCACGTGCTCGGCATGTCGGATCGTGTCCTCGTCGTGTTCGACCACAACAACCGTATTGCCTTTTGCTCCCAACTTCTTGAGCGTGTTGAGCAGCATCGCGTTGTCGCGCGGGTGCAATCCGATGGTCGGCTCATCGAGGATGTAACACACGCCGCGCAAATTGGAACCGAGTTGCGCCGCGAGCCGGATCCGCTGCGCCTCGCCGCCCGAAAGGGTGGGCGCCGCCCGGTTGAGTGCCAGGTACGACAAGCCGACTTCTTTCAAAAATGCCAACCGCGACTGCAACTCCGCCACAATGTCCCGTGCAATCTCCGCTTCCCGGCCATGCAACTTCAATTTCCCAAACAGCGCCGCCGCGCCGTCCACGGACAACGCCGCGAAGTCCGCGATGCCTTTCCCGTGAGAGCGCACCGCTCGCGCTTCCGGTCGCAATCGCGTCCCCGCGCAGTCCGGGCAGGGACGGTCCTTGCCCTCAAACCACTCGTTCCACCAGATTTCATCCCCGGTATGTTCCTCACTGAATCCGTAGAGCAGCAGACCGGTGCCGTAACATCCCGGACACCAGCCATGTTTCGAGTTATACGAGAACAACCGGGGGTCCAGCTCCGGAAAGCTCCGCGCGCATTTGGGACAGGCGCGTCGTGTCGAATACAGAGTCGTTGGTAGGGACGGACCGCCGGGCCGTCCGTCTGCTTCATCCCACGGCGCGCCCGGCGGTCGCGCCCTACCTTCCACAACCAGAACCCGGCCCTTCCCATATCCCAGCGCGGCGTCGAGGAGTTTTCTCAACTCGCTTTCGGTGCGGGCCGCGCCGACCGGCAACTCGATATTGTGTTCCTTGAACCTGTCGAGTCGCGGCCATTTGCCAGTGGGATGTAACTCGCCGTCCACGCGCAAGCGCGAGAAACCCTTCTTTCGCGCCCACTCCGCGAGATCGTTGTACAACCCTTTCCGCGCGACAATCAGCGGCGCAAACAACTCCACCCGCTGGCCGGTGGAGATGCGGTTCATGATGGAGTCCACCGACTGCGGTTGGATGGCCACATTGCAGTCGGGACAAAACTGGGTGCCGAGCTTCACGAAGAGCAGGCGGAGAAAATGGTAAACCTCCGTCACCGTCGCGACCGTGCTCTTGCGTCCCCCGCGACTCGTGCGTTGTTCGATGGCGACGGTCGGTGGAATCCCAAACACCGCGTCCACATCCGGTCGGGAGGCTGGCTGCACGAACTGCCGGGCATACGCATTGAGTGATTCAAGATACCGGCGTTGGCCTTCGGCGAAGAGGATGTCGAACGCGAGCGTGGATTTGCCCGAGCCGCTGATGCCGGTGATGACAGTGAACTTGTCGCGCGGGATTTGGACGTCGATGGATTTGAGGTTGTGTTCGCGGGCGTTGTGGATGCGGATCGCGTGATTCGGTAGGGCGCGACCGCCGGGCGCGCCGCGGTCGGCCCGGCGGTCCGACCCTACCAACGACTTTCCGGTATGACTCCGTCCGCATTTCGCAACTTCGGCCGGCGTGCCGA
>CAZJCX010000018.1:22053-27875 GCA_964544425.1 uncultured Verrucomicrobiota bacterium
GATGACATCGAGGTTGTGCTCGATCACCACGAGTGAATGACCGCGCTCGATCAGCGTGGCGAAGGCTTGCAGCAGGACTTCGATGTCGGCGAAGTGCAGGCCGGTCGTCGGCTCATCGAAGAGAAAAAGGGTGCGCGGGCTGGTCGTGGTGGCGAGGTGACCGGCGAGTTTGAGGCGTTGGGCTTCGCCACCGGAGAGCGTGGGCACCGGCTGACCCAGCTTCAGATAACCGAGGCCGACCGCACGCAAAGGTTCGAGCCCGCGGAGAATCTCCCGTTCGTCAGCGAAGAATGAACAGGCTTCGGTCACGGTCATGTCGAGCACGTCAGCGATGGATTTACTTTGGATCAGGATTTCCATCACCAGATTCCGGTAACGTCGGCCATCGCAGTCGGGGCAACGCAAATACACGTCGCTGAGGAATTGCATCTCGACGTGTTCAAAGCCATTGCCGGAACAGGTGGGGCACCGGCCTTCGCCCGAATTAAAACTGAACGTGCCGGGGCTGTAGTGGCGGTCTTTGGCGAGAGGTTGCCGAGCGAACAGTTTTCGGATTTCGTCGAACGCGCCGACGTAGCTGGCCGGATTGGAGCGAGTGGTTTTGCCGATGGGCGATTGATCGACCATCACCACGTCTGCAATCTGCTCGTGGCCGGTGATCTTGCGATGCTTGCCGGGTTGGTCCTTCGGCTTGTGTTTCAACTTGCAGAGAGCGTTGTAGAGGACGTCTTCGACGAGTGTGGATTTGCCGGAGCCGCTGACGCCGGTAATGCAAGTGAGCCGGCCGAGCGGGATCGAAACGTCGATAGATTTGAGGTTGTGCTCGGTCGCACCGCGAATGGTAATGCAGTTATTGGTTTTGTGTCTCACGCGAATCCTACGTGGAATGCGAGCGTGCATTGCACTCGCTCGTCGGACTCGGCTCGCCCATTCGGGTCGCCTTCGGCGCTGCGTCTCGCTTCGCTCGGCTTGCCGCTGCCGCTGACGCCGGTGACGCAGACGAGCCGGTTGAGGGGGATGGTGACGTCGATCAACTTCAGATTGTGTTCGGCGGCGGAACGGATCTTGATGCAATTGTTGTTTCGATTTTTCACGCGACTCGCGCGGACAGTGTAACCGCGCGATGCGTCCTGCGCCAGCGCAACGAAAGCTTTCGGCGGCTTGCTCCTGCCGGCGGGCAGTGGCATGATGCGTGGCCATGACGCCGAATCCTGAGACGCGCATTGCGCTCTTCCAGCGCAAGGAAATCCGCCGCACCATTCACGACAACGAATGGTGGTTTGTGGTCGAGGATGTCGTCCTGGCGCTGACCGATTCCACTGACCCCAAGCAGTATATCCAGCGCATGAAACAGCGTGACCCGGAACTGGGAAAAGGGTGGGTACAAATTGTACATACCCTTTCGGTGAACACTCCCGGCGGGCCGCAGAAGATGGTTTGCGCCAATACCGAAGGCCTGTTCCGCTTGATCCAGTCCATCCCCAGCCCGAAAGCCGAGCCGTTCAAGCGTTGGCTGGCGCGCGTCGGCTATGAACGGATTCAGGAAATCGAAAACCCCGAACTCGCCACCAAACGCACGCGCGCCTTGTACAAGGCCCTGGGCTATTCCGACGATTGGATCGAGAAACGGATGCGTTCCATTGCCATCCGCGACGAACTCACCGACGAATGGAAGAAACGCGGCGTCAAGGAACAGCGCGAGTACGCGATTCTCACTGCCGAAATCTCCAAAGCCACGTTCGGCCTGACGCCGTCCGAGTACGCCCGTCACAAAGGACTCGACCGGCAAAATCTCCGCGACCACATGAACGACCTCGAATTGATTTTCTCGATGCTCGGCGAGGCGGCGACGACCGAGATCACGCGCACCCGCGACGCCCAAGGTTTCCCGGAAAGCCAACACGCGGCCCACGCCGGCGGCACAGTGGCCGGCAACGCCCGCCGCGAACTAGAAAAGAAAAGCGGTCGCAAAGTTGTTTCCCGCGAAAACTACCTCGCGCTCACCCAGTCCACGAAGAAAGCGCACCAACTTCCCGCGAAAAAGAAGAAACGTTGACGCCCGGCTTGCTGGCAGAGTTGCCGGGAAGCTTGCATCTTGAAAGTCGAGTGGTAGCATCGCCACCGGTGAAAGGAAAAGTCAGGATTAGAGAACAATAACCAAAAACAATTCGCGTAGCTTCAGCCTGTTCAGAACGAAACGTGGAAATTTCGAGACGGTGAACAGCGTTCGAAGCGCGCCCCGCAAGGGGCGTGCTGAAATCGCTTCACCGTAGGCATCCACGTGCCTGTTCTGGGGCGCAAGTAAGTGCGCCCCCTTTTGTTTGGGCAGTGCTGAGCCTCGCTGAACAGAGGTCAGCATGGACATCTCCTTCCATTGCGGCAAATGCGGACAGCATATCTTGATTGATGCGGCGGGCGCAGGCATGTCAACCGCATGCCCGACGTGCGGACAGCAGTTAGTCGTGCCGAGCACAGGTCAAACTTCCCCTGCGCCCGAAGCGACGATTGATGAAACGAAGAAGTGTCCGTTCTGCGCCGAAACGATAAAGAAGGAAGCAAAGGTTTGCCGGTTCTGTGGCCGCGATCTTGTGCCGCCGGCAATCAACACCGCCCAATTCTCCGGGCAAAACCGCCCGGGCACTTCACCCCAACCGCGACCAATCAAAAAGACAGAAAAGAAAAGGAGTCGTGCCGGAATCGTTCTCTTGGTTATCGCAGTGATCATCTTTGGCGGATATTTGGGGCTGAGGTTTCTGCAAGCGCAATCTCAGGTGCGGCAGGAACAGGCATTCGATGACTTGATGACTTCGTTACAGAAGACAATTCAAGAGAAGAACATGGCCGCCATCAAAGCCGGCAAGGCGCGAATTTCGATGACCAAGAGCGATGTTTTGAGAAGTCTGGGGTCGCCCGATTCGAGAGAACGCCAAACCGATCCTCGTTTGAGGGAGAAAATCGAGGAGGTCTGGCACTACGGCAATTACTACGTGACGTTCGACTACGATGGAAAAGTTTACGTGCTCAGCGATGAAATTGATTTCGACAAACAATGAAACCCCAAACAAAAGGAGACCTAAATGAAAGCATCCGTGTCCGCGTTGTTATGTGTGCTGTTGCTTGCGTTCGGCGCAGAATCGGCACGCGCAGATGATCGCACACCCGAGCAAATCAAGGCCGCCAAGGAGTTCACAGTTGAGGGCATCGGGTTCAGTGCTACTCCGCAGACGATTCGCACGAAGTGGCCAACCGCTGAACGCGTTGCGGAAGAGTCTAATGCAAAACTCGGACTTGAGGTGCTACGCGTGGATAGCACCCCGAATACAGACGGGGTTGACTTTCACTTTCTCGATGGCCGCCTCATGAAGATGCAGGTGTGGTACTTCCCGGAACGAGTCAAGAAAATGGGTGGTTATCTGACCGTTGCTGAAAAACTCGTGACGAGACTCGGCAAAGCCGATGCCGATTCCAAAGGCGGCAACGTAGATGAGAGCGAAGGTGAAATCTGTCAGTTTGACTGGGTCATTCCTGAAGCCGAGCGGTGGATTCGTTACCACGTAACCAAGAAAGTCGCCGTCTTGTCGGTTTGGGATAGAGAAGTGGCACGCAAGAAGGAAGCGAAAGAGAAGGCTTCCGCTGATACCGGCTTCTAACGGAAGAATGTCCGTCACAATACCTGAAATCGGAAATGGAAATCATGCTCAAAGAACTCTTGGCAAATCCGTGGTTCTACATTTTCTCGGCGGTGCTGTCTTGGTTTTCCTACAAGATTCTACCAATGATTCTGCAGGCTCAACAAAACAGGCAGCTTGAGAAATTCCGTCGAGAACTTCTACGGCGCGACAAAGCGGAGGCGATTGCCGATTTGATTGTCTATCTTCGTCGAGCCGTCCTTTCAGATACAGACAAGGACGCCGTTGATAAACTCTTGTTGAGCTTATGCCTTTGTCTGCCCCCATGCTTGATCCATAAGATGGCTCACACGGTGTGCGCCTCTGGAAAGGAGGAAGATCTCAAACCGTTGGGGTTGTTTGTCGAAATCAAGAAGTTCATTGACGGCAACTACAATCCCGACAAGAAGCGGCATCTCACCGCCGACAACATTCCCCTGACAAAACGCGCGCAGTCTTCCGAGTCTTCACTAAGGGCGTGATACCTAGTAGTTCTAGGTATCACCGCCGGTACGACTGAGATTCCTCGCTGCGCTCAGAATGACACCGACAAAGCCGGTAAGTCTGCCGGTAACTCTACGTTTTCTGGCGACGACGAGTTTTCTTCCCGTTCTTCCGTTTGCGCTTCACGCGGGATGAGAAGATTCGGACGCGCATCGCTTGGCCGGTGCGGCTGCGTTTGCATTTCAACAGTTGCGCCAGTTTGCCGAAGAAAACGATTTCGCCGCCGCGTTCGCCGGGGCCCGGACCCATATCTAATATGCGGTCGGCAGCACGGATGACGTCGGGGTCGTGTTCGACGACGAGCAGCGTGTTGCCGGCGTCGCGGAGGCGTTGGAGGATGCCGATGAGGCGCTGGATGTCGCGCGGATGAAGGCCGATGCTCGGTTCGTCGAGGACGAAGAGGGTGTTGACCAGCGATGTGCCGAGCGCGGTGGTGAGGTTGATGCGTTGGACTTCGCCGCCGCTGAGGGTGCGGGATTGCCGGTCGAGCGTGAGGTAGCCGAGACCGACATCGTTGAGATACCGGAGACGCGAACGGATTTCGGCAAGGAGGAGGTCGGTGGCTTCGTCGAGCGGGGCCGGTAGTTTGAGGTCGTTGAAAAACGTGGCGCAGTCGGCGAGCGGCAGGAGCATGATGTCGTAGATTGAGAGAAAGGATGAGTTATGAGGGATGAAGGATGAAGAGGCGGGCAGGCGCCAGAGGAGCGCGTCGGGTTTCAATCGTGATCCGCCACACGCCTGGCACGGGACGTAAGTCCGGTAGCGGGAGAGGAGAACGCGGACGTGCATTTTGTAGCTTTTGGTTTCGAGCCAGGTGAAGAAGCGTTTCACGCCATACCATTTACGGTCTTCCCAACTGCCTTCGCCGTCGACGACCCAGCGTCGCTGGGCGGCGGTGAGGTCGCGCCACGGGATGTCGGTCGGGATGCCGCGCTTGTCGGCAAATTCGATTAAGTCATCCTGACATTCCCGGTAACTCTCGCTTTGCCACGGTTTGATGGCGCCGTCCGCGAGGGTCTTCGTGTCATCGGGGATGACGAGGCCGTAGTCGATGCCCATTGTGCGGCCGAAACCCCGGCATTTTTCGCACGCGCCGATGGGTGAGTTGAACGAGAAGGTGTTCGGCGTGGCGTCCCGGTAATGGATGTCGCAGTCAGCGCAGTGCAAATCACTGGAGAAGCGCTGGTCATTTACGCTCACGCGACCGTTGCCGTGTTTGAGCGCGGTTTCGAGGGCTTCGACGATGCGGGCACGATGGCGGGGCGTGTTGTCGGTGCGGTCTTGGATGACGGTGAGATGGTGGCCGTGTTTCTCGATGTGCCGGTAACCCTGCTTCGTGAGCAGATCGCGGACTTCGGTCTCGGTGAAATTCTTCGGGATGACTACCGGGAAGTTGATGGTCAGCGTGCCCGCCGGGAGTTGGCGGTAGATTGACTCCGCGCTATCGCGGCGAACCGGTTGGTTGCATTGCCGGCAGAAAAGCTGGGCGGCGCGGGCGAAGAGGAGTTTCAGGTGATCGTTTAGCTCCGTCATCGTGCCGACGGTGCTGCGGCTCGTCTTGACCGGGTTTGTCTGGTCAATCGCGATGGCGGGCGGGATGCCGTCGATGCGGTCGACCTGCGGCTTGTCCATCCGGTCGAGGAACTGCCG
>CAZJCX010000019.1:0-3407 GCA_964544425.1 uncultured Verrucomicrobiota bacterium
AGTTTCTGCAGCCCCTCCAGTTCGCTCCCGAAGATGGCCGGCAGTTGTTCCGGTGACTGGGCATCGTAGAACTGCCCGCTGGACACCCGCGCCATCTCGGACATCAAGTCCTCGTTATACCCTTCGCCAAAACCGAGACACGAAGTGCGGACCTTGTCCTGCTCCAACCCCTGCGTCACGATCTGCTGCACGGCGGGAGGCTCCACGATCCCCACATTCAACTGACCGTCACTGAGCAAAAGCAACCGCCGCGACGCCTCCGCCGGGGCCTTCTTCAATTCGTCCCGCCCCAACATCCAACCGCCGGTCAGGTTAGTGCTCCCGCCGATGCCGATCTCGTCAATCACCTTCAGCACCGCCTGCCGGTTCTTGACGACCTGCAGCGGCACCACGGTCTGCGCCGTTTCATCAAACACCACCAACCCAAACAGGTCATTTTGCCGCAGGTTTCGCACCGCCATCGCCGTGGCCGTCCGGGCATAAGCCAGTTTTTGCCCTCCCATGGAGCCACTCCGGTCCAGCACGACGCAAAACGCCGCCGGTTTCGGTCGCGCCTTCTCCTCGGCCAATGGCGCCGTAAACCGCACCGCGAAATGCACCGGCAACGCCTGGTTCGCCAGCACCTTCTGATAATCGAGATAGAGTTCCGTTTTCATGATGTCTTGATGTGCCTTCCCGCACCGCGAGACGGGTCTCGCTTCAGTCTTTCCCAGTCGGCCACAACCTCACCTGCCTCCATTTTGCTGGTGACGTCCGTGTCTGACAATCTTGCCTTTTCTTCTTGTGGTAGAACGGCGTGTGGCTGTTTGTGGGTTCCTTGATGTGGTCGTGCAGCGTTTGCAGTCGGCGGTGCCATCACGGAACAAACGGCAGACGGGCATCCCCATGTACTCGGCGAGCAGGTCCAAATGCTTTGCGGCCGGTAGCTTCTTGCCGGTCTCCCAGCTTCCCCACGTCGCCGTTGAGACGCCCAGATCCTTGGCTGCGGAACTGATCTTCAAGCCGCGCCGCTTCCGCCAAGCCTGCAACGTCCGCGCGAGATGATGATTGATGGATTCCATCAGCGATCTCCTCCATGATGGCATTGCTGCCCGAACTGGCACGTGAGGATTTCTTGTTTCATCCTGAATCCTGTACGCAGCCGGGTAGGTGAATCTTTCAGACGAGTTTCGGACTTGATGGGGTGGCGACAGGCAGGATACCTGTGCAACACGGACGGCGGACACAGGGTTCCGGCAGGGCGGAAGCCCCCATGAGGGCCAAGCAACAAGGGTTGCGCGTTCACGCCGAGAATCAGCATGAACAACCCACCAACGGCCGACAGCTCGCTTCTCCTTTTCCCTACGTTTCGCACACACACCTCACCACTTCGGACACAACGGGAACACCTCTAACCACGCCGTCCCTCACCAGCGTGCGAAACCAAGAACAACAGGTTTTTACTCCCCGCCGAGAACCCGCCGCAAGAAGTTTTGTGTGAAATCTTTGGAGGGATTGGCGCGGTGAGGCTGATCAAACCGGTCAACGGGGGAGGTGCGGCTATCCTTGGCCGTAGTCACCCTCCATGATTCCACGGAAGGAGAGGTCTTCATCCAAGTCCGGCCAGTGTAGCCCGAAGGGGGAAATCTCAATGTGATTGAGTTGCTGTGGCGTGCCGGCGGCCAAGCGCGGGTTGCCGGCAATCGGAAATCGAATCTCCACCCCGCTCTTCATGGTCACGATGATCTGCGGTGCCTGGTACTTCGCGGCCACGGCAATGTCAGTCAAGGTGTTCATGCCACGCCTCCATAATACGCTGTCGGTGCTCCCGCGCAAGTTCCTCGGCGCGCGTCAACTCGGTAACCTTCAGTCCGTACGACTCCCGGAGTTGGACGACATCCTCGACCTCAAAGACAGCTTAACCACTGAGAACGTGTTTGGAAACTGCCTCCCCACTCCTGATTACTGGTGGCACAGGCGTCCCTGCCTGTGGTTTTTTGACGCGCCGCACAAGCGGGGACGCTTGTGCCAGCACTTTCCAAACACGCTCTGAATCACAAGCATAGTGGGATGGTGCGAGAACTCAACCATACTTTCTCCATGCGGCCAGTCGATCAAGCGTCTCAAATTGGCTTGAGAATTGGGCCGTTTTCCTTAGGATGCGCACGTGCAAAGGAACCCTGTCCGTTCCTTGCGGTGGCTGACGGGATTGGTCGCAGTCGGGGTATTGCCGGCTTTCGGCGCGACGAATTCCATTCTCTTTGTTACCCAGGTTCCCATCCCCACGGAGATCAACTCCCGCGACATCACGTCCAGTTTTTGCAGCGTGGTGTCGCCATTCTCGAATCATCTGGGTGACACGGCGCACGCTGCGCCGGGTGGCGGTTTGTGGATCCGGTATTCCGACGGCTCGCTCTCCAACCTGACGGCGCAGGCCGGCTTCACCAACGTCGCCGTGCGCGAACCGAGTGTGGATTGGAGCGGGACGAAGGCACTCTTCAGCATGACCACCGGCACGGTCTGGCAGATGCACGAAGTCACAAACTTCGCTGCGCCGGTGATCGCGAAAGTTCCGAACCAACCGGCCAATTACAACAATGTCAGCCCGGCCTACGGCACGAATGGGCGGATCATCTTCGCGAGCGACCGGCCGCGGGATGGTTCGCCGCATCTGTACCCGCAGCGTGAGGAATATTTGCAACTGCCGACGGTGACCGGCTTGTGGAGCCTCAACCCGCAGACTGGTGACTTGTTCCTGATGGAACATTCGCCGTCGGGATCGTTCAAGCCGTTCGTGGACAGCGCGGGGCGCGTGCTGTTCACCCGCTGGGATCATCTCGCGCGCGATGTCGAGGCGGTGACTGACCGGGCGGGGACGAGCACGAACAACGTCTTCAACTGGAGCGATGAGTCCGTCACGTCCACGCAAACGACGAGCACGGCGGAAGTCTTCCCGGAACCGCGCCCGTCCGACCAACCGGCGCTGGCCGGCACGAACATGCGGGGGAATGCGTTCAACGTTTTCCTCCCGTGGCAGGTCAACGAGGACGGCACGGCGCAGGAGATCGTCAACCACGTCGGCCGGCATGAGTTGCTGCCACAGGTTCCGAGTTCCACGTTCACGAACGACCCGAACATCGTCACGCTCAACGCCAACCAGCGGTTCAACACGAATTTCGTGAACAACTTCTTCCTCAGCCACGAAGACCCGAACGCCCCCGGCCTGCTCTACGGCGTGGATGCGCCCGACATCGGCACGCACACGGCCGGGCAGATCGTGCAGTTGCAGGCGAACAGCCACACCAACGCCGACTTCATGACCATCCGGTATCTCACGGCCAAATCCACCAGCTTCACCAACAGCTTCGGCGTGTATCGCAACCCGGTCATGCTGTCCAACGGCGTGCTCATCGCGTCGTTCAGCGTCG
>CAZJCX010000019.1:3422-4289 GCA_964544425.1 uncultured Verrucomicrobiota bacterium
ATCACAACGTCGGCACGCCCGGCAACCCGCAATCGCTCTACAATTTCCGCCTCATGACCATTGCCGGCGGCACCACGAACAGCTACCTCACCCCCGGCCTCTCCAATTCCGTCACCTACTGGGTCGGCCCGAATCAAATCACCTACACCGGCCCGCTCTGGGAACTCGATCCCGCCGAAATCGCCCCGCGCCCGGTGCCCCTCGCGCAGACGGCGGCCATTGACCCCATCGAAGCCAGCGTGTTCGCCGAGGAAGGCGTGAGCATCGCGCAGTTTCAAGCGTGGCTCATCACCAACCAATATGCGCTCGCCGTCAGCCGCAACGTCACCGCCCGCGACAAAGCCGATAAACAGCAGCCCTACAATCTCCGCGTCGCGTGGTCCGGTGTGCAAAGCGTCCCCAACCCCGGGGCCATCTACAACCTCGGCTACCTGCAAATCTTCCAGGCCGATTTGCTCCGCGGCTTCAAGCCGGACGGCGTCAATCCCGCCCCCGGCCGCCGCGTCCTCGGCCAGCCGTGGCACGATTCGCTCGACGACAATCCGCCGCCGCTCGGCAACATCCCCGGCGTGGCGCAACTCGGGTCCGATGGCTCGATGGCGGCGGTGTTGCCGACGCGCCGGGCGTTGAGCTGGCAGACGGTGGACACCAACGGCACGCCGATTGTGCGGGAGCGGTACTGGGTGACGTTCCAGCCCGGCGAGATTCGGACGTGCGCGAACTGCCACGGCATCAACACCACCGACCAACTGAACCGCCCGCCGCCCATCAACAAGCCCGAAGCGCTCCGCACGCTGTTGCGCTGGTGGAAGGTCGTCAACCTGCCGGTGACCATCGGCCGCATCGTGTTCAACACGGCGCGCGACG
>CAZJCX010000019.1:4409-11346 GCA_964544425.1 uncultured Verrucomicrobiota bacterium
CATGTCCGACCGCGGCCATCCCGGCAACATGGATGTGTGGCGGATGAATTCCGATGGCACCGGCCTCGCCAACCTCACGCAGACCAACCTCACCGGCTCGGCACTCTGGGGAGCCGCGCCCAACTTCGACGCGAGCAAGATCGTGTACATGGGGCCGCGCACCAACACCGGCAGCGGTTACAATCTCTTCGTGATGAACGGCGACGGCACCGGCAAGACCAACCTCACCGCCACCACTGGCGACGGCAATTTCCCCTACTGGAGCTACGACGGCTCGAAGATCGTGTTCAATTCGTTCCGGGACAACAACGACAAGGAGGAGATTTACATCATGAACGCCAACGGCTCCGGCCAGACGCGGCTCACCTTCACGCCCGGCCGCGACTTCTACCCGGTCATCAGCCCCGACGGCGCCACCATCGCCTTCACCTCCGAACGCGACGGCCACCGGCAGATTTACCTGATGGACATCACCGGGGCGAACCAGACCAACATTTCCAACAACGCCTTCAACGATCAGACCGCCTACTTCAGTCCCGACGGCACAAAAATCAGTTTCACCTCCGACCGCGACGGCAACCCCGAGGTCTATGTGATGAATACCGACGGCAGCAACCCGGTCCGCATCACCAACCATCCCGGCCAGGAAGCCTACCCCGCCTGGGGCAACATCGCGCCCACCCCCTACAACCTCTGGCAACAAGCCAACCTCGGCGGCATCACCACCGGCACCGGCGACCCCGACAACGATGGATTACCGGACTTGATGGAATACGCCACCGGCACCAACCCGAACATCCCCAACCCCACCGGCATCACCCCCACCCCGACCGGCTTCACCTTCACCCGCAACCCCGCCGCAACCGACGTCACCCTGAACATCGAAGCCACCTCCGATCTCGTCGCAGGCAATTGGACCAACCTCGCCACCAAAGTCGGCCCCGGTAACTGGACAACCGCCCCCGGCGTCACCGTCACCGACCCCGGCACCGGCAGCGTCAGCGTCACGGAGACCGGCTCCGCCTCCCCGCGCTTCTACCGCCTCCACGTCACCCAGCCGTAATCCAACGCAGCAATTCACACTGGAAGGAGGTCGCGCCTCAAGTTATTGCTCGACCGAATTAGGTAGCTAATCCCATCGCGCGTTTGAGTTGGTAGTCGCGTTCGTGGGGTTGGGGGGCAACTTTGCCAGTGCCGGTAGGTTTGCCACTCGATCAAACCTCTCGCCCACGCCCAAGCACCGATGACAGCCACCGGATAGTCGCGGCCATGGAGCATACGGTCGAGTGTGGTTGCAAACTGGTTTTTTGCAGACTGGCGGGGTATTCTTTTCGTCGTGCGCGGGGAAACGGACAAACACAAGCTGCTGGAATTCATGGCGCGATTGGGAACCATTCCCAAGGCCACCGGCTCGATTTACCTTACCGGCGGCGCGACGGCCTTGTTGCTGGGCTGGCGGGAGATGACGATTGACGTGGATCTCAAGCTGGAGCCGGAACCCGCCGGGGTGTTTGAGCGCATCGCCACTTTGAAAAATGAACTCGACATCAACGTCGAACTCGCTGCGCCCGACCAATTCATCCCCACGTTGCCGGGCTGGCAGGAGCGCAGCCAATTCATCGCCCAGCACGGCGGTATCCGCTTTTATCACTATGACTTTTACAGTCAGGCCCTCGCCAAGATCGAACGCTGGCACGACCGCGACCGGCTCGATGTGCAAGCGATGCTCCGCGACGGGCTGGTCGAACGCAAGCGGTTGCGCGAATTATTCGACCAAATCGCGCCAGCATTGGTGCGGTTCCCGGCAATTGACGAACGCGCGTTCCGCGCGCGTGTGCTATCGTTGACGGAGGCATGACGAACTCTCGCTTTGAAAATCTGCCTGGCGCCGAACTCATCAGCCAAGGAATCGCCGATTTGCGGCAAGGTGTGGAAACAGTGCCCGCGTTGCTCGTCGCGGTGGGCGCGCCGCGTTTGGAGGAATCACTCGGCAAGCTCGCCGACCGATGGCCGGCGCAACCGGAACTTCGGTTGTACCGGCTGTTGCGTCAACAGACGCCTGACGAGGCATACGGTCAATACAATGCGCTCCTGCGCCGGCTCACGAGTTTCTGCCGCGCCCTCGAATCACGCCGCCGTGAATGAACTTGTAGCCGCAGGCTTCAGCCTGCGCCTGCCCGAACGCACCCTAAAGGGTGCGGCTACCGGGGATCAGTCTGGCAACACGCGTGAAGACTTCTTCGGGAAACCCCATCGCGCGTTTGAGTTGGTAGTCGCGTTCAATTGGATTCGGGCATTGCTCCCACCGGCGGTAGGTTTCCCAATCCACCAACCCACGCGCCCACACCCACGCGCCGATGACGGGGACCGGGTAGTCGCTGCCGTGGAGGATGCGTTCGACGAGCGGCGATTGGAGGGCGTCACGGAAATGTTTCGAGCGCGCGGGGATGTTGAACGCGCTGATGTCACCGTAGAGATTCGGATACTGGGTCGTCATCTCCGCAAAGACCCCGAAGTAGTCGGGGTCAATGAAACCCCGGCCACCACAGTGCGCAGCGATGCAGGTGACGCCACATTCAAGCGGTTGGGTGAGGATGCGCGGGTCGGCATATTTCGGTTCGATGATCTGGAGCGTGTGTTCACCGCCGGTATGCGCGAGCAACGGGAGTTTCAGCGCGGCCATCCGTTCCCAGAATTTCCGGTAGCGCTTGTCGTTGCAGTCGATGTTATGACAGTTCGGCAGGCATTTCATCATCACCGCGCCGGCGGCGACGCAGCGTTCCAATTCGTCGAGCGCATCGGGCCGGGCGGGATGGATGGAGACGGCCGGTAGGAATTCCGGGTAGGTCTCGGCAAGTTTGAGCACATAATCATTCGGGACGTAGAACGTACCGGCTTTCATCAGTGTGCCATCGGCTTGATAAACCTGATCGTTGGCGAGGATGACCGCCTGTTTGAGCGAGGATGACCGAAGCAGATCGAGCAGACGCGCCACGAATTTCTCGTCGAAGTCCGGATCCATGAACCCGTCCGCCTTTAACCCGATGTGATGGCACATGTACCGGCCAAGCAACGAATACCACCCGGTCGGGCGCAGCCAGCAACCGGACCCACGCGCGCCGTTGCCCACAATGTGGACGTGCATGTCAATGGGTGTCATGCAAGGGAGATTAACCGCCAAGACGCCAAGGACGCCAGAATTCAAATCGTTGTCATTCTGAGCGCAGCGAAGAATCTCCGCCGTTCGAACGACAGAGACTCTTCGCTGCGCTCAGGGTGACAGACCGTGGCTGGCGGTTCATCACCCTTTCATCCCGGTAAGGGTGACGCCTTGGATGAAGTATTTCTGCGCGAAGAAGAAGATGACAATCACCGGCACGGTCATGAGGAGACTGCCGGCCATCATCATGCCCATGCTGCCGCCGGCGCTGACGTTGAAGGCGTAGAGGCCGAGGGCGAGCGGATAGAGGCGTTGGTCGGTGAGGTAGATGAGCGGGCCCATGAAGTCGTTCCACGCGCCCATGAAGGTGAAGATGGCGATAGCCGCGAGCGTTGGTTTGATGAGCGGGAGCATGATGTGCCAGTAGATGCGCCAGAAACCGCAGCCGTCAATCTTCGCGGCATCTTCGAGGTCGCGCGGGATGCCTTTGAGGAATTGCCGGAGCAGGAACACGTTGAACGCGCCGGCGAAGAAGCTGCCGACCCAGAGCGGATAGAGCGTGTTGTACCAGCCGAGCGACCGGATGATCAGGAAGTACGGGATCATGGTGACCTGACCGGGAATCATCATCGTCGCCAGCATCAGGGCGAAACAGAAGTTGCGGCCCGGCCATTGCAACCGCGCGAAGGCGTAGGCGACCAGCGAGCAACTGAACAGCGTGCCGACGAGGTTGAGGGTGACAAGGAACAGACTCGTCGCGACATACCGCCAGAACGGGATGTGATCGAGCGCCAGCCGATAGTTGCGCTGCGCTTTCGCCCACCACGCGCCAAGTCCGGTGTTTTGTTTGAGTTCAAGGGTGACTTTGAGTTCATTCGGGCCGGTCACGGTGCTGGGGCCGACTTCTTTCAGGAGCAGCCAGTTGCGGATCTTGTTGGTCAGGTCGTCGGGACCGGGTTCCTGCCAAGTTACGACACCCCAGTTGCTGAAGTCGGCAACATCGTAAGTCCGTTCGGCCTGATACTTTTTACCGGCTTTCTCGATGTACATCGTGACGGTGTGCCAAGTGTCGTCGGGGCGCGCGTAGAGTTGCAGCCGGTAGAGCCGTTCCACCGGGAAACTGAGTGTAAACGTTTGCGAGAGCGTGACGGTGTCGCCGCTGGCAAAATCATACCGGACTTCCGCGTGCGGTTCGCGCGGGTCGTCAATCTGGACAAGCGCGGCCTTGCCGGTGCCGCCAACCTCCCACCGGCCCGCGGCGGATTCGGCGGCGACGAGTTGGTCTTCCTGCAAGTCGTACGACCGGGCGCGGAATTGCCCGATCAACAAGGCGCGGCGGATTTGGTCGAATGCCTCCCGAACCATCGCGCCATCGACGCGTTCGATGATCGCGGCGGCGAGTTGGTCGGTGGGCAGCTTCCAAGTGTCGAGCGGGAGCGTGAGGACGAGCTTGCGGTAAACGCCGCGGGCCGTCTGTTGAATGGCGGTTTCGGCGTCCACTTCTGACGGCCAAGGATAGCGCAGCGACCGGATGTGATCCGCCAGCACCGGCAACAACTCTGCCATGCGTTCGCCGGTGACGTCATTGAAGAAGCGGGTGTCGATGTACGGGGACTTCACCTGCGGGATCGGGCGTTGCGGCATGAGGTGGATGGTCTCGCCAAACATTTCGCGCTCGACCTTGATCGAAGTGGTCGCCATCCACAGAAACGGCCAGACGAAGATGACCGACCCGCCGATCAAGAGTGCGTACACCCAGACCGACCGGCTCCATTTGGCAAATGTGGTGTCGGCGTTCATCCTTCCTCGTAGTGAACCCAGCGTTTTTGGAGCCGCAGTTGCACAATCGTCAGCGCGAACACGATCAGGAATAGTATCCACGCCATCGAGGCGGCGTAGCCCATCTGGAGATACCGGAAGGCGTTGTTGAAAAGGTGGTACGCGAAGAAGAGCGTCGAATCCACCGGCCCGCCCTGCGTCATGATGAACGCCTGCGTGAAAATCTGGAATGTGCCGATCAGTCCCATGATGAGATTGAAAAAGATGTACGGCGAGAGTAACGGCAGCGTGACGTGACAGAACTGCTGCCAGGTCGTCGCGCCGTCGAGCGAAGCGGCTTCGTAGTAACTCTCGCTGATGCCCTTTAGCCCGGCCAGCCAGATGATCATCCCGCCGCCCGCGCCCCACAATCCCATCAGGATCAGCGCGAGCTTGCTGGTGTTTTCATCCTGCAGCCAATTCGGTCCGCTGATGCCGATGGAGGCGAGCGCGTTGTTGAGCAACCCGGCGCTCGGATTGAAAATCCAGATCCACAAGATGCTCGACGCCACCGCCGGTACGATCGAGGGCAGGTAGAAAAATGTCCGCCACACCGCGATGCCGCGGATTTTCAGGTTCAGCAACAACGCGATGCCAAGGCTGGCGGCCATGCCGAGCGGAATGCCGATGACCATGTAGAGCGTGTTCCACATGGATTTCCAAAAGAGCGTGTCCTTGGTGAACATCCACCGGTAATTCTCCACGCCGGTAAACCGCGCGGGGTTCAAGATGTCGAACTGGCAAAAACTAATCACGATGGAAAACAAAATCGGCCCGCCGGTAAACACAATGAACCCGATGATCCAGGGCAACGCGCACAGCCAACCGCCTTTCCACTGCGACCGGAAATAGCTGCTCTGCACACCCTCGATGTCGCCACCCTTCCTGGCCAGCTTCGCGCCGAACATCCCGCGGAACTTCGCGCTCGTGTCCCAGTAATACACGGCGAGCGCCACGGCCACGAGTAACAGGACGTACAGGACGAACACGTAATTCCAATTCACCACCGCGCCGCGCGGCGGACTGAGCGCCTTGTCGAGGTCGCGCTGGACGATTTCCGTGGCCCGGTCCAGCGCCTCTTTCGCAGTGAGTTTATGGAAGAGCGCATTGTCGGTGGCACTGATGTGCTGATTCCACAACAACTGCCCCACCGGCGTTACCGGCCGATACGGCTGGCCTTCGAGCAAGTCGTTGAACACCCGCACGGCTTGGGCCACGCGCGGATCCATCCGCGGATTGCCGGTGACGTACTTCTCGAACAACCATTCATTGATCGCCTTGTTCGCGCTTTGGGTCGGCACGAACACGCGTCCCTGGCTTTCCATCGTCAGCCGCCGGCTTTCGTTCAGGATTTCGGCGGCGCGTTTGCCCGACAGGAACTTGATGAATTCCCACGCCGCCTCCTTGTTCTTGGCCGTCGAGGGAATTGCATGGCACCAGCCGCTGACCCAGGTGCATACCTTGCTCCCCTGCGCCAGCCTGACCGCGGGGATCGGCGGACGCGCGACGTAGTTCACGTTGCGGCCAAATTGCGCGATCGTGTCGGTGATCTGCCAGAACCCGTCAATCTTCATCACGATCTTGCCTTGCAGGAACGGATCAAGATCACCGCCCTGAAAGCTCGATTCAAACGCCTTCACTTCTGACGCGCCGCCGAGCGAATCGTAAATCTTCGTCATCCACGTGAGCGCCTCCACCACGCGCGGCTCATTGAGCGTGACGGTACGACCATCGGCGCTGATGTATTGCGCGCCATTCATCCAGCCATAGAGGTAGAGCCACGAGTTGCCGAAGTTTGGCGCGAACCCGATCCGGCGAATGTTGCCGCGGTCGTCGCGCTCCGTGAGCTTGACCGCCATCGTTTCCAACTCTTCCCACGTCTTGGGCGGCTCGGTGTAACCGGCCCGCGCCAGCAGGTCTTTGTTGTAGAAGAGCGCGCGGTTGTCCACCTTCTCCGGT
>CAZJCX010000019.1:11356-18361 GCA_964544425.1 uncultured Verrucomicrobiota bacterium
GACCTCGTTCCAGCACGAGTCGTAAAAGTCCTCCGCGCGCATCTCGTTGTCGCGGTTCAAAAATTCGGTGAGATTGGCAAACGCGCCGCGCGACGCCCATTCCGTCACGGCGTACCGGTCGAACCGAATCACATCCGGCGGCATTCCACCGGCGAGGCCAACCAGAAACCGCGTCGGGTCTTCCGTCTGGCTGCGCGACGCACTTTGTCCGCTGACGATCCGGTAGATGGGTTTGGACGGGTCTTTGGCGTGGGCTTCCCGGCTCATCGCCTCGAACTCCCGCACCACATCACCGAGTTCACCCGAAATCGGTCCGCCGCCCATGTACGAAATCTCCACCACCCCGGGTTCAGGAGCTTGCTCCGACCGAGACGGGCTGAGCAAACAGAGCGCAGTCAAAATCAGGGCCGATAAGAGGGCGACTTTCCAAGTGCTCATGTCGGAGTGCTGCGCATCTTGAAGAGAAAACCGTTTTACGTCAAGCAACCACTGGACGCGCCGCCAATTTCCGCTATCCTGCCGGTGTGAAGCTGATTGTCATTACGATTTTTTCAGCCGGTGCTGCCCTCGCGCAGACGAACACCCCGGCGTACTCGCCTCGGCCGACCCTGCCGCAGGTTCATTCACCGCAACCGGCTCAGCCGCTGCGCCCCGCCGACCCGTTTGCCGCGCCGCCACCGGCAACTCCCCTCACGCCTGCCACGAAGCCGCGATTCACCCCGCCACCCACCGCCCGCGACATCAGCGCCAACGTCCTCAAGCCGGCCAACCAAAGTGTCACGCTTCCCTCGCTCCCGACCGCGTCCGCGGGCGCCACGAACAACGTCGTTGAAACTGTCGGCAGCGAACAAGGCATCCCGCTCACCAACCGGCCACCGCGGACGACCGCGCCATGAAACTGCTGTTCCTTGCGATTGTTTTTGTGAGCACCGGCTACGCGCAAGTGTCGGACCCCAGCAAGTACGTGCCGGGGCCACTACGTAAGACCGGCCAGACTTCCGGCGAAGCCGTTAACCTCGCGCCCGCCGCAGTGGCCCCCGCGACCGCGGGGCCGACCGCCGTCCACGCCCCCACGCCCCCTGCTCCTCAAGTCGTCCAACCCGGCACGGCGCTCCCCGCCGCTCCCGTCGTCGGCAGCAACACACCGCCGACGGTCTGGTCACCCACCCCGGTAAAGCCGGCCGCCAATCCGTGGCAACCGGCCAAGCCACCGGCCAATCCTTGGGAAACCAAACCGGCCACCTCACCGTGGAAGTAACTTCTTCCGTGAGCCGATGACTCCGCAAGCGCATTACCGGTGCTGGGTCGAAGTGGATCTCGCCGCACTCCGGCAAAATGTGGCTTCCCTCCGCGCCCGCATCGGCCCCCACGTGAAAATTCTGGCCGTCGTGAAAGCGGATGCGTACGGACACGGCTTGCCCCAAGTGGCGCGCGTGTTGATGCAGACCGGCATCTTTGGTTTTGGCGTGGCGAACCTCACCGAGGCGATTATCGTGCGAAACCTCGGCGGTCCCGGCTGGCCGATCCTATTGTTTGGCAGCGCCCTTCCGTTCGAGCTGGACAAGCTGGTGGAACAACAAATCATCACCACCATCTCTTCCATCGAAGAAGCCCGGCAACTCAACGCGGTGGCTGCGCTGCATGACCGAGTTCACCCCGTTCATGTCGAGGTGGACACCGGCATGGGCCGCACTGGTTGCTGGCATGAAAACGCCCCGACCGTCGTGCGCGAGATCGCCTCGCTGCCTCACCTGCGACTTGAAGGTCTTTACACCCATTTCCCCAGCGCGGACGACAACCCCACCGGCACGCGCCACGCGCTGGTGTTGTTCCAAAATATTTCCGCGCCGCGCGTGCTGCGCCACGCCGCAAACACGGCCGCCCTGCTGAATCTACCGGAAACGCATCTCGACCTCGTACGACCCGGACTGGCCTTGTACGGGATCGCTCCCGGACTACTCCCGATTCTCACTTTCAAAGCGCGCGTCGCATTCGTGAAGGATGTCGCCCCCGGTCGCACCATCAGCTACGGCGAAACGTTCACCGCGACGCGCCCGATGAAAGTCGCCACCGTCGCGGCGGGATACGCGGACGGATTTGGCCGACAGCTCTCCAATAAGGCGCAAGTTCTCGTGGCCGGTCGCCGGTGCCCGGTCATCGGTCGCGTCACGATGGACCAGATCATGGTGGACGTCACCGGTTTGCCGGCCATCCAAAGTGGCGACGAAGTCGTCATCATCGGCCGACAAGGTGCGGAAGAAATCACGGCCCGGCAGGTGGCGGACTGGGAAGGCACCATTCCGTGGGAGGTGTTGTGCGGCATCACCAAGACCGCCCGCGTCCCCCGCGTCTATACCGGCCTCACGGCTGCGTAACTTGCACCGACCACGGGCGGGCGTATACTGCCTTATCAGGAGGCTCGCATGAAACAAACTCAAACCGCCAACCGCACCGACCGGCTCAAATGCGCGTGCGCCAGTTGCACCTGCACAGTAGATATGAGTAAAGCCATCCGCCGCGGAAACCTGGTCTACTGTGGCGAAGCATGCGCATCCAAAGCCTGCACAACCGAAACCTGCCGCTGCGAACACGACCACTGTAGCTGAGCCTACCGGCGTTTTCGTTTTGCGCTTTCCCAGTGCGCATCGAGTTCGGCAAGCGTGCAGTCTTGGAGGCGTTTGCCGCGGCGGTGGACGGCGCGTTCGACCTGCTGAAATCGCTTGGTGAATTTTACAACGGCGCGATTCAATAGATCTTCCGCCTGCAAACCTTCGTACCGGGCGAGATTGACGACCGCAAACAACACGTCGCCCATTTCCTCCGCGACCGCCCGGCGACCGCGCGCGCGCTTCAATTCGCGGAGTTCCTCGTCCACCTTCGCGACCACATCGGCTCGCTGCTTCCAGTCAAATCCAACCCGTGCGACTTTGCGTTGCACTTTGTCGGCCTTCAGCAACGCCGGCAAGTGCCGCGGGGGTTCGTTGAGGATGCTGGGCGAGTTGTTTTCCACTTTCTTGATCTGTTCCCATTGCTCCAACACTTCAGCACTGTTCCGGGCGCGCGCCTTGCCAAAGACGTGCGGATGACGGTGAACGAGTTTATCAGCGATGGACTTGGCGACATCATCGAACACGAATTCCCGGCGCTCACCGGCCATCTGCGAGTGAAAGACAACTTGCAGCAGCAAGTCACCGAGTTCATCGCGGAATGCCGTCAGGTTTCCCGCATCGAGCGCCTCAACCGCTTCATAACATTCTTCGATGAGGTTGTGCCGGATGGATTGGTGAGTTTGTTCACGGTCCCACGGACAACCTGTGGGCGACCGCAGGCGCGCCATGATCCGAAGAAGTCGCGCCGTGTTGCGTGTCGAATATTTGCGCCGCTTCATGAAAAGAAAAACGGAGGCAAAGCCGCAGCTCTGCCCCCGTCCGGGTGATTCAGCTCCATTACGCGCCGCGCGACCGCGAGCCACCGGGAAACGCGAGGACTTTCTCCTCGGCCTCGGTCAAGGCGGTGTCACGCAGCGGAGCGGCTTGCTCGCGGCGGCGCATTTCCCACAGCTTCTCCAGTTCCGTTTCAAGCGCGGTGATGCGGTGGGTGCCGACGGCCGGCAGATCATCCCCGGCATTCGCGAGTCGGCTTCGCAGCAACTGCAATTCTTCAGTAACCTCCGCAATTCGTTCGAGTAGCGAGGGCGGTTTCGGCTCGCGGACGTTGCGAGCAACTCGGCGGAGCGGGGAACGGCGGCGGCTGACTTTTGTTGTATTGGTTCGTGATTTCATGATTAGTAAGGCCACCTAACTGACATTCCTTGTAGGGTTTTGCTCAAAGAAACACAAGCGAATTACCAGATACTACGTCAACAAAAACAAGTGTCGTGCCATTAGAGGTTTACACATTCACTTGGTGACTCAAAAGCTGATCACCGTCAAACAAAAAGAAGCCACTGAACTTCTTGCGGCGTAACAACAACGGCAACCAGTGAGGGTCATCTTGCCACATTTCATGGTAAGGGATCGAATCAAGACGAGTCCATTGAGGGATTGCTTCATCTGTCTCAATTAACTCGCCGATGCAATCACTTGCCGCAAAAACCGCCACATGCAGGCGGTAACCATCCAGAAAATGAAAATGCAATTCCCCCACCTGCTCCAAGCCGGTCGGCGTGACGCCGATTTCTTCTTGGGTCTCTCGAACGGCCGCCTGCATCGCCGTCTCACCGGGTTCGTTTCGGCCACCGGGTCCATTCATCTTGCCGGCACCCAAACCCCGTTTCTTGCGAATCAGCAGAATCTGTCCGTCTCGAATTACAAAACACAAATTCGCATACTCGGTTGGTCGCCAAGTCGCCCAATCAATCTGCGCGACGCTTGTTAGCATGCCGGCTCTGTTACTCTGAACCGGCCCTGATGTAAATGTCATACCGGCTTGACCAGCCTTGACCGACCCCGCATCATCCGCCGTGATGATACCGGTCTGTCCGAAGTGCGACGTCGCGCTGCTCATCGTGACTCACGACGCCGTGGAAGTGGATGTCTGTGATCAATGCCGGGGCGTTTGGCTCGACGCGGGCGAGTTGGAGACACTCGGCGTCGCTGTGGAATCGGCGGAGTTGGTGGCCAAATCCACTCGGTATCTGTGCCCGCGCTGTGACCAGGCATTGCGGCTGGTGCGACGCACCGGGGTTGAATTCGAAGAATGTCCGGTCGGCCACGGTCTGTGGCTCGATGCCGGGGAGTTGGAGCGGCTTCGCGCGCCCCGCCTCCAGACGATTTTCACCAAACCTAAACAAGGAGACTAAACCATGTCGGCTGCTCTGATTGTCCTCATCATCCTCGGCGTCATTGTGCTGGGTGCAGTGTTTTGGTTCATCGGCGCGTACAACGGACTCGTCCGCTTGCGCAACCAACTCGAAAACGCGTGGGCGCAGATTGACGTGCAGTTAAAACGCCGGTACGACCTCATTCCCAATCTCGTTGAGACCGTCAAAGGCTACGCGAAGCACGAACGCGAGACGCTGGAAAAAGTCATCCAAGCCCGCAACTTCGCCATGAACGCCAAGAGCGTCGGCGAACGCGCCGAGGCGGAAAACATGCTGACCAGCACGCTCAAATCGCTGTTTGCCGTCTCCGAAGCGTACCCGGACCTTAAGGCCAACCAGAACTTCCTGAAATTGCAGGAAGAGTTGACCTCCACAGAAAACAAAGTCGCCTTCTCCCGGCAGTTCTACAACGACAGCGTCCAACAGTTTAACACGCGCATCCAGATGTTCCCCACGAACATCGTCGCCGGTATGTTTAGCTTCGCGCGCCGTGACTTCTTCGAGGTCAAGGAAGAGGCTGTCCGTGAAGCTCCCAAAGTCGCCTTCTAACTCCGGCACGCAGGCACTCGTTCATGTGGGAACAAATCGCCGCCAACCGCCGCCGCTCCGCCGTCCTCATCACGATCATGGCGGTCGTGCTGTTGCTCCTCGGCTGGTTTGGCGGTGAAGCGATCGCGTCCGGGGCCGGACCGGTCGGCCTGCTCGTCGCGGCCGGTATCTGGGCGCTGCAACTGGGCGTCTATTTCAGCGCGGCGAACTCCGTGCTGCTGGCCGGTAGCGGCGCGCGGGAATTGAAGAAGGAAGACAGCGCTCAACTCTTCAACGTCGTCGAGGAAATGTGCCTTGCCTCCGGCCTCGGGTACATCCCCAAAATCTACCTGATTGATGACCCGGCACCGAACGCCTTCGCCATCGGCCGCAAACCGGAATCCAGCGCCGTCGCCGTCACCACCGGCCTGATGCACCGGCTCAACCGGGACGAGTTGCAAGGCGTCATCGCCCACGAGATTGCCCACCTCAAGAATCACGACGTGAAATTCATGACACTGGCGGCTGTGATGCTCGGCTCCATCGTGCTCCTTTCCGAACTTGTCCTTCGTGCCACCTTCCTCAAGGGCCGGTCAAGCCGGCGCGACAGTTCCCGGGGGGAAGGCGGCGGGCAGGGGCAGGCGATCATCTTCGTCGTGGCCATCTTGTTCGCGATCCTCGGCCCCCTCGCCGCGCAATTGCTCTACTTCGCCTGCTCCCGCAAACGCGAGTACCTCGCCGACGCTTCCGCCGCTCAATTCACTCGCTACCCCGCCGGTCTTGCCAGCGCGCTCGAAAAGATTTCGCTCTCCAGCCGCGCCGTCGCCTTTGCCAACAAAACCACCGCGCCCATGTTCATCGTCAACCCCCTCGCCGCCGCGGGCCGGTCGGCTTCACTGTTCTCGACGCACCCGCCCACCGAGGAACGCGTCCGCATCCTGCGCGCGATGGGCGGCGCGGCATTGGCCGACTACGAAGCCGCGTTCAAACAGGCGACGGGCACCGGCCTGATTGGGTCGCAATCGCTCGCCGCGGCGCCCGCCCAAGCCATTCGCGCACCCAACGCCGATGAACCGGTCGAGACCAAAGCGGCCACGCGCGCCATCAACTACCGGCAACACGGTTATCTCCCGGTGACGTGCAGTTGCGGCCTCGCCATCAATGTGCCCGAGACGTTTGCCCGCGACACCATCCACTGCGTCCGCTGCGGCAACACCCTCTCCCTGCCGGTCGCGCTCACCCCGGTGCTTCAACCCCCCACTCCGCAGCCCCAAACTCCCCTCCAATTCCGTCGCGCCGCCACCGGCTGGGAATCGTTCCGCTGCGCCTGTGGCCGCACGCTCCAACTCAGCCCCGCCTTCGCGGCGCCCCGCATCCGCTGCACCCACTGCAGCCGCAACATCGAAGTGCTGGCCGCGTGAAACCAGCCGCCATTCTCCCTCATCCTAGCGGCGGTGAATCCATGAATCCCTCGCACTCGTTCAACCTCGACGCCCTGATGCACACGGTGTTCGCGCTGCGGCCCGGTGAGCGAGTGGGCGTGTTTATAGACCTCGACCGGCCCCGCGACGTCGCGACGTTGCCGTTTCTTCAGGAGCGGGACTGGTCGGCGCGCCGCATTGCGTTCGAGATCTTCTACCGGGGACTGCTCGACC
>CAZJCX010000019.1:18371-18632 GCA_964544425.1 uncultured Verrucomicrobiota bacterium
AAGCCGCGCTGGCGTTGCGCTCCGTCAGCTTTTTCGCTTACGAACCGACTGGCGGCAGCAATCTGGATTTGCCTCCCGTGGCGTACGACCTGCGCGGTCAACCCCGGCAACTCGCCACCGAGATCCTCCCCGAACTCGACATCGTCCTCTACCTTAGCACCTATTCCGCGACTGCCCCGATCACCGCCCTCGCCAAGCAAATTGGTTTTCGCGGCGCCACGATGCACGGTTGTAACAAAATCATCCTCGAAACGGGCCTGG
>CAZJCX010000019.1:18735-18990 GCA_964544425.1 uncultured Verrucomicrobiota bacterium
CACACTCGAACTCGGCCGTCAGGAAGCGCAGAAAAGCCACGGCCTCTGTCCAACGCCCGGTGAGATCGCCAACCTGCCGGCCGGCGAAATCTACTGGGTGCCGACCAGCGCGCACGGTCAGTTCCCCCACCGGTTCAAAGACGGCACACTGGCGGTGATGGAAGTGCGGGATGGCCGCATCCACGATGCCAAGCTCATGCGCGGTCAACCGGCAACCGTGGCTGCCTCGCTCGCGCGGTTTCGCAGCGATCCCGC
>CAZJCX010000019.1:19000-19722 GCA_964544425.1 uncultured Verrucomicrobiota bacterium
ACCGGTGTGTTGGGCGAGTTGGGACTTGGCACGCAGGACTTGCCGGTGGCGGGCGCGGACATTCAGGACGAGAAAATCCTCGGCACGTTCCACGTGGCCACCGGCCGCAGCGATCATCTCGGCGGCGCACTGGGTCCGGGCAAGTTTCGCGACAAACGCAACGCGACCCACGAGGACATTCTGTTCGCGCCGCACAAGACCCCCGAGATTGACGTCACCGGGGTCTGGCTGCACAAGGACGGGCGTGAGACGCTGCTGATCGAGCCGTGCAATCCCACCGACTTCGTGAAGAGCGTGGCGTTGTGAATCCGTACGAAACGCGGCGCTACCTCACGGAGTACCTCCAATTCCACTTCGGCGACCGACGCGATTTTTTCCCGTACCCGTTCGCTCCCCCCGGCGCGCTCGACTTTCACCGCCGCATCATCCGCGACTGCCTTTTGCCAATCAAGTTCCCCCACCCCACCCGCGGCCTCGACCTCGGCTGCGCCGTTGGCCGCCTGACGCTCGAACTCGCGCGCGTCGTGGATGAAGCGACCGGGGTGGACAACTCCCGGCAATTTATTCGCGCGGCCCGACAAGCCGTGCGCCGGAAGAATGTTCATTTCGCCATCGGCGACGCCCACACGATCACCGGCCACCATCACGTTGTCCTCGCCGTGAATCTGATTTGCCGGCTGCGCCAACCCCGGCAGTTTCTGGCGCGCCTACCAGACTTGGTC
>CAZJCX010000019.1:19742-22391 GCA_964544425.1 uncultured Verrucomicrobiota bacterium
CGTATTCGTGGCTGCCGCAATACACGCCCCGCCGGCAATGGATCACGCCCGTCGAATTGCCGGCGTTGCTCACGACGCATTTCACATTAAAACGCCGCCGCGACCTGCCGTTTTTGATTCGGGAGCACGCGCGCAAATACCAACTTGTCGTCACGGAAGTCTTCACTTTTCAGCGCCGGTCGGCTTAAATGCCGGACATGGAACTGCTCGATTGCGTCATTGGTCAACGAGTCCGCCATCGCGAAACCGGCAAACTCGCCACGATCAAACAACTCTGGCGCGCGAAAGGTGAAGTCGAGATTGCCTTCGACAACGGCATGACCGAGCGCGTCAGTCCCAAAAATCTCGAACTCAGCGCAGACGGCGGCGGCGCCCCGCGCGCTCCGAAACGTCCTTGCCCGCAATGTGGCGCGGACATGGGTGGCGAGTCACGGTGTGCGGCGTGCGGTTTTGAGTACCGGACCACACCAAAGCGCGGTCTTCCGGTGGCTGTGACGCTCTTGATCGGACTGGCCGTGGTCGCGGTGATCGGGTTCCTGGCCTGGATGTTCGTCCAGAACCAGTAGCGACGCTTGCCAAGTGCGCGAGCCGCTGCTATCAACCCGTGCATGAACCCCATCCGAATTGCCGTGATCGGTTGCGGCGGAATGAGCCGCCATCACGCGCGCGTCTTCCTCAAGCAAGTTCCCCAAACCGAGCTCGTCGCGCTCTGCGATTCGAGCGACAAAAGTCTGGCCACGTATCTGACCGAATTCCCGGCCGATAAACCGAAGCCGCCCACCTATCACGACTACCGGGAGATGCTCAAGGTGGTGAAGTGCGATGCAGTACTCATCGTCACCCCCCACACGCAGCATTTTGAACAGACCATCGCCGCGCTCGATGCTGGGGCGCACGTGCTGTTGGAGAAACCGATGGTCATCGAGGTGGACCAAGCGCGCCGGCTCATCGATCACGCCGAGAAAAAGAAACGCCTCATCAGCCTGGCGTTCCCCGGGCCGTTCTGCGCGGAGTTTCAACACGTTCGCACCCTCCGCGCGCGGGGCGAGTTGGGCGAGATCATGCAACTGAACGGGATCATGTCGCAGAACTGGCAGCAACTCACCACCGGCACATGGCGGCAGGATCCGAAACTCTCCGGCGGCGGTCAGGCGTTCGACAGCGGCGCGCATATGTTCAACGCCCTGCTCTATCTCACCGACCTCCGCCCCGTCGAAGTCTTCGCGTGGAGCGACAACCGCGGCACGCCGGTCGACATCAACACCGTGGCCACCATCAAGTTCCACGGCGGCGCTTGCGCCAGCGCGTTCGTCGGCGGCGCGGACGTGAGCGGTTGGCAATCCAGCGTTTACCTCACCGCCACGCGCCGGTCGCTCCGCATCGGCACCCACAGCGGCCCGTTGGAGCTGTGGGATGAGACCGCGCAGAAAATCACCCCGTCGCTACCGGTCGTCACGTCCATGCAGCAGAACTTCGTGGACTGCATCCTCGGCCATGCCGAAACGCCGTGCCCGCCGATTTGGGGGCTGCGCCAATCGCTGTTGATGGAAGCCCTCTACCGTTCCGTCCGCACCGGTCAACCCGCCAAAGTCCAACCCGAATGACCCCGCGCCTCATCCGCCTCCTCGTCACGCTCCTGCCCCTCATCCTCACCGCCTGCCGTTGCTACTGCCAGTAACTGTAGCGGCGCTCTATGAGCGCCGCCGGTCAGCCGCCGGGACGGCGGCCACTACACACAATGGCGGTCATCCGCGCCGCTACGGTTTTGACGCGGCCGGTGGGATTTGATACGGTCGGGGCGTGGCGAACACGCTGGTCATCAACGAAATTTTTCACAGTATTCAGGGCGAATCGTCCTATGCCGGTCTCCCATGCGTTTTCGTGCGGCTGACGGCGTGCAATCTGCGTTGCGCATGGTGCGACACGAAGTACTCCTTCACCGAAGGCGCGCCGATGACGGTCGCGGACGTGATCGTGAAGGTGCTCGAATACAACTGCCCGCTCGTCGAGATCACCGGCGGCGAGCCGTTGCTGCAGCCAAACGTCCTGCCCCTGATGACCCGCCTCTGCGATCTCGGCAAACGCGTGTTGCTGGAAACAAGCGGCTCGGTGGACGTCGCGCCCGTGGACCCGCGCGTCATCAAAATCATGGACATCAAATGTCCCGGCAGCGGCGAGGCCGAACGGAATCGGCTCGCCAACCTGCGCCATCTCGACAAAAAGGACGAAGTCAAATTCGTCATCGCCGACCGGGCCGACTACGATTGGGCCAAACGCTTTCTGACCGAGCATCACATCGCCAGCCCGGTGCTGTTCTCGCCCGTGTGGGAACGCCTACCCTTGAAAGACCTTGCCGGATGGATTCTCGCCGATAAACTGCCGGTCCGCCTCCAGACGCAGTGGCACAAAATCATTTGGGGCGCGGAAACCAAAGGAGTCTGACCATGTCCCTGCGTATCCTCATCAAACCCGCCGAAATCCAAAACTGGCTCACGCACCGCTCCGCCCAACCCGCGCGCCGCCGCGGCACCGACTCGGAATTCCAGATCGGATTCAACTCCCCACCGGCCGACTGCGAACCGGTGAGCTTGGACGATTTTCTGACTGGCCTGCGCGTCAGCCACCAAGTCCTGCTGGTGGACGAGGAAG
>CAZJCX010000019.1:22405-22697 GCA_964544425.1 uncultured Verrucomicrobiota bacterium
TTCACCGATTTGTCGCCCGTGCCTGACTTGCCGCAACTGCGGACCGCCATCCCCGGCCCGAAATCACGCGCGTTGGCGCGGCGACTTCGCCGCTGCGAGTCGCGCAACGTCACCTACCTCGCCCGCCACTGGCCGGTGTTTTGGCAACGGGCGAGCGGGGCCAATGTCTGGGACGTGGACGGCAACAGGTACATAGATTTGACCGCCGCGTTCGGCGTCGCCGGCGTCGGCCACGCGAACCCGCGCGTCGTCGCCGCCATTCAGCAACAATCCCGGCAACTCCTGCACGCGA
>CAZJCX010000019.1:22782-23217 GCA_964544425.1 uncultured Verrucomicrobiota bacterium
GTCTTCGCCACCTCCGGCGCGGAAGCCGTCGAGATTGCGCTCAAGACCGCCGTCATCGCGACCGGCCGACCGGGCGTGATCGCGTTCACCGGCGCGTATCACGGTCTCACCTACGGCGCGCTCGATGCGACACACCGGCGGGATTTCCGCTGGCCGTTCGCGAAACAACTCGGGCATTTCGTGGATCACTACCCGTTTGGAACAATCCCGCCGCTGAAACCCCGGTACGGCGCCGTCATCGTGGAACCCATTCAGGGCCGCGGCGGGATCGTCGTGCCGCCGCGCGGTTTCCTGCCGGGGTTGCGACACTTCTGCGACCGACACGGGTTGCTGCTGATTCTCGACGAAATCTATACCGGCTTCTGCCGCACCGGCCGGTGGTTTGCCTGCGAACATGAAAACGTCGTACCAGATCTCGTCTGCGTCGGCAAAGCA
>CAZJCX010000019.1:23378-25744 GCA_964544425.1 uncultured Verrucomicrobiota bacterium
CGGCTTCGCCGCGCCGACCGCGCGGCCGACCTCGGCACGGATGCACTCACATATCTCGGAGCAAGCGCCCGGGGCCGCGGTCTCATGCTTGGCTTGCCTGCTCGCAATGCCCCGCGGTTGTGCGAGCAACTTATGCGGCGGGGCATTCTCGCGTTGCCGGAGACCGGCGTGCTTGGCATCACGCCACCGCTGACCATTTCGCCCCGCCAACTGGCTCACGCGTTGGGCGTGATCAAGGAACTGCTGTGAACCGGTTCTCGCTCGCCATCGTGCTGGTGCAGGTGGCGACGATTGTATATCTGCTCGCGACCGGCCCCTGGCTCGCGACACCGGACTGGGGCTGGCTGCAAGGCCTCGGCGGCGCGTTGGCGGCGTGGGCGCTGTGGACGATGCCGCCCCGGCAACTGCGGTTTTTCCCCGAGCTGGCCGGTCAAGCGCGACTGATCACCCACGGTCCCTACCGGTGGATCCGCCATCCGATGTATCTCGCGTTGCTCATCACGCTGGTCGCGCTGGTGTTTGCAAAACCGACACCCGACCGGATCGCCATCTGGCTGGCTTTGGTGGCCGACCTGCTCCTAAAACTTCGGTACGAGGAACAGTTGCTCGCCGCGCGCTTCCCGGATTACGAGGCCTACCGGCGCCGCACCAAGCGAATCATCCCGTTTCTTTACTGACGTGAATCGCTTCGTTCAGGGCGACCAGCAACGGTTCGGGATCAAGTTGATGTCGCCGCGCCGCGAACTCGATGGTGACAAATCGCGGCGGGTTGTGCCGCATCGCCGCCAGCCCGGCCAGTCCGTTGTGAATGAGCGCCGGCCGTAACTCCGGCGCGACTTCCAACAACTCCCTCACCCGCGTCGTCAGCTTCACCGGCTGACCGCGCGCGTACTTCTCCGCCTTGACCCGCAACGTCCGCGCGATGTTCACGGCAAACATCACCACCGCCACCATCAGCAAAATCCCCGCGCCGGCCGTCCAGACGTAGCTCCACCGGGTCTCGTAGGCTTTGTTGAACGCCATCGCGAACGACAGCGTGCTGCCGAGCGCCAACGCCCAAAACGAAACGCGCAGCAACCGGTGACTCCACAGATTCACGCCGTTGAAGATTGGCAACACCCGGTACGCCACACCGAACATGATTGGCGTGATGAATCCCACCGCCATCGCGTGGCGTGACGACGCGCTCAGCCGAAACACGTCCGCATGAAACGGGACGAGCGCCACCACGATCAACCACGCGTACCCGAGACCGATGAACCACGCAAAGGCGTTGTCCACGCCTTTGATTTCAATCCGGGTGCGCCGCCTTGCAAAGATGCCCAACGCGTGGATGAATAACCCGGTCGCGGCCAACTCCAGCCACAACGCCGTCCATGCTCGCCACTCAATCGGATAGCGGATCACAACGGCCGCGTTCCACAACCAGAACGCGGCATCAGCGGCCCTCGCACGGGTCTCGCGCAAACCCAGAAAGTGCGGCAAAACGCGCAGCGAAAATCCGAAAATCATATTGGCGATAAATCCAAACATCGCCGCATGAATCCAGAGCGCGTGCTGGACGGGCGGCATCCGCTGCCACACGATTCCGACATTCCACACCGCCAGTACTACCAACCAACCGAAGCTGGCTAGAATGAATTTCTCGTACGGTTCCCGCGCCTGCTCCGACCGTAGCACCACCCCGACCAGCAACCACAAAAACAGCCCGACTCCCACCAGCTCGACCACCGCCGAACCAAGCGCCGCCCACCGGTAACCAAACCCCCGCAACGCCAGTCCGGCCACCATTAGCCCCAACGTCGCCCGCGCCGCCCACACCGGCTGCACCGCCGTCATCTTCATTCGCGGCACCACGTGCAGCGCCACGCCCATGATGAACAACCCCACCCACCCCATCACCTGTGCATGGCCGTGGAGTTGTTTCCAGATCCCGCTCACCACGTAGTAATTACCTGCGTCCGCGATCCGCAGCAGGTTGATTAGCCCCAATCCAAAACCAAGCGTCAGCGCCACCGCCAACGCGCCGGCGACGTACCACTTGTACAACGTCTCCGTTCCCACTTCGTCCGGGCCGGTCGTGGTCGCAGCCGTTGGCTGGTCTTTCCACTCGCCGCGCACCGCCGCATCCAACTCCGCCACCAACTCCGGCAGTGGCACCCGATGGGCCGCGGCGAAAATGAACAGCGGTTCGGGCGGACCATACTCCCCGCCGCACCCGGCAATCCCGTACTTGGCAAACACCGGCGCGCACTGGGGAAATTGCCGGTTGATGTCCGACACCAACATCGAATGGTGTATCATGCCGGCAATCTACCCGGCCTGGTGCGGCAGGGAATTGACGCAGGTCAACGGGGAAAAACACC
>CAZJCX010000019.1:25797-27155 GCA_964544425.1 uncultured Verrucomicrobiota bacterium
CGTAGTGCTCATAGCCGGAACGATGCAGTTGGTTGGTAGGGCGCGTTCGATGAACGCGCCGTTGGCCTTGGTTTCGTTGGCCGGCGGCGGCTTCATCGAAGCCGCCCTACCGGACACCATCGGGTGAGTCATCATTCGCGGTGTGTTTTCCTCTTCCGGTGCGCGGGGTGAGGTCAGGGTGGAGGGGGCGCATCCTTTCAACGGCATCGTGCCGGCTTAGCCACCCGCCTGCGGACGAAATGCGGCACTCGCCGCCGCCAAAAACCCACCCACTCAAAACAACGCCCGCAGTTTCTGGCGGGCGGTGCGGCGGGTGGCTTCGGCGGGGTGGCAGAAGCCGGTGATCGGGACGCTGGCGCGACCGAGCGGCGGGGGAACGTGCAACTGCGCTTCGCAATGACCAGGATGATTCGCGTACAGCCAGATCGCGTCCGTGGGCCGCCACACGCCGGAGTAGTCGTGCGCCCACCCGCCGGGATACCCCCGCCAACTCACGCTCCCATCCAACCACACCGCGTGCCCGCCCGCCGGTGTAGTGGCCGCCGTCCCGGCGGCTGGCGTGTCAGTCGCGCTGTTGTGACCGCGCCTGGCAAGCGCGGCTACCGGGACCCGGTGATGTGTAGCGGCGGATGTGATTTCCCAATTCGTGAAGATGGCGTTCGGCTGCACCCGGTCGTACCACAAACCCCAGCGTCCGCCATAGCGCGCTTCGGCCCGTTTCGCCATCTCGACCGTGATGTCCAGCCACGGCGTCGCGTTGAATCCCACCCAGTAATTCGCCACGTTGACGCCCGGCGTATACGTGTACTGCGTCAACCCCGGTCCGGGAGCGGCTGGCGTGGCGTTGGTGAACTGAACGATGGACACCGGGCACACGAACGGCGCGGGGCGGCGCGGGTCATGGAGGTACGCGTTGCGGGCGGGGTCGCGTCCATACTGCCACTGCGCCGGTGTCAACTCCGGCGCACCGCCGAGGTAATCGCGGTGCAGCCGGTAGACTGGCCAAGAAGTGTGGATACTACCGGCAGCGATGTTGACCGCATCCGTGTAAGGCAACGACCCGCTGTGATCCTGCGCGTACAACATCGTCGCCACCCCGAGATTGCGCAGCCGCACCTGACAGAACACATTCACCGCCCGCTCCAGCAAGACGCTCCGATCAGTGCGGATGACCGGGGTGATCGTCAGGGTCGCCACTGCCAGCGTCGCCGTGACGAGGAGCAGTTCGAGCAGAGAAAACGCGCGGGTCACGGGGCGAGGGTGAAGGTGGGGAGGGTGTGCGCCGTCAGCCGCGCCAGGGGGGTGCCGTCGTTGAGTTGGCCGTTCCAGTTGGCGCCCCAGGCCCACACATTCCCAGT
>CAZJCX010000020.1:0-3493 GCA_964544425.1 uncultured Verrucomicrobiota bacterium
TGGAAGTTTAATGAAACTTCTGGCTCGACGATTTCCGATTCTTCAGGCAACTCCAACACCGGTAATTCCACCAACGTCACATTCGGATTGGCCAGCGCGATGATCACGCGCGCGCGGTCCGGGAGAGCGACCAGTTTGACGCGGGCGTGCGTTACCGGGGCCGCCGCCAGCAACGTGCCGAGCAGGAGTATCGTTTTCATACTCCGTCCGACACCGCGCCCCCGGCAAAGTTCCCGGTGGCCTTATGGGGTGCGGCCGGCGCGGTGGAAGAAGACGTCGCCGTTGGGCTGGAGCAGGACGCCGGTGAGGTTGGCGCGGAGGACGATCAGGCTTTGCGCGTGGGCCAGCGGGACCATCGGCACGTCGGCGGCGATGATTTCTTGGGCGCGCCGGTAGAGTTCGACCCGCCGGGGAGGATTTGTTTCGCGGCGGGCGGCAAGCATGAGGTCGTGGTAGGCGTCGTGGCGCCAGAAGTTGATGTTCAGCGCGCTGCCGAGCGTGGCGGTGTCTTTGTCGAGCAGGACGTAGAGAAAATTGTCGGCGTCGCCGTTGTCGCCGACCCAGCCGAGGAGGGCGAGGTCGTGTTCGCCGCGTTGGGTGCGGGTGAGGTGGGCACCCCATTCGTTGGGGACGATTTCGAGGGGGATGCCGGCTTGGGCGCAATCCGCTTTGATCATTTCGGCGGCGCGAAGCGGGTTGGGCAGATAGGGCCGGGGATTGGTCATGACGTGGAGGGAGAGCGGCCGGGTGGAGACGCGTGCTGGTGGCGGGGGAGAGGCGACGTCGTCGTGGTGGCCGGGGACGAATGGCGGGAGCGGGTTTTTGGCGACGAGGCCGGTGCCGCGGTAGACGGCGTTGACGAGGTCGGCTTTGCGAATGGCGGCACCGATGGCGCGGCGGAGATTGACGTCGGTGATTTTGTCGCAGTTGAAGCTGAGGTAGGCGACGTTGAGCCCGGGGGTGGCGAGGAGTTGGAGGGTGCTGTCGGACTCGACGACCGGCAGGTCGTTGGGGTCGAGGCCGTCCATGCCGTGAATCTCGCCGGTGCGGAGTTGGATGAGACGGGTGGCGTTGTCGGGGACGACCCGGTAGATGAGTTGGGCGAGAGCCGGTGGGGTGTCCCAATAGTCGGGGTTGCGTTCGAGAATGATCCGGTCGTTGGGCGTCCACGAGACGAAACGGAAGGGACCGGTGCCGACGGGGGTGCGTTGGTCGCGGAAGTGCGGGCTGATGAGGGAAGCGGCCGGGATGCAGAGGCTGGCCAGCAACGGGGCGTGCGGTTCGCGGAGGTGAAAAACGAGGGAGTTACCCTGCGCGGCGACGTTGGTAACGACGTTGAACATGGCGCTCCAGTAGGCAAAGGTGGCGTCCGGCAAGCTGGGCTTGAGCTGGCGGTGAAAACTGAAGAGCGCGGTCGCGGCGGTCAGCGGCGTGCCGTCGTGGAACTTCACGCCTTCGCGGAGCGGAAACGTGTAAGTCAGCCCGTCCGGGGAAATCTCCCAGCTCGTGGCGAGGCACGGTTCGGGTTCGGTGGTGTGCGGCTTGAACCGGACCAGCCCTTCGCAGATGTTGACGAGTACCTTGATGGATTCGCCATCATCCACATCCGCCGGATCGAGCTTTTGCGAATCAGCGCCGCGGGCGAAAACGAGGGCCGCCGGGTTGACCGGCGCACGCCCACAGCCGGCGAGCAGGAAGAGGGCGAGCACGAGATGTTTCATGCGCGGAGGATAGCGGCTGGGTCGTTTGACAGCAAGGGGTTGTGACCTTAGACTGCGGCTCTGATTATGGGTACGGGGACTTCCATTGCAACGCTGCGTTGGCCCGCCTCACCGGCCGAGTGGGTGCGGTGGATGTTGGGAGCGGTGATCGTGGGGCTGATTTATTATGCGTTCTGGGTGCAGATCGTCGAAAGCGCGATCGGCTACCGGGCGACATGTTATCAATGGTTGGTCAGCCATTGGCACAACGTCTCCAATTACTCGCACGGGCCGTTGATTCCGTTGATCGCGGCGGGCATCGTCTGGTTGAAAGGGCGCGATCTGCTCCACGCCGCGTGGCGGCCGACGGCGCATGGGGCGTGGATTTTGGCGGCGGCCATGGCTATTTACTATCTCGGCGTGAAAGCCATGCAACCCCGGTTGGTGGTCTTTGCCTTTGTGATCCTGTTGTACGGGTTGGTGCTGACGCTGGCCGGCCGGGAGTTGTTCCGGCATTTGTTTTTCCCCATTTCGTTTTTGTTTTTGATGATTCCACTGAACTTTCTCGATGACAAACTCGGGTTTCCGCTGCAGATCTTGATGGCGAAAGTCTCCACCGGGGTGCTGAACTGGCTCGGCATCGAAACCTTCCGCATCGGCACGAGCATCCGCTCGGCCGTCTTCGATTTCGACGTGGCCAACCCATGCAGTGGCATCCGGTCGTTGATGGCGATGACGACCGTGACGGCGGCGTTCGCGTACATCACCCAGTCGTCGCAATGGAAACGCTGGCTGATGTTTTTTTGCGCAATCCCGCTGGCGGTGCTCGGCAATATGGCGCGCGTCGTCGGCATCGCGTTGATCGGCCAAGTGTACGGGCAGGGGCCGGCGATGCAGGCGCATGATTATTCCGGGTTCATCGTCTTCGGCGTGGCGCTGATCGCGATGGTGGGCCTCGGCGTGTTGTTGAAGTTCCCGTACCGGCGCCTAGTGGATAGTTGGTTGAAACCCATCACCGAAACACCGGCCCCCGCGCCGGCCGAGTAACGCAAAGGAGCAGACCATGAGCGAATCAGCCCCCACCGTGACCGCCACCGATCAGGCCCCGGCCACCAAATCGCGCGGCCCCAGCCTGCTGCATCTGGGCATTGTGGTCGGCGTGCTCGCCGCCGGCGTCGTCCTCACCGCCTTGACCGCGGACGTGACCAAGACCTCGGAGCCCGGGATTCGCTTGGCGGACAACAAGCCGGTCCTCGATGAACGCGTGGGCGAGTGGCAGGGCGGCCCGCAGGAAGGCCTCTCGGAGGTCGAGCGCAACGTCCTGCCGGCCGACACGGAAGGCGCCCGCCGTATTTACACCGACGCGGCCGGCCGTCAGATCTATTGTTCCATCGTGCTGGCAGGCCGGGATGTGACCAGCATCCACCGGCCCGAAGTCTGTTTGCCGGGACAAGGCTGGAAAATCTCGTCACAAAAGGTCGAGTCCGTGCCGGTCGCTGCTGCGCCGGGCGGCCAATTGGGCGTCATGCGCATGAACACCACCCGCGAGATCAAGTTGCAGGACGGCGGCCAGGGCCAGATGCTCTCCGTCTTCGCGTACTGGTTTGTCGGCAAAGACCGGGTCACGCCGCACCATTGGGAACGCATCATGTGGAACACCAAAGACCGCGTGCTGCACAGCACCAATCATCGTTGGGCGTACATCCTCATCCACGCCCCGGTCAATCCCGCCACCGCCGCCGCCAATCCCCAGCAAGCCACCGATGAAGCGATGCAGACGGTCGCGCGCTTCG
>CAZJCX010000020.1:3533-8850 GCA_964544425.1 uncultured Verrucomicrobiota bacterium
AACCATGCCGAGCAAGCAACGCGAACTCACCATCCAGTTCCACCAGTTGACCGACGCGTTGCTGGTGGCGGTGGTCTTTTGGCTGGCGCACGGGTTCCGCGAGCACCTCGCCTACTGGTTTCCGCTGACGGTCAACTTCGGCGACTTTTTCACGCTCGATTTTTCGCCGATCGCCACGTTTCGCTACTACAAGTGGCTCTACCTCGTCATCCTGCCGATTTGCCCCTTTCTGCTCGACGTGAACGGATTCTACGAGCGCCGGTCGCCGCTCGGCGCGCGCCAAACGCTCTGGGTCCTCACGAAGAGCGTCACGCTCTGCGCGCTCGTCGTCATCGCCGCGATGTACTTCCTCAACCTGACCGGCCTCAGCCGCAGCGTCATCCTTCTGTTCGCCGTGTTCAGCATCGTCGTCTTGTTCATCAAGGACCGGCTGCTCCAGCTTTACCTCCGCCGCTATCGCACCCTCGGCCGGTACGCCCGCCAAGTCGTCCTCGTCGGCACACCGGAACGCAACACGGAGTTTGAAAAGGTGCTCCGCGAGCATCCCGAGTGGAACATGGAAGTCCTCGCCAAAATCGAACCGAACCACGACCTCCTCCGCATCCTGCCGCAGATGCTGCACCAACATCCCGTCGCCTGCGTCGTGTTCAACGTCGCCCAAACCACCTTTGCCGACGTCGAAAAAGCCATCCTCGCCTGCGAAACTGAAGGCGTCGAAGCGTGGCTGGTGGCCGACTTCGTCCGCACGGCCATTGCCCGCGCCACGGTGGACGATTTTTACGGCAAGCCACTTCTCGTGTTCCGCACCACCCCGGACATCACCTGGCAACTGCTCTGCAAACGGCTGATTGACATCGTAGGGGCCGCCGTCGGCCTCCTCATTCTCGGTCCGTTCGTCATGTTGCCGATCGCCTGCTTCATCAAACTCACCTCGCCCGGCCCGATTCTCTTCCGACAAAAACGCAGCGGCCTGCACGGCCGGCAATTCACCATGTACAAGTTCCGCTCGATGGTCACCAATGCGGAAATGCTCCGCGCCGAGCTTGACATCTTCAATGAGCAGGCCGGTCCCGTCTTCAAGATGACCAACGACCCCCGCATCACCCCCATCGGCCGCATCCTCCGCAAAACCAGCCTCGACGAATTGCCCCAGCTTTGGAACGTCTTCATGGGCGACATGAGCCTCGTCGGTCCCCGCCCCCCGATCCCCAGCGAGGTGGAACATTACGACCCGTGGCACCGCCGCCGGCTCTCGATGAAGCCCGGCATCACCTGCCTCTGGCAAATCAGCGGCCGCAACGAGATCCAATTCGAGCAATGGATGAAGCTCGACCTCCAGTACATTGACAACTGGTCCATCTGGCTCGACCTCAAAATTCTCGCCCGCACCTTCCCCGTCGTCCTCACCGGCCTCGGCGCACGCTGACGGCCGCGCGGGCCGTCGCCTGGCAGAATTGCGTTTGCCCCACCCCGCTGGTTCCGCTATAACCCCGCGCCATGAGCACGCGCAGTCTCGCGCTGGCGAACCAAAAAGGGGGCGTCGGCAAAACCACCACCGCCGTCAGCCTCGCCGCCTGTCTGGCCGAGAAGGGACACCGGACGCTGCTCGTTGATCTCGACCCGCAAGGCAACGCGACCAGCGCGCTCGGTCAGGATAAATTGCCGGGCGGCAGCGTGTACAACGCCTTGCTTGGCGGCACCGCCTTGGCCGATTCCATCCGTGCCAGCGGTTTCGCCAACCTCGACCTCATTCCCAGCGAAGTGGACCTCGCCGTGGCGGAAGTGGATGTCGCGCGCACCGAAAATTACCTGCAACGCTTCCACGGCGCGCTCGCGCCGATTCAACAGACCGGCACCTATTCCTTCATCGTGGTGGACTGCCCCCCGTCGCTCGGCATCCTCACCATGAACGCCCTGGCCGCCGTTGAACGCGTCGTTGTCCCCATCCAATGCGAATTCTTCGCCCTCGAGGGTCTCGCCGTCATTACCCGCGTCATCAAACAAATCCGCGACAGCGGCGCCAACCCCAACCTCGACATCGCCGGCATCGTGATGACGATGTACGATGGTCGCACCAACCTCGCCCAACAAGTCGCCGACGAAGTCCGCCGGCACTTCCCCGACAAAGTTTTTGACTCGGTCATCCCCCGCACCGTCCGCCTTGCCGAAGCCCCCAGCCACGGCCAGCCGATCGTCGCCTACGAACCGCACAGCGCCGGGGCCACCGCCTACCGGCTTTTGACGGATGAATTGCTGGGAAAACTCGGAATCGGCGCCGCCTGAATTCCCGCGCTTGCCAAGCGCACAGTTTCGCGCATAATCACCGCGTTCTTTTTTGCGTGCGCCCGTAGCTCAACTGGATAGAGCGTCGGCCTCCGGAGCCGAAGGCTGTGAGTTCAAATCTCGCCGGGCGTACCACTTCCGCCAAATCCACCATTGCCCGGCGGTACTGCAGTTGCTTATATCCCGCCCGTGACCATCGAACCCCTCATCATCGGCGCCGGTCCGGCCGGGCTGACCGCTGCGTACGCGCTCGGCAAACGCGGCGCCAAGCCGGTCGTGCTCGAAAAAGATGCGCTCGTCGGCGGCATCGCGCGCACCGAGACGTACAAAGGGTACCGGTTCGACATCGGGGGGCACCGGTTCTTCACGAAAGTCCCGGAAGTCGAAGAACTCTGGCGGGAAATCCTGGGCGCCGACTTCGTGAAAGTCCCCCGGCTCTCCCGCATCTATTACGAGGGCCGGTACTACAACTACCCGCTGGAGCCGATCAACGCCCTCTCCAATCTCGGTCTCTACGAAAGTTTCCGCATCCTGTTGAGCTACCTCAAGTGGCGCGTCTTCCCCCACCCCGTTGAGGAAACCTTCGAGCAATGGGTCATGAACCGCTTCGGTGGCCGACTCTATGCCCGCTTCTTCAAAACCTACACCGAAAAAGTCTGGGGCATCCCCTGCAAGCAAATCCAAGCCGACTGGGCCGCCCAACGCATCAAAGACCTCGACCTCAAAAAAGCCGTCCTCAACGCCTTCCTCGGTGTCGGCGAAGCCAAAACTCTCATCAAAGAATTCGACTACCCCCGCCTCGGCCCCGGTCAGATGTGGGAACGTTGCGCCGAACTCGTCACCCAACGCGGCGGCGCCGTCCACCTCGGCGTGGATGTCATCCGCCTCAATCACAACGCCGGTCACATCCGCAGTGTCACCGCGCACGTCAACGGTCGCACCGCCGAATTCACCGGCTCCCATTTCCTCAACACCATGCCGCTGGCCACCCTCATCGCCCGCCTCGACCCGCCCGCGCCCCCGGCCATTCTCGAAGCCGCCCGCCACCTGCGGTACCGCGACTTCCTCATCGTCTGCCTCATCGTCAACCGCGACCGGCTCTTCCCTGACAACTGGATCTACATCCACAGCCCCGGCGTCAAAGTCGGCCGCATCCAGAATTTCAAAAACTGGAGCACCGCCATGCTCCCCGAACCCACCAAAACCAGCCTCGGCCTCGAATACTTCTGCAACGTCGGCGACGCCCTCTGGGAAATGTCCGACGCCGAACTCATCGAACTCGCCCGCCGTGAAATCGAACAACTCGGCCTCGCCCGCGCCAGCGAAGTCGAAGACGGCACCGTCATCCGCCAACACAAAGCCTACCCTGTTTACGACGGCACCTACCGCAAGAACCTCGCAATCCTCCGCCACTATCTCACCGGCTTTCCCAATCTCCTCACCCTCGGCCGCAACGGCATGCACCGCTACAACAACCAAGACCACTCCATGCTCTGCGCCCTCCTCGCCGTCGAAAACCTCCACGGCGCCCGCCACGATCTCTGGGACGTCAACACCGAGCGCTCCTACCACGAAGACTTCACCACGGAGCCAGCCAAACCGTGAACCAACCCGACGCGCGCTACTGGGCGGGCGTCGCGGCGGACTGGCAGTCCACCCACCGCGACCGGCTCTGGCGCGCCCACAGCGACGCCGCCAACGTCGCCCTCTTCCGCCGCTGGCTCCCGGCCTCGCCGCGCGACCGCCTCCTCAAAACCGATGTCTTCGACGAAGCCGTCGCCGCCGGCCTCGATGACCTGCTCCTCAACGCCGCCCGCCACGTCGTCGGCATGGACATCTCCCTCGAAACACTCCGCCAAGCCCGCTCCGTCCGCCGCCGCGCGCTCGCCGCCGACGCCCGCGACCTGCCCTTCGCCACCGGCGCTTTCGACATCATCATCTCCAACTCCACCCTCGACCATTTCCCCGAGTACCCGCATCTCGCCGCCAGCCTCCGCGAACTCCATCGCGTCCTCAAACCCGGCGGCGAACTCCTCCTCACCCTCGACAACCTCGCCAACCCCAAAATCGCCCTGCGCAACGCGCTTCCGTACCGGCTCCTCAATCGCCTCGACCTGCTCCCTTACTACGTCGGCTACACCTGCGGTCCTCGCCGGCTCCGCGGCCTGCTCGAAACGACCGGCTTTCACATCGCCGAACTGACCGCCGTCATGCACGCCCCCCGCGTCCTCGCCGTCCGTCTCGCTCGCTGGATCGGCGGCTGGTCCCCTGCCGCGCAATCCCGCTTCCTCCGCGCCCTCGCGGCCTGCGAACCACTCGAACATTTTCCCACCCGCTTCCTCACCGGCCATTTCCTCGCCGTCCGCGCCCGCAAACCATGAACCCGGCCGCCAAACGCTGGCTCCATCACCTCGCTGACAACCTCGCCCCGCGCATCCCCGTCGCCCTCCTCCGCGGCTCAACCGGCACCGTCCTCCTCGCCGGCGAAGACCGCTGGACCCGGTATCTCCCACAGCGCTTCTTCCCCGAACCACCGGCCCGCGAACCACTCGGACGCGTCTTTGCCTGGCAACTCCCGGCCATCCTCGCCCGGCATCCCGCCGACCTCACCATCGCCCGCGTGGATCTCATCACCGCGCAACGATTCCCCGCCACCGACTACCTCTGCGTCCCGGAATGGATGCGCACCATTGCTCCCGTTCCGCCGACGAACGACGACTTCCGCCGCGCCAGCCGCAGCGCCCGCGACGACATCCGCGTCATCCGCCGCGAGGGACTCACCTGGCGTGTCTCCCACGACCCCGCCGAACTCGCCACCCACTACCGGCGCGACTACCTCCCCTATACCCGCCGCCGCCACGGCGACGACGCCTTCGTCCAACCATGGGGACTTGTCCGCCGCCTCTTCCGCCGCGGCGGACTCCTCTGGGTTGAACGCGCCGGCGCGCCGCTGGCCGGTCTCGTCTTCGAAATTCGCGACTCCACTTTCCAAATGTGGACGCTCGCACCCGTCCACGCTGACGAACAACTCCTC
>CAZJCX010000020.1:8868-13375 GCA_964544425.1 uncultured Verrucomicrobiota bacterium
GCCCTCGCCGCCCTCTACTATTTCGCCTTCGACTGCGCCCGCCAACTCGGCCTCGCCACCGTGGACATGCGCGGCTGCCGGCCCTGTCTCCACGACAACCTCTACCGATTCAAACGCAAATGGGGCGCCCGCATCGCCGACAACCCCGACAACGTCTATGACTGGCTCATCCGCTGGAACACCACCAGCCCGGCCATCCTCCAATTCCTCGCCCACACACCCCTCGTCTTCCGCGAAGCCGACGGCCTCGCCGCCGTCCACGCCGACCCCGTCACCCGGCCCGCCCACCCCCCCCCCCCCGGCCTTCGCCACCTCTACCGCGCCACACTCGGCGCTCCATTCGGCACGTTCCAGACCGACGTACCCCAGCCTGCGCCCTGTAGCGGCGGTCTATGACCGCCACTACAGCAGCCGCGCTTTACCGGGCTGTGGGAATTGTGCCACACTGCGCGCCCCCCATGAACGAGTCACCTTCACCAACCGGGCCGGTGTGGCCGGCGCGGCTGTGGAATTATTTCCGACGCGGGCCGGCCAAGCTCGCCTTCCTCCAACACGCCGCAGCCCACCACGGGCCGGTGGTCGAACTGTCCCTTGCGCCACCGTTCCAGCGCACGTGGCTGCTCACGGAACCCGACGACATCGGGCACGTGCTGCAGAATCATCACCTCCACTACCGGAAAACCACCGCCCTCACCAGCGCCACCGGCCGCCGTCGCTCGGGCACCGGCTTGCTCACCGGCACCGGCCAGGCGGCCATCACGCAAAAGCGGCTCCTCCAACCCGTCCTCGCCCAGGCCATCACGCCCCGCCTCGAGCAACTCATCACCGACACCACCGCCGAGTGGTTGAACTCCTGCCAACCGGCCGACTGGCTCGATGCCCTCCCGGCCATGACCACGCTCACGCGCCGCATTCTCGGCCAGGCGCTCCTCAGTGTGGATTTCGAGCAACCACATCACCGGCCGCTCGCTGCCGCCATCGCCACCCGGCAGCGTTACCTCCGCTTCGTGTACGAATCGCGCCTGCCGGAACCAGAACGCTGGCCCACCCGCATCCGCCGCGAGTACCGGCGCGCCACAGAAGTTTTCGACAATGCAATCTATCCGCTCATTGCCGCCCGGCGGCGCGACCCGACGCCGCCGGCTGACTTGCTGACCATGTTTCTCGCCGCCCGGTATTCCGACGGTTCCGCGATGACCGACCAACAAGTCCGCGATGAAGTCCTCACCATGACCACCACCGGCTACGAGACGGTCGCGCTCGCGTTGGCGTGGACGCTCTACCTCACCGCCCGGCATCCCGCCGCTCAACGTCGCCTCGCCGATCCGGTCGGCGCGGAACTCGTCTTCGCCGAGGCGCTGCGGCTGTATCCGCCCACATGGATTTTCGTTCGCGTGCCGGAACAGGATGACACCCTGCCAAGCGGCGTTCCCGTCCGCGCCGGCACGAAACTCTACCTCTCGCCGTACGTCACGCACCGCGACGACCGGTTTTTTCCGCGCCCGGCTGACTTCGATCCCGACCGGTTCACGGACACTGCGAAACAAGCCCGCCCCCGCTTCGCGTACTTCCCGTTTTCGGCGGGACCGCGCGTCTGTCTCGGCCAAGGATTCGCCATGCTGGAGGTGACCCGCATTCTCGCCGCCATCGCGCAACGCTTCGCGTGGGAGCCGGGCGAGGACGTTGCGCCGTTTCCCGGTCAGTTCCTGTTTCCCGACCGGCCCATCCGCACCCGCTGGCGCGCCCTGTGAAAATCCTCCTCCTCAACGACTACAGCCACCCGGTCGGCGGCGCCGAACTCGGCACCCGCCGGCTGCGCGACGGCCTGCGCGACCGCGGCCACGACGCCCGCATCTTCTCCAGCACCGCCGTCAACGGCCCGGGGCTGCGCGTGGCGGATTACACCTGTCACGGCACCACGGCGGCCTGCCGGACACTGCTGCAAACCGCCAACCTCTTCGCCTACCGGCAGCTGCGCCGCGTCCTGCGCGAATTCCGGCCCGATGTCGTCCATGTCCGCATCTTCCTCACGCAACTCTCGCCGTTGATCCTGCCGTTGCTCCGTGACGTGCCGAGTCTCTACCACGCCGTCTGGTACCGGCCCGTCTGTCCCACCGCCACCAAAACGCTCCCCACCGGCGCGCCCTGCCGCGAACCATGGGGCCGCGCCTGCCACCGCCACGGCTGTCTTCCGCTGCGCGACTGGCTCCCGCTCGAATTGCAGCGCCGACTCTGGGAACGCTGGCGCGGCGTTTTCCGCCTCCACGTCGCCAACAGCCACGCCGTCCGCCAACTCCTCGCCGAACACCAGTTTGACCCGCTGGCCCGCGTCCCGAATGGCCTTCCCGTCGTGCCCGCCCGCCCGCCACTGACCGGCCCGCCCACCGTCGCGTTTGCCGGCCGGTTCGTTCCGCAAAAAGGCGCGGATGTCTTGCTGTCCGCATTCGCGACCGTCGTGCGGGAATTGCCGGCCGCCCGCCTGCTCATCGTCGGCGACGGCCCGCAACGCAGCGAACTGGAACAACTCGCCGCGCGCCTCCGCCTCCCCGTCCAATTCACCGGCCACATCCCCGCCACCGCGATGGAACCGACTCTCGCTCCCGTCTGGGTTCAAGCGGTTCCCTCCCGGTACGCCGAAGGTTTCGGCAACGTCGCCGCCGAAGCCGCCATGCGCGGCACCGCCGTCGTCGCCAGCGACTGCGGCGGTTTGCCGGACATCGTCGAACCCGGCCGGACAGGTTTGCTCGTCCCGCCCGGCGACCCTGCCGCGCTCGCCACCGCGCTGCTCGAACTTCTCCGCGACCCCGCCCGCGCCGAACAACTCGGCCAAACCGCCCGTCACCACGCCCAACACCTCTTCAGCGCCGACGCGATGATCGAAAGTTTCCTCACCCACTACCGCGCGATCACCACCAAAACCAGTGGCGAACTGTAGCGGCGGTTTGCCGCCAACGACAGCGGCCTCTCGGCGAGTATGACCGCCGCTGCCGTGCTGGCCACGCACCGGCGGCGCTCATCGAACGCCGCTGCAGTCACCTGACTATTTCACCGCTCGGTGTGGGATTACCCTTCCGGGCGCTCCCACAAATCGTCGGCTGGCTGCGGTACCTAGCGGGTATCTGGTAACCCCGGTCTGCTTCGAGGCCGCCTCAGGGATTGATTTTGGGAGCGGGAAGGTGTGTAATGCGCGCGGAGAAGCCGAGTTGATTTTATCTGAGGAGAACACGATGAAGATCAGGAATTGGTTGTGGCTGGTGGTGGTGGTGGGTTTGGCGGGCGTGGCGCAGGCGGCGCAGCCGGTGGTGTCCAATGTCAGCGCGTCCCAGCGACCGGGGACGAAGCTGGTGGATATTTACTACAACCTGACGGACGCGAGTGGACATGCTTGCACGGTCTGGATCAATGTGTCCGGCGATGGCGGGGCGACGTGGAACATCCCGGGCAGCAGCGTCAGCGGCAACGTCGGGCCGGGTGTCTCGCCCGGTTCGGGCCGGCACATCGTCTGGAACGCGGGACAGGATTGGAATGGCCAGCTTGTCCCCAACTGCAAAGTCCGCGTGTTCGCCAATGACGGCACCACGCCGATTCCACCGGCGGGGATGGCTCTTATCCCCGGTGGGCCGTTCCAAATGGGAGATAATCTCGATGGCATGTCTGATGCCCAGCCCGTTCACACAGTCCAAGTGAACGCCTTCTTCATGGACCAGTACGAAGTCACCGGCCAGCTCTGGCTGAATGTCCGTGAGTGGGCGGTGAATAATGCGTATTCAATCGGCGCCGGGTCTTACAATGCGATCACCCATCCCGTTCATTCTGTAAGTTGGTACGACGCAGTGAAGTGGTGCAATGCCCGGTCGGAGAAGGAGGGCTTGGTGCCGGTGTACTATACGGATGCGACCCTCGCCAACATCTACAAGACCGGCAGCCTCAACATCTCCAATACCTTCGTGAACTGGAATGCCAATGGGTACCGGCTACCGACCGAGGCGGAGTGGGAGAAAGCCGCGCGCGGCGGGATGCAGGGGCAACGCTATCCGTGGGGCGATACGATCACCTGCGCCAACGCTAACTATTATGGCTGCGTCGGCACCACGAGGCCAGTGGGCAGCTATGCGCCGAACAACTACGGACTCTATGACATGGCCGGCAATATTTGGGAGTGGTGCTGGGATTGGTATAGCTCGACGTACTACGTGCTGGATGAGGCGCTGAATAACCCCAAGGGGCCGGTAACCGGATCATCACGGCTGCTGCGCGGCGGCGCGTGGTTCGACAATGCCAACTTCGCGCGGTCGGCGGTTCGCATCTTCGCCTTCACGCCGTCGCTCACCTACTCTTATCCTGGGTTCCGCTGCGTGAGGGGGCTTTAGATTTGAGCTCTTTTACTCTTTTACCCTTGGGGGTCTGGGGGCGCAGCCCCCAGCCGCGTTTTTTTTGGGTAGGGCGCGACCGCCGGGCGCGCCGTTCGCGTACGAGTGTGTGGGAGGATGGTGCACCCCCGGCGTTC
>CAZJCX010000020.1:13492-14830 GCA_964544425.1 uncultured Verrucomicrobiota bacterium
CGGACCGGATTGAAGTGAAGGTGTTGGAAGCGCAGGAGTGTTGCATCCGCGCGTATTACGGCCGGGAAAAGCTGGCGGAATTGATGGAAGCGAACATGTGCCTGGAGTTGACCCGGCACCTGGTGCGGCTGGCGTATGAGTTGAAGTTTTTCAACGGGCAAAAGTACGGCGTGGTCTCCGAGAAGATCAACGAGGTCGGCCGGATGATCGGCGGGTGGCTGAAGCACCTCGGTCGGGCGCGACCGCCGGGCGCGCCGTCCGGGAACGCCGCGCAAAGCAGCGGCGCGCCCGGCGGTCGCGCCCTACCGGAAACCGCCACGGAGGCGCATGGAAACGTATAACCATCTCTATGCCTCGATCTGCTCGTTTGAGAACCTGCTGGCGGCGGCGCGCCTAGCGCAGCGGGGGAAACGATTTCAGCAGTCCGTCGGCCGGTTCAACACCAACCTCGATCGGGAACTGCTGGCGTTGCGCGAGGAACTGCTCGCGCAGACCTACACGCCGGGACCCTATCACGAGAAGATCATCATGCGCCCGAAACAGCGGATGATCAGCGCCGCGCCCTACCGGGACCGGGTGGTGCATCACGCGGTCTGCCGGGTGGTGATGCCGTTGTTTGAGCGGAAGATGATTTTCGATCTGTACTCGAACCGGGCGGGGAAAGGGACGCACGCGGCGATCGCGCGATGTCAGCAGTACTGCCGCCGGTATCGGTATGTGTTGAAGTGTGATGTGCGGAAGTTTTTTCCGAGCATGGATCATGAAGTCTTGAAACAGATGGTGCGGCGGACGATCCGCTGCCGGGCGACGTTGTGGTTGCTGGACCGGATCATTGACGGCAGCAACCGTCAGGAGCCGGTCAACGCGGTCTATGCCGGTGATGACTTGGCGGCAGCGGCGGCACGGCGGGTGGGGTTGCCGATTGGGAATCTGACAAGCCAGTGGTTCGGGTGCATTTACCTGACGGAGTTTGATCATGAGGTGAAAGAGACGCTGCGCTGCGGCGGGTACGTCCGGTATGTGGATGATTTTCTGTTGTTCGGAGATGACAAGACGCAGTTGGCTGAGTGGCGGGAACAGATCATCCGGCGATTGGCACAGGTCCGGTTGCGGTTGAACGAGCGGAAATCGCGGACGTACCGGACGGCGGATGGCGTGACATTTTTGGGGCAGCGCGTGTGGCCGGGGCGGCGGCGGATCGTGGCCGAGAACGCGCGGTCGGCCCGGCGTCGGCTGCGGTGGAATGTGAAACAATTTCAGGCGGGCGAGTTGAGCGCGGCGGAGCTTGACCAGCGGTGGATGAGCTGGCGCGGCCATGCGACGCAGGCGGATTCGACC
>CAZJCX010000020.1:14840-25490 GCA_964544425.1 uncultured Verrucomicrobiota bacterium
GGACACGGGCGGAACTCGTGGCCGCTCTGGGCTGTGATCGGAAACCAGAGGCCCGGCTGCTGCGCGGCGGCACGTGGAACAACAATGCCACCAACGCGCGGGTGGCGGATCGCAACAACAACACGCCGTCGAACACCAACAATAATCAAGGGTTCCGCTGCGTGAGGGGGATTCAACGGCGCGTCCGGCGGACGCGTTGGCAGGCGGAGCGGGTTCGTTCACGGACGAAGCCGGTGTTCCTGCATGAAAGCCCACCGGACACGGCCTGTTTCGCCGGAAGCTGGCGGAACGAAGAAGCTACGCCAATGGAGGTCGGTACGTTCCGGCAACGGAAAGCCTCCGTTTCCCCAGCGGAGTGGCGATGATGAAACCGCTGCGGCTCTATCTGGATACGTCGGTGATCAACTTCCTGTTTGCGGATGATGCGCCGGAGAAGCGGGATGTGACGGTCGAGTTTTTCGAGCAGCGGCTGGCAGATTATCAGGTCGCCATTTCGGACGTGGTGTTGTTTGAGATCGGCAAAACGAAAGATGTTGAGCGCCGTCGGCAGTTGATTAAGGCGGTGGAGCGCTATGCGTTGCCGGTGCAAGTGATTGAGCCAACCGAGCAGGTGGAAGTGGATGGGCTGGCTGCGGCGTATGTGCAGGCGCGGATCGTGCCGGCGACGAAGCGCGAGGATGCGCTGCACGTGGCGATCAGCACCGTGTTCGAGTACGATGTGTTGCTGAGTTGGAATTATCGTCATCTGGCCAATATCGGGCGGGCGATGCGGTTCAATGGAGTGAACGAGCAATGGGGCTACAGCAAGCGGCTGCATTTGCTCACGCCGTGGGAGGTCATCAGTGATGAAGGAAAGTAAAGCGTTGCAGGAAGTCTGGGCGATGAAAGCGGCGGCCTACGCGGAGACGAAGCATCTGCGCGGCTCTGCGTATTTTGCATATATCCAGCGGGCGGTGGCGGAACTCCTACCGGCGGGCGTTCGGTTGCGCCGCATTGCCGGGGGATCGCGGAGCGGACGGGTGGGAACCAACGTTGCCGAGGCCAGCGCGGCGTACCGGGTGCGCCGGCAGGCGAAACGCGGAAAATCTTGAGAAGCAATTGAGTCGCCATGAGTGAATACAAAGAATCGAAGGCCATGCTCGAAGTGCGCGAGTGGAAAGCCGCCGTGTGGAAAGACGTGGCGCACCTGCCATTGGATGAGGCCATCAGCAAGCTGTTGGACGATTCCGCCAAGACCGCCGAGCGATTGGGATTCGAGATTCCCACGCGGGCAGCGAAGCCGGCGGCAATGGTCGCCGAAGCGAAAGCGAAATACGGGAAGAAATGATGGGCGACGCGAACAAGCGATTGGTAGGGACGCCACGCCGTGGCGTCCGTCCGTCACTACAACGGCTCTGGCGCGGACGGCGTCCGCGCCCGACCGGGCTGGCGGTTGTGCTCGTGTTTTGGTTGATGGCCGGTGGATGGGCAGACGCGTTCACGGTTTATAACGACTCGCACACTTTCAGTCTCGATTCGCGCGACCCGACTGGCACCACTTACGGCGATTCGGCGACGTTCAGTTTGGATACCCGCGGCAACGAAGGGTTGATGGCGTTTGCCACGTCCGCCAGTTTCGAGTTGGATACGCGAGGCGTTTTGACGGTTTGGTCTCAGACCTTGCGCGAAGCGACAACTTTCGAGATTCGCAACCCGGTGCCGCCACCGCCACCGTCACGATTGAAAGTGCTGGTGGGCGGCGAATTCAAAGACAAAGCGGCCTATCCGCTGAACCCCTTGCGTCCCACGATTGTGCTGACGCACGGTTGGCTGAGCAGCCCGGAAGCGTGGGCGCTGGGGATGGCGACGGCGATTCAGAATCGGATTGGACCAACCGCGGCCAATATTGTGACGTGGGATTGGCGAACGGATGCCGCCACGGGTTACTGCAATCCGGATGAGGCCGCCCGGCAATCGCAAGCTAACGGAGAGGCGCTGGCGGAGGTGTTGTTTGCCGAATTAGGCGCGAACTATGACGGCTGGCTGCATTTTATCGGTCACAGCATGGGTACCTTGCTCAATGCGCGAGCCGTGGACACGCTGGACGCACGACCAGACAAGGGGGCGCTGGCATGGTTGCCCGCCAAGATTCATCTGACTTTGTTTGATGAAGCGGAAATTGGACTCGACGTGACGTGTGCGAAATTGCTTGGTCAGAAATTTTCAGAATGGTGCGGCGAATTCAAAAACAAGACGTTTAGGCCACTGCCAAAGCGATTTGGTTGGGCCGATAATTACATCACAGCGTTTGGGCTGCCCCAAGAGGGCGCGGTGAACGTAGTGCTGACACAGGGATTCCCGCAGAGTCCCACGGGTGTTCTGGACCTGATTGGATTCTTCGGCGAACTGCAGCCCTACCACAGCTATGCGATGAGCTGGTACATGGGGACAATCCAGAATCCCGCGAGTTCGATCATGGGTTATACCAACTCGTTTGAAGCGGGCAGAATTCCGCCGTTTCCGCCAACAAACCAAATGTATTTTCAAGATTCCAGTGGCGTGTTGATTGAGGCGAACTTGGATAACTGGCTCGCGGAGCGATGTCAGAAATATTTGGCTTTCGCGGCCAAAACCTCCAATCCAAACTCGCTGTATGTCACTACGCCGGCGTTACCGAGCAGCATGACGGTGAACCGTTGGTCGCCCAGCTTCGAGTTTGGAACCACGAGTTGGAAGTTTATTTTCAGCCCAACGTCGGGTGGCCAGCAAATGCAGCAGCAGGGAATGTTTTCGGTGCAAGACCTGACGGCGACAAGTGATACGAACGCCGCAAACGCCGCCTGGATTCCGCTGGATGTGCCGCTTGGCGCGCAAACGATGCGGTTTGATTTCATGTTGGAAGGCGACGGGGTGGAGGATCATTTTGCCGCGGCACTGAACGGCACCAACGTGTTTGCGGTCGCCATCAGCCAAGTCCAGACCGGAGTGGTGCTGAATACTGGCTTGATTGACGTTTCCTCCTTCGCTGGACAGACCGTCGAGCTATTCTTGGGCGTTACCGGCGGCACGTCGTCCAACGTGGTGCTGACGGTTCAGGACATCGTGTTCCAGATCCCGCTGCCACCAGAGCCTTCTTTTACCGCCAGTCCCAGAGCGGGTCCTCCATCCTTGATGGTGGATTTCTCGGATTCCTCCGTCGGCATGATCACAAATTGGTTCTGGACGTTTGGTGACGGAACGACGCTGAACCAACTGTACGGCGACGCGGCGCACCTTTACGACACGGCCGGGGTGTTTACGGCGACATTGGTGGTTCAGGGGCCAACCGGAAGCGGCACAAATACAATCATCAGCGCTATCACCGTCTGGACGCCCTTCCAAACTTGGCTCGATAGCTATGGCCTGCCGACCGATGGGAGCGCGGATCATTTGGATTCTGACGACGATAACCAATCCAACTTTGCCGAGTTTGTCGCCGGTACCAATCCGCTCGACTCATCCTCGCTGCTGCGCATCACCTCCATCGCCCGCACCGGCAGCAACATTACGCTGCAATGGCTCAGCAGTGCCGGCAGGCTTTATCACATCCAGCGCACCACAAATCTCAACTGGAACGTCGCGCTCACGCTGACGAACAACATCGCCGCCACCCCGGCCACAAACACCTTCACCGATGTCACCGCCACGAACGGCCCGGCGTATTTCTACCGGGTCGGCACCGGAGAGTAAGGCAAGGGGAGAGTCGAGGATGAGCTGCGCTTGGCTAGCGCGGCTGCAACACGGTATTCGCTTCGCGTCGCCCTTTACCGCACCCTCTGGCTTGTGTCACACTCGCGCCTGTGAAATTGGCTGTCATTGGATGCGGGCACATCGTGCGGACGGTACATCTGCCGGTGTTGCGGCGGTTGCCGGACGTGGAACTGGTCGCGGTCGTGGACGCCGAACCGCGCCAGTGGCCCGATGGGATTCCCGGCTTCACGGACTACCGGGACGCGCTCGCGTTGCCGGGGCTGGACGCGGTGCTGATCGCCACGCCCAATGCGCAGCACGCGCCCATCGCCCTCGCCGCGTTGCAAGCCGGCAAGCATGTGTATCTCGAAAAACCGCTCGCCACCAACCTCGCAGAAGCCGAGCCGGTCATCGCCGCGTGGCGGCGCGCGGGTGTCGTCGGGATGATCGGGTTCAATTACCGGTTCAACCCGCTCTTCGTGAAACTCCGGCAACGCCTCCGCGCCACCGACGTTCGCCGCGTCCGCTCCGCGTTCACCACGCCGGCGCGACCGTTGCCGGCCTGGAAACAATCGCGCGCCACCGGCGGCGGGGTGTTGCTTGATCTTGGCTCGCATCATTTCGATCTGCTCCCGTGGCTGCTCGACCGGCCGGTGGAAAAAGTCACCGCCGCGATCCGCTCCGTAAAGACAGAGGCCGACACCGCGACCGTCCACTGGCGATTTGCTGGCGGCATCACCGGCGAGTCTTTCTTCTCACTGGCCGCCGACCGCGATGACGACCGGATCGAAATCGGTCCGCTCGTCGTGGATCGCTACCGCTCGCGGCGCGTCTCTGGCAAGTTCGCCGCCCTGCCCGGCTGGTACACGTTCCAACGGTTCCGCAGTCCCGGTCACGAACCGTCCTACCTCCGCGCGCTGACCGAGTTCGTCACCGCCATCCGCGAAGGCCGCCCCGCCAGCCCCGACTTGGCCGATGGGTACCGGAGTTTGGAATTGGTGACTGAGGCGGAATCACCATGAACCCGCAACTCTCCGTCATCCTCGTCACCCGCACCGACCTCGGCGTCTTGGAAATCACGTTGCGGCACCTGCGCGCGCAGACAATTCGCGACCGGCTCGAAATCATCGTGGTCGCCGCGCGGGACTTTCCTGTACCGACGGATATCCGGCTCGTGCGGGTCGAGCAAGTCACCACGCTGGCCGGGCCGCAAGCGGCGGGCATCCGGGCGGCGCACGCGCCGGTGGTGGTGCTCGGCGAAGATCATTCCTTCCCGGCGCCGGACTGGGCCGAGAAACTTCTCGCGGCGCACGCGGCCGGTCATGCGGCGGTCGCGCCGCTGTTGTTGAACGCCAACCCGGGCACGCTGCGGAGTTGGGCGAATTACCTTTGGTGTTTCGGTCGGTATGGCGACCCGGCGCAGGCGGGCGAAGTCGCGTGGTTACCGTGGCACAACACGTCGTACAAGCGCGACCTGTTGCTGGCGCTGGGCGACCGGCTCCCGGCGATGCTGGCGGTGGAGGGTTTGCTCCACGAGGAATGGCGCGCTCAGGGCCGGACGCTGTATCTGCACCCCGACACTTCGACGCGCCACGTGAATTTTTCCCGATTTGGCGATGCGCTCCGGCAAGCCTTCGTCGGCGGACGGCTCTACGCCTCGGCGCGCGCGCGCCACCAGCAATGGCCGGTCGCCAAGCGACTGCTCTATGCGGTGGCGACGCCGCTGATCCCGCCCGTGCGCCTGTACCGGATCGTGCAAGACATCCGCGCGCGACCGCAGCAGCGCCATCTGTTGCCGTCCGTCATCCCGCTCTTGTTGCTGGGCTTGATCATGCACGCGCTCGGCGAGGCCACCGGCAACTTGCTGGCTGCCGGCCGCGTCGAGGCACACTATCTCAATTACGAAACTGACCGACTGCGGCACGTGACATCGCGCGACCGCGAGGAGTTGACGGCGCGCCAGTCCGCGGGTCCGCATGAAAATCCTGCTTCTCAGTGACTACGGCACGCCGACCGGCGGCGCGGAGATGTCGGTGATCCATCTGCGCGCCGGATTGCGCGCGCGTGGTCATGACGCGCGCCTGTTCGCCAGCCGGGCCGGCACGGATCGCGTCGCCAGTGTGGCGGACTGGCATTGCGCGGGCACCACATCGCGGTGGCGGACACTGCTTCAGACGGCGAACATTTCGGCGCGCCGGCAACTGCGGGCGGTGTTGGCGGAATTTCAACCGGACGTCGTGCATGTCCGGATGTTCCTGACGCAGCTCTCCCCGCAGATTCTGCCGCTCTTGCGCACGGTACCGGCGGTGTTCCACGTGGCTTGGTACCGGCCGATTTGTCCGACCGGGACGAAACTGTTGCCGGATGGTTCGGCCTGCGCGGTGGACTGGGGCGGAGCTTGTTACCGGCAGGGTTGTCTGCCGCTGCGCGATTGGCCGGTGTTGATGTGGCAAATGCGGTCGTGGTGGCGGCAGCGGGGCGTGTTTCGGCGCGTTGTGGTGGAAAGCGAGGCGATGTGGCAGGCGCTGGCGGCGGCCGGGTGGCCACCGACCGATTTGATATATCCGGGGGAGCCGGCGCGGGCACAACGTCCGCCGCTGCGCGACCCGCCGCAGGTGGCGTATGCCGGTCGGCTCGTGCGGGAGAAAGGTGTGGCCGTGTTGCTGCACGCCCTGAGCCGCGTGCCCGGCGCAGGACTCGTGATCATCGGCGACGGTCCCGACCGGGAGCGGTTGCAGCGGCTGACCGGTGAGTTGGGGCTGACCGACCGGGTGACATTTACCGGTCAGTTGGTACCAGCCGAAGCTGAACAACGACTCGCGAGCGCGTGGGTGCAGGTGGTGCCGTCCGTCTGGGCGGAGCCGTTCGGGCTGGTGGCGGTGGAGGCGGCGCGGCGAGGCACGGCGGCGGTCGTGAGTCGGACGGGTGGGTTGGTGGAAATTGTCGAACACGAGCAGACCGGACTGCACGTCCCACCGGGTGATGCCGACGCGCTGGCGACGGCGTTGCGGCGGCTGCTGGCGGACCGGGCGCTCGCGGAGGAACTCGGTCGCGCCGCCCGCGAGCGGGCGCGGCGGCTTTACACCGACACGACCTACGTGGATCGTTTCCTGAAACTTTACACGGAACTGGGGCGGCCAACCGCAGGTTGACGGCGCCACCGGGCAAAGGCATCATCCGCGCCCGTGAGCAAACGCACGCCGTTGATCGTTTTCGGTTTTGATGCCGGTGACCCCGCCTGGCTGTTGGACTGGGCGCGAAGCGGGCATTTACCGGCTGTGGCGCGCGTGCTCGAACGCGGGTGGCATGCGCGCACGACGGGCCGCGAGTTGATCAGCGAGCACGGGGTGTGGACGCCGTTGCTCAGCGGCCAGTCCCGCGGCGATCTGGGCTATTACTATTTCCGGCAACTCGCACCGGGCACGTACGACATCCGACCGATTACCGGTTTGGACATCAAGGCGACTTACATCTGGTCGCGGCTGGCACCGGGGCGCAAGGTCGCGGTGGTGGATGTGCCGGAAGTGTTTCCCACGCCGGGCGTGCCGGGCATCCAACTCGCCAACTGGGCGCCGCATTTTGGCTGGATCAGCCAGCACCCCGCGCATCAGCCCGCCGCCGAGCCACCGGAATTGCTGGCGGAGGCGCGGCGGATTTTTGGGCCGCCGGTGGATATTGTAGAACAGGTGGGCAGTACCGCGGCGGACGACCGGCCCGCGTTGGCGCGGATGTGCGACCGGGTCCGGCGCAAGGGCGCACTTTGCCGGCAACTGCTCCAGCGGGATCAATTCGATTTGATCGTGGTCATCTTCACGGAACCGCACACCGCCGCGCATCAGTTCTGGAAATATCGGCGCGCCGCACCGGACGCGGAACTGGCGAACGCCACCCGCACCGTTTATCAGGCCGTGGATCGGGAACTGGCCTTGTTGCTGGAGCAGCTCGGCGGCGAGCCGAACGTCATCATTGCCTCGTCGGTCGGGCTGGCGGATTACTATCCGACCGGTGCGCTCACCGAAGCGTTTTGCCGGCAACTCGGTTATCAGGCCGCGCCCGGCCCGGCTCCGGTCTCGTGGAAGCCGCTCGACCTCGCCCGGCGCGTCCTGCCGGAATCGTGGCGGCGCGCGGCGAGCCGGCATCTGCCCCGCGACACGCGCGAGCACCTGCTTGCGGAACAATTCAAACGCAGCACGGATTGGGACCGGACGACGGCGTTCGCGCTGCCGACGTTTTATACGAGCCTGATCCGCGTGAATCTCCGTGGCCGGGAACCACGCGGGTGCGTCGCGCCCGGCGCCGAGTACGCCGCGTTGCTGGATCGAATCGAGGCCGACCTGCGTCAACTGGTGGACCCGGTGACCAACCGTCCGGCAATTGCGAAAGTCGAGCGGCCCGGCGAGTTGTTCGGCGTCAATCCACCGCGGCTCTTCCCGGATTTGTGGGCGCATTGGGAGCCGGCCGCCCATTTCCGGGAGCGCGTGATTCATCCCCGCGCGACGCTCACGCAGGAGCGGCCGGAATTCTTCCGGGAGAGCGACCACAGTCATCAGGGATTCATGGCCGCCGCCGGGCCGGCCATTACCACGCGGGGCGAACATGCCGACGTGGACGTGCTCGACGTTGCGCCCACGCTGCTGCAACTGCTGGGCGAACCGGTGCCCGCCGACCTGAAAGGCCGCCCGGTCACCCTGTAATGTTGCCCAATCTTCTGATCATTGGGGGCATGAAATGCGGGACGACGAGCCTGCATTATTATCTCCAGCAGCACCCGCAGATTTTCATGTCGCGGATCAAGGAGCTGAATTACTTCCACGCCGCCCGCAACTGGTCGCGCGGCCGCGCGTGGTACGAAGCGCAGTTCCCGGTCGACCGCCCCGTTCGCGGCGAATCCTCCCCTTACTACACGGATTTCCCCGTGGATCCCGGTATCCCCGCCCGGATGCGTGACCTCGTGCCGCAAGCCAAACTCATCTACCTCGTCCGCGATCCCGTGCAACGGATCATCTCGCAGTATGTTCACCACGTCGCGATCAACCGCGAGCATCGCCCATTCGCGGAGGCCTGCGGCGCCCCCCCGTACCTCAACCACAGCCGGTACGCCCGGCAATTGGAGCACTACCTCGCGCACTTCCCCCGCGCGCAGATCCTCGTCGTCCCCGCGGAATCCCTGCGCACCGACCGGCTCGCGACGTTGCGCGACATTTTTCAATTCCTCGGCGTCGCCCCCGATTTCGTCTCGCCGCGTTTCACCTGCGAACGGCTCCGCGCCCGTGATCAAAGGCGCGCCACCATCCTCGGGCGCTGGGCCGCGCCGCTTCGTCAGTGGCAGTGGTTGCACGCGCTCCCTCCGGATCTGCGCTGGCGACTGGTCAACCTCCCCTACTGGCCGTTCTCCGAACCCATGCCGGTGCCCGAACTGACGCCCGCCACCCGCGACCGGCTCCACACCGAGTTGGCGCCCGATGCGCGCCGCCTGCGCGAAATTACCGGTCGAGATTTTCCGGGCTGGTGTGTATAACAAACCGCCATGCCGCCACCCGTTCCCCGTCACATCCCCTGTGGGCTTGACCCCAAAACCCCCGCGTACTATGCCCGGCAACTCGGACGGCTGGGCCGGCTCGCGGCGCGCGGCGCGTGGTTGACGGCGCGCCAACGGGCTGACTTCCGGTCAGTCGCCAGCTTCGCGCTGTTCATCGGCTACCCGCGCAGCGGGCACAGCGTCATCGGCTCGCTGCTCGACGCGCATCCGGACATGGTCTTCGCGCACGAACTCGACGCCCTGCAACTGACCTTCGCCCGGTTTCCGCGCGCCCTGCTGTATCACCTGATCCTCGACAACTCGCGCCGCTTCAGCGCAGCCGGTCGTCGCTCGCCATTTTACTCCTACGCCGTCCCCACCCAATGGCAGGGACGCTGCCGGACGCTGCGCGTGATCGGCGACAAACACGGCGAGGCCACCACGCTGCGCCTGCACACCGACCCCGGCCTCCTCGCCCGGCTGCAAGCCACCGTGGGCGTGCCGGTCAAGATCATCCACGTCATCCGCAATCCCTTCGACAACATCGCCACCATCGCCCACCGGCTGCGCCTCACGCCCGCCGCCGCCGCAGACTACTACTTTCGACTCGCCGCCATGGTCGCCGCCGCGCGGCGGGACGTGCCCGGCGACCACTGGCTGGATGTCCGCCACGAGCATCTGATTGCCGACCCGACCACCGTCCTCGCGCAACTCTGCCGGTTCCTCGGCGTCGAACCGACGCCTGACTATCTGGCCGACTGCGCCGCCGTGGTCTTCCCGACGGCGCGCCACACCTCCCGCGAAACCGGCTGGGAAGCGGCGTTCATCACGCAGGTCACGAACCGGTTCGATCAGTTTCCCTGGCTCCCCGGCTATGACCCCGCAACCTGACCGGCCCAGCCCTGCCGGGGAACTTCCCCCGCAATGAATCCAGCCACCACCGGCCACGATCGCGGACGGCATTTGCTGGATGGGACCGCGCGGACGTTTCTTGCGGAATCGCTGTTCCCCCTCACCGGCCTCGTGACGGCGGCCTACCTCACGCGCAAGCTGCTGCCGGAAGGGTACGGCTGGTTCACGCTTGTGGCGACGGTGGTGGCGTGGGTCGGGTGGACTGTGACCACTGTGTTCAGCCGCGCCGCGGTGAAACTCCTCAGCGAAACCGCGGACTGGCAGCCGTTGGGGGCGACGCTCCTGCGCTGGCAACTGTGGATCGGGCTGGCGGCGATGGCGCTGGTGCAAGCGCTGGCTGGTCCGTTCGCCACCGCGACCGGCGAACCGGCCCTGGCGGCGTACCTGCGATTGATGGCACTGGAGATCCCCATCTTCGCCGTGGCGCAGGCGTACCGGAGCATTCTCATCGGACGGGGTGGCTACCGGCAACGCGCGCAGGCCAGCGTCTGGGCCAGGAACGCCTGCGAAAC
>CAZJCX010000020.1:25500-26343 GCA_964544425.1 uncultured Verrucomicrobiota bacterium
GTCTGGCGGTGGACGAGCCGGTTGGTGTTCATCATCGCGATCGTCGAGCTGGGATTTTCGGTCGTCGGCGCGATCCTCGGCAACCTCGCGGCGGCTGGCATCGAATTGGTTGTCGTCCGCCATCACTGCCGCGCGCCGTGGCGTCACCCGGCGGCGATACCGCTGCGACGCCTGCTGGATTACGCCCTGCCGATTTTCATGGCCACGATGTGCCTGCGGTTGTTTGACGTGCAGACGTTGCTGCTGCTGAAACTATGCGGTGGCACCGCGGCGGACGTCGGCCTGGTCGGCGCGGCGGCGAATCTCGCCATTGTGCCGCGACTGTTCATTGTGGCGTTTGCGCCGTTGTTGATCGCCACGCTGACGCACCTGCAGCGCGACGGCCTCGCGGACAAAGCGCGCGCGATGAGCCGGGATTCGTTGCGGCTCGCGTGGTTTCTCCTGCCGGTCGCCGGCATCACGGCGGGTGCCGGGGGCGAGATCACCCGGCTGATCTTTGGCGCCGAGTTTGGAACCGCGGGCGTGTTGCTCGGCTGGTTGATGTTTGGCTCGGTCGCGCTCGTGGCCTTGAACATCAGCGCTTCGATCCTCACCGCGTGCGGGCGACCGGACGCGATTCTGTGGTATGCCGCGCCCGTGCTGGCGCTGGGCGTGACCGGCAGTCTGCTGCTGATCCCCCCGCTCCGGGCAGAGGGCGCCGTCATGGCCATGACCATCAGCGCCGCGCTCGGCGTGGTCATGGCATTGATCATCGTCCGGCGCGTCTGGCAGGTTGGCCCCGCGCTCGGGTCGCTGTTGCGAAGCGCGCTGTTGACGGTGGCCGCGTTCGCCGCCGCGGCCTAT
>CAZJCX010000020.1:26353-26627 GCA_964544425.1 uncultured Verrucomicrobiota bacterium
CACGCCCGGCGCGTGGGTGATCGGCAAACTGATCCTGCTCGGCGCGTTGGTCGTGGTCGGTTTTATCGGGTTGCGCGAATTCACCGCGCGGGAACTCAATCTCGTGCGCTCACTCCTCCCATGGAACCGTTCATCTCCATCGTAATTCCCACGCGCAACCGCCCGCGCCAGATCGCCGCCGGCCTCGCCGCGCTCGCCGCGCTCGATTACCCGCGCGACCGCTGCGAAATCGTCGTGGTGGACGACGGCAGCGAATCGCCCGTCGTCGCCCCCG
>CAZJCX010000021.1:0-1525 GCA_964544425.1 uncultured Verrucomicrobiota bacterium
CAGGACTTTCCAAACACGCTCTTACATCATCCGACCACAGCTCGCTGATCTGGGAAACCTCGACGTGGTCGCCCATACCGTAAATGGTCCGATTCACTTCCGCGCTACCGTCACTCCCACCGGCCACGATGTGGCCGTTACCGTACCCGCGTCCGGCATCGGCGAGTTCATCGCAGACGGAAAAATCACACGACTACAGGCCGGCCAAACAAACCGGTTTTCGCTGGCCAGGCCAATCTTATGACAACAATGCCCAACTCATTCCCCGCCGCTGTCGTTCGCGACTGGGGCAAGCTGGAAATCACCGCCGTGCCGGGGTTCCCGGTCGGCCCGTACGACGCCGTGTGCCGAATCGAGGCATGTTCGATTTGTGCGGCGACCGACAGCCATCTCGTGGACGGCACGTTTCCGCGGGCGTGGTCGGCGTCTCCACCGTTCGTGCTCGGCCATGAATCCGCCGGGCGTGTCGTGTCCGTCGGGCCGAAAGTGCGCCGCTTTCAACCTGGTCAGCTTGTTGTCCGCCCGATGTGGTTGCCGGATGAACGGCCGTATCAGGGACTCGGCAGTTCGTGGGGCGGATTTGCGGCGTGGGGGATCGTCCGCGACACGTGGTCGCAGGCGGAGGATACCGGCGGCGCGACAGATTACAGGTGGCGCAGCTCGCTGCCGTTACCGGAAATGCCGGTGGCGGATGCGACGTTGTTCGTGACGTGGCGCGACACGATGAGTTGTCTGCTGCAACTCGGCGTGGCTCCCGGCCAGCGCGTCGTGGTGTTTGGCTCCGGTGGGAACGGTTTGTCGTTTGTGCGGTGCGCGAAGCTGCGGGGTGCGACCGTGGTGTTGGTTGGCAGTGCGACGCGGTTTGCGCTCGCGCAACGGCTGGGCGCGACGGCGTGTGTGGATTACCGGGACGGCGAGAAAGTCGCCGCGGCGGTACGTAACGCGTTTGGCGGCGCGGGTGCGGATGTCGTGATGGAAGCCGTTGGCAGCGCCGGCCATGTGCCGCAGATGATGGGTTGTCTTGCGGAGGGCGGGAAGTTGTTCCTGTTCGGCATTCCCCACGACCTTAGTTGCGCGGGTAATCTTTTTCACGGGCCGAGCGAGTACCGCATCGTCAAGAAGACCGCCGAGGAATGGCAGGCGCACGGCATCGTTCTGACGCATTACCTGACCGGAGAGCTTCGGCCGGAAGATTTCTGCGACGGGGAATTGCCGCTGGGAAAAATTAATGACGGGCTTGCTGACATCCGTCGCAAGGAAGCCATCAAACTTACGGTGACACTATGAGTGCCCCCACCACCCACGCTGTTGTCATCACCGCGCCCGGTCAAGCCGGGGTGCGCGAGTTTCCAACGCGACCGCTCCAAGACCACGAAGTGCGTGTCGCCAACACGTTCAGTGGCGTTAGCATCGGCACGGAGTATCTCGTCGTCTCTGGTCAGTTGCAAGACGCGAAGTTGCCGTGTCTGCTCGGATACCAGGGAGTCGGGCGGATCGTCGAGGTCGGACCGAAAGTCGTCGGCTA
>CAZJCX010000021.1:1535-3813 GCA_964544425.1 uncultured Verrucomicrobiota bacterium
GGTGGGCGACCGCGTCTGTTCCGGGTGCAGCAACTTCCAGCCGACCGACTTCGGGTACGGTGCCGGCAACGCCCATCAATCGCATCCGATAGTTGCCGACAAAGGGGATTGGGCGCAGAGCGCTTTGGTTCGTATTCCCGATGGTGTTGGCGACGAAGAAGCGGCGTACGCCTGGCTCGCCTCGGTGAGTCAACAAGGCGTCACGATGGCGAAAGTACAGCCGGACGATATCGTGACGGTTGTCGGTTTGGGAATGGTCGGGCAGTTTGCCGCGCAACTGTGCCGGGCTGGTGGCGCAAAAGTCTATGCCTGCGATTTGGCGGCGGATCGCGTGCGACTGGCCGGCTTGCATAGCGCGGACGTGGCCGTCTGCGGCGACACCGCGGCGCTTAACGAACGACTGCGGCGCGACCATGCCAACGGTGCAACGGTGGTCTTCGAATGCACCGGTAACACGAAAGTGCTGGATGCCGCCTTGGATCTCGCCGCGCCATACGCGCGGTTCGTCATGCAAGGCCATTATCCCGGCATGGTCAGCTTTCGTTTCCTGGTCGCGCATGTGAAACGGTTATCGCTGTTCTGTCCCTGTGCTTGGAGCGACCTGCGTCCGATCATGAAGTTGATGGCCGATGGGAAATTGACCGTGCGTCCGTGGCTGGGAATGGTGGCCACGCCCGCCGAGATCTCCGTCATCTACGAGCGTGTCTTCCAGCGTGACTCCGGCCTCATGGCCGCGTTGATCAAATGGTCATGACTCCCGACAGCAAGAATAACGAAACCATGAATCCACCCAGCGTTGCCGCATCGAAAGCGAGCTGAGCAACGTGATGACAACCACCCCCCGCATCTTCTGTCCGTGGGTCACGCCAAGGACTTTGCCGACTTTGCCGAGCTGCGTCCCGCGGTGCAGTCATTCTTTGACCATTATGCGGCTTGGATCAAAGCCGCCGACGTGACCGTCCTGAATTTCTGTGCCGGGAACGGTGATCACCTGCTCAATTACCGGGGAAAAGGAGGGTGCAATGATACCTTCGATAGGGCCCGGTATAGCAGCTACTCCGGTGGCGATGCGGCCCGGCTCACGCACAATCTCGACTGGCTCCGGCGCGTCCGCGACGGCGCGGAGCGCTGACGTTGCCCCCAACACTGGACACTAGCGACCCAAGTTTTCCACGCCTTGCAGCCTCCGGGTTGGTTCGCGCGCGCTCGGTGCGGAGGACGCCGGAGGCATCCGAAGCGCCGAGTGCGCGACCACATATTCTGTGGGGATCATTCGCCCCAACGACCGATTCGGTCGGTTCGTGTTGTCGTCCTCCCGCCAGTTCACCAACTTCTGGCGGGCAGCACAGATTCCCTCGCCCCATGAAATGGGGAAAGGGGCAGAGTGAGGGGGAGTTCCAACTGCATCGTTCCGGCTCAGCAAACCGCCGCCTGCAACCACTCCGCCGCCTCTCCGCAGCGCCCCGTTGGTTTAGCCGTGACTCGGTGGGGAGGCAGGTCGGCCGTGGAAAGCGGACGTCGAATGCTAGAGGCCGACGGGGTGCCAGGTAGTTTTGATTTCCTGCGCGTCGAGGATGGCGTAGGGGGACTCGTCGCTGGCTTTCGGGAAAATGACGCGCTTGAGATTCAGCGCGGCTTGCTCCTGGATCAGCTTCTTCTCGGCAGCATTCTGCCCGGCGTAGACAATAGCGTTCACGTCCATGTGCCCGGCGATCTGGGTGAGCAATTCTTTGCGCGAGCCGGTGAGGATGTTCACGACCGCCGGCGGCACATCGCTCGTGGCGAGGACTTCGGCGAACGTGATCGCGCTGAGCGGTTTCGTTTCCGACGCGAGCGCGACGACCGTGTTGCCGCCGAGGATGACCGGGCAGAGCAACGTGACCAGACCGAGCAGCGCGCTGTCGGCGGGCGCGATGAGCGCGACGACGCCGGTCGGCTCCGGCACGGAGAAGACGAAGTGCGGCGACGCGGCGGGGTTCACGGTGCTGAAAAGTTGCTGGTACTTGTCGGCCCAGCCGGCGAAGTGGATGAGTTGGTCAATGGTGGCGTCCACTTCCTTCCGCGCGTCGGCGATGGACGAGCCTTGTTGTTTCAGCTCGGCGACGAACTGGTCGCGGCGGCCTTCCACCATCTCGCCAATCCGGTAAAGAATCTGGCCGCGATTGTAACCGGACTTAGTGGCCCATTTCGGCTGCGCGGCGCGGGCGGCGACGACGGCGTTGCGGAAATCTTTGCGCGATGCGAGCGCGACGTTGGCGATGTGCCGGCGACGCGCGTC
>CAZJCX010000021.1:3834-4092 GCA_964544425.1 uncultured Verrucomicrobiota bacterium
CGTAGCTGCGACCGGATTCGCTGCGGGGAAACTCGCCGCCGATGTAGAGTTTGTACGTCTTCAGTACCGGTACACGCTCGCTCATATCGCCTCCAACGCCACGTAGGGGAAGAGGCCGTGCCAGCCGCCTTCCCGGCCCATGCCGCTCTCTTTGTAGCCGCCGAAGGGGCTGCTGGGATCAAACTTGTTGAATGTATTGGCCCAGATCACCCCGGCTTTCACGTGGCGGGTCACTTTGAAAATCTTTGCGCCTTTGTC
>CAZJCX010000021.1:4109-6023 GCA_964544425.1 uncultured Verrucomicrobiota bacterium
CAGGCCGTACGGCGTGTTGTTCGCTTTATCAATCGCCTCCTCGGCGGTGCGGAACGTTTGGATCGCCAAGACCGGGCCGAAGATTTCTTCCTGCGTGATCCGGTGGGATTGGCTGACGTTCGTGAACAGCGTCGGCCGGCAGTAGAATCCCTTCTCCGGCAACGGACAATCCGCCTGCCACATTTCCGCGCCTTCTCCCCGGCCGATGGCGAGATACTGGTTGATCTTGTCGAGTTGTTGCTGTGAGTTGATCGCGCCGACATCGGTGTTCTTGTCGAGCGGGTCGCCGACGATGAGCGATTGCATCCGGTGTTTCAACTTCGCAACCAGCGTATCCGCGATGCCTTCCTGCACCAACAGACGGGAACCCGCGCAGCAGACGTGGCCTTGATTGAAGAAGATGGCGTTGATGATGCCCTCGACCGCCTGATCAAGCGCCGCATCCTCGAAAATGATGTTCGCCGCTTTGCCGCCGAGTTCGAGCGTGTAACGCTTGCTCGTCCCGGCCAGTTCTTTCATGATCCATTTGCCGACCGCCGTGGAGCCGGTAAACGCCACCTTGTTCACCCCGGGATGTTGCACGACCGCGGCACCCGTGGGCCGCCCGCCCGGGACAATGTTCACCACGCCGGCCGGCAATTCCGCTTCTTGAATCAACTCGGCCAGTTTCAACGCCGTCACCGGCGTCGTCTCCGCCGGTTTCAACACCACCGTGTTCCCGGTCGCCAGCGCGGGCGCGATCTTCCACGCCGCCATCAGCAACGGAAAATTCCACGGAATCACCTGCCCGCACACACCGAGCGACCGGGCTTTCGCGCCAGGGAACGCATACGCCAGCTTGTCCGCCCACCCGGCGTAGTAGAAGAAATGCGCGGCGGCGAGCGGCACGTCCACGTCCCGGCTTTCCCGGATCGGTTTGCCGCCGTTCTTCGATTCGGCCACGGCGAACTCGCGGGCGCGTTCCTGCAACAATCGCGCGAGACGGAAAATGAACTTGCCCCGCTCGCGCGCCGGCATCTTCGACCACACCTTCTCGTACGCGCGCCGAGCCGCTTTCACCGCGCGGTCAATATCGGCTGGTGAGCCGTCGGCGACCTCGGTGAGCGGCGCGGCGGTGGAGGGATTGAGGATGGTCCGGTACGCCGCGCCCTTCTCGAACTTACCGTCAATGAACAAGTCGTACCGGGGTTTGATTTGCGGGTCCGTCGTTTCGGGTGCCGCTGCGTAGGTCCAGTCGAGGGTGGTGGTGCTCATGATTTACGCCTGCGAGAAATAGTCGAGTGATTGGTAAACCCCGGTGGTTTCCTTGGCCAACTGCATCAACACATCATTGGCCAGCGTGCTCGCGCCGAGCCGAAACAAGTGCGGACTCAGCCAATCCCGGCCGAGCGTCTCGTTGACCATGACCAGATATTGAATCGCGGTCTTGGCCGTCTTGATGCCGCCGGCCGGCTTCATCCCGCGTTGCTGGCCTGTGCGCTGATGAAAATCCCGAATCGCCTCCAACATGACCAACGTCACCGGTAACGTCGCCGCGGGCTGCACCTTGCCGGTCGAGGTCTTGATGAAATCCCCCCCGGCCGCCAACGCCAGATCGCTGGCCTGCCGGACGCGGTCGAGCGTGCCGAGTTCGCCGGTCTCCAGAATCACTTTCAGATGCACGGTCTCGCCGCAGACGGATTTGATCTCCGCGATCTCGTCATGGACATACGCCAGTTCACCGCGCAGAAACGCCCCGCGTGAGATCACCATGTCAATCTCGTCCGCGCCCTCCTCGATCGCGTACCGGGTATCGCGAATCTTCGTCTCCCGGTCGGCCTGCCCGCTGGGAAAGGCCGTGGCCACCGCCGCGACATTGATGCCGGTGCCCTGCAACTCGTCCTTCGCGACCCGCACGAGCGTCGGATACACGCA
>CAZJCX010000021.1:6041-6324 GCA_964544425.1 uncultured Verrucomicrobiota bacterium
CGGCAGGTCCGGCAGCGTGTCGTGGAGATGCTTGGCTTTGTTGCAAAGTTGCCGGACTTTGCCCGCCGAATCGCTTCCTTCGAGCGTCGTCAGGTCAATCATGCTGAGCGCGAGTTTGAGTGCGGCGACTTTTGACTGCTTCTTGATGCTGCGGGAATTGAGCCGGGCGACCCGTTCTTCCACTCCCACTTGGTCCACCGGGGGCGACGGCTGCCAATTCGGAAAAGGCTGCGAAACCGGATGCATTGCGTGGATGCTACCAGAGATTGCCGGGAACAAGCAA
>CAZJCX010000021.1:6334-11514 GCA_964544425.1 uncultured Verrucomicrobiota bacterium
CAGGTATATGAGGAACAGTCGCCATGAATGTGCAATCCGTCCTCGAAGACTTGAAAGCCCAAGCCGAGCGCAAAGCCGCGCTCAAGATGTTCTACGCCGCCGCCGACGTTTTTCGCGAGTACCGCGGCCCCTTCGCGCAGGAACTCGCCGTCGAGCGCAACCAACTCGCCGACGCGTACGAAGACCGCGCCCGCGCCGCCGAGAACGCCCGCTGGGGAGACGGTTCCGCCCCGCCGCCGCGCAACCCCGTCACCGACATCCCGGCATCCGCCGCCGCGCGCCCGCCACCGCCACCGCGCCCTGTCCGCACCACGCCGTCGCCGATGCTCGCAAGCAAACCGGTCGCGCAAGCCGAAGTGAAACTCACCGGTACGATGCTCACCTTCCCCTGTCGCTGGTGCCAGGAACCCATGAGCACCGACGCCGCCAACGCCGGGAAGCTCATTCCCTGTCCCAAGTGCGATCTGCTGGTGACCGTGCCCAAACCGAAGAAGTGATCGCGCTCACCGCGCCGGCTGACGCAACACCTTCGCCACTTCCTTTACCGGCAGGCAGTTGATGATGTCTTTCTTTTCGAGCCAGCCCTTGCGGGCGATGCCGATGCCGACGGCGAGGTGTTGCAGGTCGGGAATGTTGTGGGCGTCGGGGTTGATGCTGCATTTGACGCCGAGTTCCTTCGCGCGTTTCCAAAGCCGCCAGTCCATGTCGAGGCGGTAAGGGTGGGCGTTGATCTCGATGATCTTCTTGTGCTTCGCGGCGGTCTCAATGACCGCATTCATGTCCACGGCGTAGGGCTCGCGTTCGAGCAGCAGGCGACCGGTGGGGTGGCCGAGCATGGTGACGGCGGGGTGCTCCAACGCTCGGCAGATGCGTTTGGTCATCTTGTCCACGTCACGGCTGAAGCCTTGGTGGACGCTGGCGACGACGTAGTCAAACAACGCCAGAGTCTTGTCGTCAAAATCCAAGCGGCCTTCCGCGAGAATGTCGCACTCGGTGCCGAAGAAGATGCGAAAACCGTGCGCAGCGAATTTCTCGTTCAGCCGTTTCACTTCGTCGGCCTGCTGCCGGACGCGCTTCTCGTCGAGACCGTGCGCCTGAAACTCGCTCTTGCTGTGGTCGGCGATGCCGAAGTACTCCAACCCTAAATCCAGCGCCGCCTGCGCCATCGCCTCGATGCTCTCCAACCCGTCGCTCCATGTGCTGTGGTTGTGGAACGTCCCGCGCAGGTTCTCCAACTCGACCAACTTCGGCAGCGTCCCGGCCTCCGCCGCGGCGACCTCGCCCATGTCTTCCCGGAGTTCGGGCGGGACGTAGTCCAAGTCGAGTGCCCGGTAAATTTCCTCCTCGGTCCGGCACTTGATCGCGCTGCCGAGTTCTTTCGCGCTTTTCTCCCTCTCACCGGCCGGGCAGAACCCGTATTCATTCAGCGACAGATTTTTCAGCCGCAACGCCCGGGCGCGCATCGCGATATTGTGTTCTTTGCTGCCGGTAAAGTAATTCAGCGCAAACGCAAACTGGTCATCCGTCACCACCCGCAAATCCGCCTGCACCCCGCCCTGGAGCACCACGCTGGCTTTCGTTTCGCCTTGGGCGGAGACGTTGAGGATGCCGGGCATCCCGACAAAATCCGCGATGATACCGGGCGCGTCCTTCGGTTTGGCGCTGACGAGAAAATCAATGTCGCCAATCGTCTCCCGGCACCGGCGGAGGCTGCCGGCCAAGCCGCACCGAATCACCCCGGGATGGGCGCGCAACGCTTCCAATATCGGGTCCGCCACCGCGCGCGCCTTATGATAGTGATGCCGGGAACTGAACTGCCGGGCGAGCGTGATGCCTTCGAGAATCTTTTGCTGTGACTTTTCGCCAAAACCAGTCAGTTCTGCCACCTGGCCGCTGCGGCAAGCCGCTTCGAGTTTCTCAATCGAATCCACCTGTAACTTCTCGTACACCACTTTCGCGCGCTTCGGTCCGAAGCCGGGAATCCGCAACAGGTCGAGCAAGCCGGGAGGCAACGAGGCGCGCAACTCCTCGTGAAATCGGAGTTTCCCGGTCGTGTGTAACTCGACGATTTTCGCGGCGAGGTCTTTGCCGATCCCCTTGATCTCCGTCAGCCGGTTTTCCGCGATCAACACGCCGATGTCGTCCGGGGTGCCGTCAATAATCCGCGCGGCGGCTTGATAAGCCCGGACCCGAAACGGATTCTCCCCCTTCAAATCCAGCAGCGTCCCGATCTCCTCCAAGACGGCCGCGATCTCCTGTTTGGTCATGGCTTCACCTGAATCGTGGAGGTCACGCGCCGCACGCCGGGCGTCTCCAAGGCCACCAACATTGCCCGGCCAATCTGATCATGCGTCGAAACCGTACCGGACAGCGTCACCATGCCGTCGGTGGTGCTCACATCAACCTTCCACACCGAAAGCTGCCGGTCGGCCAGCAGCTTGGCTTGAATCGCCGTCGTAATCCGCGTGTCGCTCGTCGCGTCGCCAAGGGCCACGCCGACCGCGCGCGCTTTTTCTCGCACCACCTTGCCGGTGTGCGTGAGGTCCTCTTTGATGTCTTTCCCGCGCAACTCAAAGGCATCAATTCGCGCCTCGACCGCATCCACCGCCTGATGCAACGCCGTCCCCACGGAAGTCTGCGCCTGCCGCACGTCTTCATTCTTCCGCCCATACACCCAATACCACCCCGTCGCCGCCATCAACACAATCCCGGTGAGCAAGCCGCTGAAGAAATCTTTCATGGCCGGGATGTTACCACGATTGACCATCATTCTGCAGGCGCGCTTGCCAAGCGCGGCACTTCAGTAATCCGGATACTCGCAACGCAGCAACTGCTCGCGGAAGCGGCGGTAGTCTTTGAGGGCTTGGCGGATGCAGCTTTGGGCGTCAATGCGGCCGCGGAAATCTTCGACTTTTACCTGGCCGGCTTTTTCGAGTTCCTTGTAAATCTCGAAGAAGTGCCGGATCTCGCGGAGCGTGTGCGGAGGCAATTGGGAAATGTCGTTGTACGTCGCGAAAATGGGGTCGTTGGCATGGACGGCAATGATCTTGAAATCTTCCTGGCCGGAGTCGTGCATCGGCAAGATGCCAATCGGGCGGGCTTGCATCACGCAGCCGGGGATGACCGGCTCTTGCGAGAGGACGAGAACATCGAGCGGATCGTGGTCGCGGCAGTAGCTTTGGGGGATGAATCCGTAATTGCTCGGGTAATGCACCGCGCTGTGGAGCGTGCGGCTGATGTGCAGGATGCCGTTGCGCTTGTCCAACTCATACTTGATCTTCGAGCGCATCGGGCATTCGATGAACGCGCTGACGATGTCGGGTGCGTTGTCACCGGGCGGGAGGATGTGGAAGGGGTTGTACCACGCCGGCTGGAGCAGCCCCGGCAGGGCGGGGGCCGCGGGTGGCGGGGCGATTTTTTTTGGGGACATGGCGGGGCGACTGTATCGGAGCGGCTGCGGTTGGTCAACCGGCCAGCAGCTCGAGTTGTTTCTGCCGCATCCACCAGCGCAGTTGACCGGCGCCTTCGCGCAACAAGTCGAGTTCCAGGCAGACCACGGTGCCTTTGCCGAACGGAAAACCCTGGGTGTTTTTGACGCCGAGAAATTCCGCGAGATGCTCCGCCAAACTCGGCATGTGACCGACGAGAATCAACTCGCGCGCGGTGGCGAACGGCTTGAGTCCGCGGATCAGGGCCGTGGTGCTCGGTCCGTTCTCCAATTCGTCGGCCACCTCGACGTCGCTTCTGTCCAATTCTTTCGCAATCAGGGCGGCCGTCTCGCGCGCCCGCAGCAACGGGCTGCTGACAATCGCATCCGGCTGCACCCCCAACCGCGCCAAGGCGGCCCCCACCACGCGCGCTTCCGCCTGGCCTTCGCGGGTCAACCGGCGCTCGGCATCACTCGGCGCGCTGTCGGAGGCGGTGGCGTGGCGAATCAGGTACAGTTTCATCAACTCACATATTCGCGGGGATCGGTGATGTGCCCGGTCAAGGCGCTGGCGGCGACCGTGTACGGCGACGCGAGGAAGACGTGCGATTCCAAATGCCCCAGGCGGCCCGGGAAATTGCGGTTGGTGGCGCTGATGCATTTGAGCGGCTTGTTCATCCGGCCGAACGTGTCCGCCGGCCCGCCCAGACACGCGGCGCAGCCGGGATTCTCAGTCAGTTGCACCCCGGCATCCACCATCACATCCCACACGCTCTGGCCGTCCAACTTGGCCGCGCGCAAATCCGCCACGACGTCCGGGGTGGCCGGCACACCGAACGTGTCGATCTTCACTTTCTTGCCCTTCACCACTTGAGCGAAAGCCATGAAATCACTCGTCTTGCCGCCGGTGCACGAGCCGATGTACGCCCGGTCGAGCGCCACGCTCTTCATCTCCCGCGCGAGCTTGCGCTGGCCGGGATCGGGATGGCAGGCAACCGTCGGTTCGAGCTTCGTGAGGTCGAACGTTTTGTCGTACACAAATTTCTGGTCGGCATCACAAAAGAGCGGATCGTAGCTCGATTTCGTGCCGTTCACACGCGTCCGCTCTTCCACGTACGCGAACGTTTTTTTGTCCGGCTCAAAAATGCCGTTCTTCCCACCGGCTTCGATGGCCATGTTCGCAATCGTCATCCGGTCGTCCATCGTGAGCGCCTGCGCGCCGGGACCTTGGAACTGCATCGCCCGGTACGTCGCGCCGTCGAAACCGATGTCCCCGATGCAGTCCAGGATCACGTCCTTCGCCATCACGCCCGGCTGCAACTGGCCCTCGAGCCAGAACCGCATCGTCTCCGGCACCTTCAAGAGCAGCTTGCCGGTCCCGAGCACGAACCCGGCATCCGTGTTGCCGATGCCGGTGGCGAATTCGCCAAACGCGCCGGCCATGCAGGTGTGTGAATCCGTCCCGAGCAAAATCTCCCCGGGCCGTGTGTGCCCTTTCGCGGCAAGCGCGGTGTGACAGACCCCGGCATACTTCGAGCCGTATTGTTTCTGGAGGTTGCCCTTGACCGGGTCGAACACCCAGTGGCCGTTCGGGTCATCAATCACGTCGTAGAAATATTTCAGCCCCTGTTCCTTCACGAAGTCGCGGAGGATGTCCACGTTGCGGTTCGACTTCGAATCGGCCGTGAAAATGTAATGGTCGGGGATGATGACGACTTTGGCCTTGTCCCAGACCTTGGCGGTCTTGCCGAAC
>CAZJCX010000021.1:11548-19201 GCA_964544425.1 uncultured Verrucomicrobiota bacterium
TACACTCTTTCCCTACACGTCGTGCGTCATCAACACGTCCACCTGCACCCAGACGTTGTCGCCGGGCTGCACGGATTTCTTGCCCGCCGCGCGGGCCATGATTTTTTCGGTCAGCGTCACGGCGGAGACAATACACAATGCGCGCGGCTCGCGCAATGCTCCCCGCGCGCTCCACAAGCCGGGAGGTTTGTGATAGAGATGCGCGATGGCTGACACGTGGCACTGGTTGGAGTCCCCGCCCGGCGACGCGCCGTGGAACATGGCGGTGGACGAAGCGTTATTGCAGACGGCGCCGACGCGGGGCCGGGCGCTCTTGCGTGTGTACGGGTGGAAGCAACCGGCGGTCAGTTTTGGTTATTTCCAGAAATTTCCCGCGGCGCTGGAGCGTCAGTCCGTCATCGTGCGCCGGCCGACCGGGGGGGGCGTCGTCTATCACGGCCATGACACCACGTACACCATCGTCGCGCCGGTCGGCCATCCACTTTACACCCTGTCCACGACGGACGCCTATTGTGCCATCCACCAAGCCGTCGCGGCCGCGCTGGAATCCCGGCCGGCCCTGCATGCCGGCCCGGCGATCTCACCGGCGGGCCAGTACGAATGTTTTCAGAAACCGGTTCACGGCGACGTCGTGGCCAACGGCCAGAAGCTGGCCGGAGGCGCACAGCGGCGGACGAAATTCGGGATGTTGCATCAAGGCTCGATCGCGGCGCCTGTGCCGGTCGCGCGGCTCCGCCGGGGATTCGCGGAGACGATGGGCATCGCGTTCGAGCCGTATGAGTTGTCGGCCGCGGAGCGCGCCGTGGCGACGCGGCTGAGCGCCGAGAAATATGGCACTGTGGCTTGGACCCACCGGATCACCTGACCATGCATACCACCCTCACGACTCACGACAAGACGCTCCAAATCAATCTCGACCCCGCCAAGTACGGCGCGTTTGCGGAAATCGGCGCCGGGCAGGAAGTGGCCCGGTGGTTTTTCCGAGTGGGCGGGGCCGCCGGCACCGTCGCCAAAACCATTTCCGCGTACGACATGGCGGTCAGCGATGCGATCTACGGCGCGGGTGAGCGCTACGTGAGCCGGCAGCGCCTGCATGCGATGTTGGAATACGAGTACAACCTCCTCGGCGAACGCCTCGGCGGCGCGCGCGGCGACCGCACCGAATTTTTTGCGTTCGCCAACACGATGGCCACCCGCAGTTTCTCGCGGCGCGAGGACGGCCACGGTTGGATGGGCGTGCGGTTTCAGGCCGCGCCCGGCGCGCCGGCCTCGGAAGTCATCCTCCATGTGCGGATGCTCGACGCGGAAACCACGCGCGAGCAGGAAGCCATCGGCATCCTTGGCGTGAACCTGTTGCACGGCGCGTTTTATCTGCGCGACCAACCGGCGCAGTTGATCGCGGGGTTGCTAGACGGACTGACCCACGACCGGATCGAGATTGATCTGATCCGGTTCAGCGGCCCGGCGTTTGCCGGAGTGGACAACCGGCTGATGAGCCTGCAACTCGTCGAGCAACAATTCACCGATGCCACGATTTTCACCGCCGAAGGCGAGGTGATCCAGCCGGCCGAGTTGTTGTACAAAAAACCGATCCTCATTGAACGCGGCAGCTTCCGCCCCATCACCAATCTCACGCTGGCCATCCTCGAAAACGCCCACGCCCGATTCGAGAGCGATGAGCCGCCGGAAGTGCTGCTCGAAATGACGCTGCGCCAGTTGCAGACGGGCGACCGCATTGACCACGCCGATTTTCTCGCGCGCGTGGACACGCTCGGCGCGCTGGGGCACACCGTGATGATCTCCAACTACCTCCGCTACCACCGGCTCGTGCCGTTCCTGCGCAGGCTCACAACCAAACGCATCGGGTTCGCGATGGGGCTGCGCAATATCCGGGAGCTGTTCGATGAGCAATTCTACACCGACACGCCCGGCGGCATCCTCCAAGCCCTCGGCCAACTCTTCCAAGGCGACGTGCGATTGTATGTCTGCCCGGCGATTGACCAAACGCGGGGCTTAGTCCTCAACCCGGAAAGTTTCACCGCCCCCACCCACCTCCACCATCTCTACGCGCATCTGCTTGAAAACCGCTTCGTCGAAACCATCTCCGTGGATCACGACCTGCTTGCGATCTACTCCCGCGATGTCATCGAGAAAATCCAGGCCGGTGACCCGCGTTGGGAAAACTTCGTCCCCGCCCCTGTCGCGACCCTCATCAAAGACCGTCACTATTTCGGTTGCCCTTGATGGCGGCAGGTTTGACCTCGGTGTGCCATTTCCAAAGGTAGTAGATTGCCGGATAGACCAGAAGTTCCATGATGAAACTGGTGGCGAGACCGCCGGCCAATGGGGCGGCCACGCGCTTCATCATGTCGGCGCCCGTGCCCACGCTCCAGAGGATCGGGAGCAAGCCGATGAACGTCGTGCCCACCGTCATCATCTTCGGTCGGATGCGTTTGACGGCGCCGTGGATGACCGCCTCGATGAGGTCTTGCCGGTTGCGGAGTCGGCCTTTGCGTTTGGCATCGTCGTAGGAGAGGTCGAGGAACATCAGCATGAAGACGCCGGTCTCGGCGTCCAGACCCATCAGTGCGATCATGCCGACCCAGACGGCAATGCTGATGTTGAAGTCGAGTAACCACAGGAACCACACCGCGCCCACCACGCTAAACGGCACGGCCAGCATCACGACCATCGTCTTGAAGAAACTGCGCGTGTTGAGATACAGCAGCAGCACGATGAGCACGATGGTCACCGGCACGATCAGCAGCAGGCGTTCACGCACGCGCAGCATGTTCTCGTACTGACCGCTGATGACGATGTCGGTGCCGGTGGGGAGGGAGAGCTTCTCTTTCAGCAACGCATCCAGCCGGGCGGCGTACCCGCCGAGGTCGGTGGTGGCCGGGATGACATACAGATAACCGGCCAGCCGGCCGTTCTCATTGCGGATCATGGCCGGGCCGTTGACGAGTTTGATCTCGGCGAGTTCACGGATGGGAATCTGAATTGTGGGAGCGGCGTCCCCGCCGCGATCTGTCATGCCCGGTCGCGGCGAGGACGCCGCTCCCACATCGCCCATCCCGCCCATCTTCGCCGTGACCAGCACGCGGCCGAGTTCGTCGAGATCGTCGCGCAGGTCGCGCGGGTAGCGGACGTTGACGGTGTAACGTTCCCGGCCTTCGATGGTGGTGGTGACCGTTTCACCGCCAATGGCGCTCATGATGACGGTGTGCAAATCGTCCACCGTCAACCCGTACCGGGCCAGCGCGTCGCGGTCGGGGATGAAATCCACGAAAAATCCGTCGGCGGCGCGTTCGGCAAAAATGCTGCCGGTATCCGGCAACTCCGCCGCCAGTGCCTCAATGCGCTCGCCAGTGCGTTGGATTTCGGTGAGGTCGTTGCCGAGCACTTTGATGCCGATGGGCGAACGGATGCCGGTGGAGAGCATGTCAATCCGCGTGCGGATGGGCATCGTCCAGCTTTCGGCGGCGTAACCCGGCAAGCGCAGCGCCTCGATCATTTCATCGGTGAGTTCCTTGTCGGAAATGTGTTCGGGCCAGATTTGGCCGAGTACTTTGCGGAATGGTTTCGGCCAGTCGGAGAAGAAACGCTCCTTGGGCCGCCATTGCGAATGGGGTTTCAGCACGGCGACTGTTTCGAGCATGTTGATCGGCGCGGGGTCGGTGGCGGTGGTGGCGCGGCCGGCTTTACCATGGACGCTGACGACTTCCGGGAACGATTTGATGATGCGATCCTGCACCTGCATGAGTTGTTGCGCTTGCGTCACCGACATACCCGGTAGCGTCGTCGGCATGTACAGCAGCGTCCCTTCAAACAACGGCGGCATGAACTCGCGCCCGAGTTTCAAATACACCGGCACCGCACTCGCTACGATCAACGCCGCTGCCACGATGGTCGTCTTCGGAAACTGCAACACCAGCCGGCAGGGTGCGTCGTAAAGTTTGAACAACACACGGCTGACCGGATGTTTCTCCTCGGCGTAGTAGCGCCCCACGAACACCGCCGAGGCCGCCTTTGCGACGAGTTTCGGACGGAACGCGAACGGCTTGATGCGCGCGAACAACATCCGCACTGCCGGGTCCAGCGTGATGGCCAACACCGCCGCCAGCAACATCGTGAGGTTCTTCGTGTACGCCAGCGGCGTGAACAACCGCCCGGCCTGATCCACCAGCGTGAACACCGGCAGGAACGACACCGCGATCACCGCCAGCGAGAAAAACACGCTCGGCCCGACCTCCATCAACGCGCCCAATCGCACGTCGTGAAAACTGCCGGGGCAACATTCCTCCTGCCAATGCTCGATTTTCTTGTAGGCGTTTTCGACCTCGACAATCGCGCCGTCCACCAACACGCCGATCGAAATGGCGATACCGGCCAGGCTCATGATGTTCGACGTGATGCCCAGCAGGTACATCGGAATAAATGCCAGCAGCACCGACACCGGGATGGTGATGATCGGCACGAGCGCCGACGGAATGTGCCAGAGGAAAAACAGAATCACACAGCTGACGATGATCATCGTCAGCGTCAGTTCGTGTTTCAGGTTGTCGATGGATTCGCGGATGAGTTGCGACCGGTCGTACGTCGTCACCACCTCCACGCCAGCCGGCATCGACGGCTGTAACTGGGCGAGTTGGGCTTTGACGCGGTCGATGACGTTGAGCGCGTTCTCGCCGTGACGCATCACGACGATGCCGCCGACCACCTCGCCCTCACCATTCAAATCGCCAATCCCACGCCGCAGTTGCGGGCCGTACGCGAGGTCGGCCACATCGCGCAACTGCACCGGCGTGCCGGTCGCCGTGGCTTTCACCACGACCGCGCCGAGCGCGTCCATGTCCTGGATGTAACCGCGCGCCCGCACCATGTATTCGCGCCCGCTCCATTCGATGAGCCGGCCGCCGACCTCGTTGTTGTTGCGGCGGATCGCCTCCATCACGTCCATCACCGACAGGCCGAAGCTCTGCAGTCGGACCGGGTCCACCGTGACCTGATATTGTTTCTCGAACCCACCGAACGACGCGACTTCCGCCACACCCGGCAGGCTTTGCAGCGCGTAGCGCAGATGCCAGTCCTGATACGATCGCAAGTCCGCCAGTGAATTCTTGCCGGACTTGTCCACCAACGCGTACTGAAACACCCAACCCACACCCGTTGCATCCGGGCCGAGCGACGGCGTCACGCCCGGCGGCAATTCCCCGGCAATCTTCTGCAAATACTCCAACACCCGCGACCGCGCCCAGTACAGGTCTGTCCCGTCCTCGAAGATGATATAGACGTAGCTGAACCCGAAATCCGAAGCTCCCCGGATCGCCTTCACCTTCGGCGCGCCGAGCAATGCGCTGACGATCGGATACGTCACTTGATCCTCGATCACATCCGGCGACCGATCCCACTTCGTCAGCACGATGACCTGCGTGTCCGAGAGATCCGGGATGGCGTCGAGCCGGATAAACTTCAGCACATACACCGCGTACACCACCGCTGCCGCCGTGAGCGCGATCACGAAGAACCGGTTGTGCGCGCTGAAGTGGATAACGCGCTGGATAAAACTCAGTTTGTCGGTTTGCGGTTCAGGGTTCACGGTTGACCATCAGTGCGAATGCCCGCTCATCCCCGCGCGCGCGGCGCGCAGTTGCGATTCGCTATCCACGAGGAAATTCGCGGACGTCACCACCGCGTCGCCTTCCTGCAAGCCTTCGAGCAACTGGAAGAACTCCCCGGCCCGCGCGCCGATCTTGATTTCCACCGGCATCAGGCGGCCATCGCCTTCGTCGCGAAACGCATACGCGCGCTCACCCGACCGCAGCACCGCCGCTTCGGGTATCGCCAGTGACCGGCCGAGTGACGCGTGAATGCGCGCCGTGGCGAACATCCCCGGCTTCAATTGCTGGTCGGGATTCGCAATCTCCAGCCGTGCTTTCGCGGTCCGCGTCGCCGGGTCGAGTGTCGGCGTCACGAACGTCACTTGTCCCTCGAAACTCTGCGTGCCCACCTCGACCGTGACCGGCCTGCCCTTCTTCACCAGCGGCAGGTCGGGCTGATAAATGTCGGCGTCAGCCCAGACCACGCTCAAATCCGCCACTTCCAGCAACGGTTCGCTGGGCATGATTTTCTGGCCGGGCAACACCATCCGTTGCACCACCACACCAGCGGCGGGCGCGAAAATGGTCAGTGTCTTTTCCACCTGCCCGGTTTTCTCGAGCTGCTCGATCTGCGCGGCGCTGATGTCCCACAATTCCAACCGCCGCCGTGCTGCTTGTTTCACCGAATCGGTTGCGAGCAAATATTCCTGCTGCGCAGAGACGAGATCGGGGCTGTACACCGTCAACAACGGGTCGCCCTGTTTCACGGCTTGACCGGTCACGGCGACGAAGAGTTTGTCCACCCAGCCTTCAAATTTCACCGACACCCGCGAAAGCCGCGACTCGTCCGGCACGATGCGCGCCGACGTGCGAATCTCGCGGGTCAACTCGCGGGCTTCCACCCGACCCACTTTCAAACCGATCGCCTGGCGGACTTCCCCGCTGACCCGCACCGCGGTCAACCCGGCCGGCATCGCATGGCCGGCATGTTCGTCGGGTGTGTCCGTGATCGGCACGAGCCGCATGCTACAGATCGGACAATCACCGGGTTTGTCCGCGACGATGTTCGGATGCATCGGGCAGGTAAACTGTCCCGCTTTGGCAGCGGGTTTGGTTGGCTTGGGAGCGGGCGCGCCCTCCTTCGGCAGCAACTTCATCCCACCGCACTTGTCACATTGCGCGTTGGGGTCGGTGCTCGTGACCTCGGGATGCATCGGACACCAGTACGTTTGCGTCGCCGGGGGATGCTCATGAGGTTTGGAGCAGCCGGTCAGGATGGCGGCGCTCAACAATGTGACGATGGCGATGAGTGTTTTCATTTCATATCCCTCGTGACCAAACCGGTGGCGAATTCGAACTCACCCCAAGGTGCGGCGACGGCATCCAGTTTGGCGTGTGACTTGCCGGCGTCGCCGCGGGCGCGCTCATAACCGAGCTGTGCGTCGCGCCAGAGTTTTTGGGCCTCGACGACTTCGAGGAAGGTCGCGTTGCCGGCTTCGTAATTGGTGCGGGTGGATTCGATGAGCTGCTTGGCTTGCGGCAGCAGTTTTTGTTCGAAAACCGTGGCGAGGCGCGTGGCGGCTTCTACTTTGGTGTAGAGCTCCTTGATTTCGAGCATGGTCAGGTTGACTTCGTTGTCGAACTCCGCTTGTGCCATCGCGAGCTCGGCTTTCGCCTCGGACTGCATGGCCCGGTATTTGCCGCGCCAGAGCCACGGGAAGTTGACCGCCACGCCGGTGTCGTATTCCTGAATACCGCTGCGGGCGTTGTATTGCCGGGCTTCGACGCGAAACTCAAAGTCGGGCGCGTTCTCCAGTTTCGCCACGCGCACGCCGGCTTCCTTGGCCTGCACCGCGCGCAGGAACGACATCAGGATGCAGCAAAACTGCCGGGCTTGGGATTGGAGTTGCTCCAGGCTGACCGATAATACCGGCAAGGCCGGTGCATTGGAAACGGCGCGGGCCGTGGCCGGGTCCGCGGCGAGAAGTTTGTTGATGGTGGCTTGCGCGACTCCGACTTCACGTTCCATCGTGGTGACTTCGTTAGCCAT
>CAZJCX010000021.1:19265-20685 GCA_964544425.1 uncultured Verrucomicrobiota bacterium
GGCTACCTTCGCGAATTGCTCCATCAGCTGCCGGTTCTCCGCCATCAAAGTCGCCGTCCGCTGCGCCAGCCACAAATCCCACTCGGCTGCGATGACCTGGCCGCGCAGTGACCGGACCAATTCGAGATACTGAAATCCCGCGACCTCCGCCGTCATCTGCGCGACTGACGCTTTGGCGCCGCGTTTGCCGAACCAGGGGATTTTTTGACTGATCATCCACTCGGCATCCATGTAGGAATTGAACCGGGTGGAGTCGCGTTCGACGTCCACGCCGACCATGGGGTCTTCGAGTGACCGGGCTTGCGGCACTTTCGTCCTGGCTGCCTCCCATTTTTGTTTGGCCGCGGCGAGTTCCGGATTCTTCGCCAACGCGGTGGTGACCCAATCGTCAAGCGTCTCGGCGCGAGCAACCGAGAAGCTTAGAAGCAAACCCGCCAATAGGTAGGGCGCGACCGCCGGGCGCGCCGTAGTTCGCAATGATGACCTCGGCGCGCCCGGCGGTCGCGCCCTACCACGAAAAAGTCTGTTCATCATTGTTTCACCTGCGGCGGATACATCGTGCAGAGTTGCTGGTTGATGAGCGCGGCATACCGGGTGCGCTGCTCGGCGGTGAGAACTTCCCGGACCTTCAAGATGTGCTGCAGCGTGGCGTGCTCGACTTCATTGGCCGCCGCGCACATTTTGCCCACGGCCGCTTCCGCGGCCGGCAGGTTGACGGTTGGCTTGGCCAGTTCTTCGCTGAGGCCGAAGCGGGCGTCGCAATGTTTCGCGCAACTGGTGTTCACGGCTGACCGGTATTCGTCAGTCAGCTTGGCGATCGTCGCGGTTTGCGCAGGGGTGAGCTGTAACTCGCGGCGCAACCAGCCGGCATCGTGCAATTCAATTTGCTGGTCGCGCGCAAACCAGCGGGTGGCGCCCCACGAAATCCCCGCCGCCACGACCGCCGCCAAGGTTACTGAAATCAGGAGTTGCTTCATCGGTGTGCTCCCGTGAGCTTCAAATATCCACCGGCCAACGAATCCGCCGCCAGAAAGGTGGTCGGCGGCGCGGCGAATGCCGGCGGTGCTTGCCGGCCCGCCCAGGCGCCTATCATCAGGGCAATCACGGCCGCGGCGGCGATGGGTTGCCATTGGGGAATCAACCAAGCCCACCGGCTGGCCGGCCTGACGGTTTCCAACCGGATCCGGCGCCGCACATCTGCGGCAAACATCGGCCGCGGTTCCAGATCGCGCCACTGCTGCATCAGCCTGCGCAACTGGCTATCGAGATCGTTCATCACAAAGGAATACGTTTTCACCGTAAAAAACCCTCGCGGAATTTTCTCGGAGCGCCAACCGGCGCAACCGCAACGCATTCACGATCACGCTGACGCTGCTCAGGCTCATCACGGCGGCGGCCAGCATCGGATGCAGGATGCCGG
>CAZJCX010000021.1:20736-24602 GCA_964544425.1 uncultured Verrucomicrobiota bacterium
CGAAGGCGAGGAACGGGTTTTTGGCGGACGGTGTGAATCGTGCCGCGTTCAACGGGATGAGCCGGCGCGACTGGCGGATCTTCTGGGCAAGCTGGTTCATCGGCAACGTCTGGTGGTCGTTGCTTTGCCGGCGTGGAAACCGCGACCGAGCTGTGACGGTGGTTGCGGGCGGGGTGAGTCGCCACGCCAACTACTGCTCCGTCAAATCACGATGGAAGGGTTGTTGGTAGGGCTGGTCCGCCGCGCCAGCCGCTCCGGCCAAACGACTCGGCGCGCCCGGCGGTCGCGCCCCACCCTTGAAAACAAGTTTGACGGAGTACGACTACTACCTGATCACCACATCACTGGATTTGCGAACCGGCTTGCTCACATTGTCCATCGCGACTCGACTTGCGGTCGTGTCATTTCATCTCAAGAAAGTCGCTGGGTTTGAGCGTGGAAACTTTCGCGGCGATTTCTTTGCCCATGCGCTGCAGCGTCGGCCAGTCGTTCGTTGGCAAAATCAGAATGGAGAGTTTTCGACCGCCAACGATTTGCTGATATTTGAGATTTTGGTCACTGGCGAGAAAGGCGTCGAATTCCGGTTCGGCGGCTTGAAGCAGTGCGCCGTTTTTCAATTTCCCCCAGCCCATTTCCTGTGCTGTTTTAACGATGTGATCGGGAAGAAATATTCGCAGCGGTCGGGGGACGCACGCATCCAGCAGGATTTTCATGCGGCCGGAAGCGCAACTTTGTGAGCATATTCCAAAACGGCAATGGCTTGCTCACGAGTGACATCGGGAAAGCAGTCGAGGTATTCATCAAGGCTTAACCCGCTTTCGAGATTCGTGAACAGACTATCCACCGGCACGCGCGTGCCTTTGAAGCAAGGCGCGCCACTCAACCGTTCGGGATCAACCCAAATCGGCACCTCCGGAGGATAGGTCAGCCCTGATTTCATCTTATTTGATTTTAGCAGAGGAAGGCGGTTTGTCACGCGCTGTAATTCTCCTGAATCATTCGCGCGGTTGGAGGGCCGCGCTCCGTCGTGGCCCCTGCAAACGGCGCGGACGCGACGGAGCACGTCCCTCCACGACGTCACCCGCAGGAGCGGAAATCAAATGTGGCACTAATGATTCAGGTGTTTTGGCGGCGTAGAAACCGCGTCCGAGCTGTGGCGGTGGTTTCGGGCGGGGTGAGATGAGGAGTCGCCGATGGCGGCAAAGGTAGGGCGCGACCGCCGGGCGCGCCGTCTGGGTTTGTCGAGCACGATCACGGGGCGCACCCGGCGGTTTCGCCCTACCCACAACCCTTCTTTTGAATTTAGACGGAGCACGACAGCCTCACCCGTCGTGGCCGCAGCGCGACGGCATTGATGGGAGGAACGAGAACTTGGATTACAAGTCCAGTTCGTGAAGGAGTTGATCCACGCTCATATTCTGGTGAGCGGCGATGTCTTTGAGGATTCCGTGGAGGGTGCCGACTTTGATGGGGGTGTGATTGGGGACGGTAATGTGATGTTCGCCGCCTTGGTGAGTACCCAAGCGGATATGCGAACCAGATTGGCGCAACACGGTGTAGCCAAACTTGCGCAGCGCGCGGACGAGTTCGGGGCCAGAGCAGTCGCGAGGTGTTTTCACACGGTCAGGACTTCATCCCGCACGAAATGCAGGCGGATGAGGGCCGGACGTTCGGGATCGTTCTCGTCGAAGTGGCAGGCGATGGCGTCTTTGACCATCGTCCGGAGATGTTCCATATCATCGCCTTGGGTGAAAATGGAATGCCCTAACGCCCGGGCGTTGTAGCCGCCTTCTTCCGCTTCTTGAACTTCGAAGATGATTTCCTTCACGGCGCTATCTTATCCGCGTTAGCCGCGCTTCGCAAGCACGGCTACAAGTTGATTCGGCGCAACCGCAATGCGTTGACGATTACGCTGACGCTGCTCAGGCTCATCGCGGCGGCGGCGAGCATCGGATGCAGGATGCCGGCCGCGGCGAGCGGGATGGCGGCGGCGTTGTACGCGAACGCGAGGAACAGGTTTTGCCGGATGTTGCGGATCGTGGCGCGGCTGAGATGCCGGGCTTTGACGAGGCCGCGCAAATCGCCTTTGACCAGCGTGAGGCCGGCACTTTCGATGGCGACATCCGTGCCGGTGCCCATCGCGATGCCGACGTGGGCCTGGGCCAACGCCGGCGCGTCGTTGATGCCATCACCGGCCATCGCGACGATGCGGCCTTCGGCTTGCAGCCGTTTGATCACCTCGGCTTTCTGGTCCGGCAACACTTCGGCTTCGATCCGGTCAATCCCCAGTTGCCGGGCGACGGCCTCGGCTGCACGGCGCCGGTCGCCGGTGAGCATGACGATTTGGATGCCGGCTGTGTGCAACGTGCGGATCGCTTCCGCGGTGGTGGCTTTGATCGGATCGACGATGCCGAGCTTGCCGGCGGGACGACTGTCCACGGTGATGAAGACTGTGGTCTGATCGGCAATCGGTGAATCGCCGCGGTTGCTGACGGTGACGACATGACCGGCCACGGTGCCGGTGACGCCTTGGCCGGTGAGGGATTGGAAATTGGTGACGTTGGCGAGCGCCAAGCCGCGTTTTTCGGCGGCGGCGACGATGGCTTGGGCGAGGGGATGTTCGCTCGCGCGTTCGACACAGGCGGCGAGGCGCAGCCACTCTTCGGCGACCGCGCCGACCTGGGCGCCTACGGCGCGCCGTTCGGCGTTTTCATCGGCGCGGACGGCCCGGCGGTCCGTCCCTACCTCATCGGCATCTTCAACGGTGACAACTTGCGGTTTGCCTTCGGTGAGCGTGCCGGTCTTGTCCACGACCAGCGTGTCCACGCGCTGGAAAGTTTCGAGGGCTTCCGCGTTCCGAATGAGGATGCCGGCCGTCGCGCCCTTGCCGGTGCCGACCATGATGGACATGGGCGTGGCGAGGCCGACGGCGCACGGGCAGGCGATGATGAGGACAGCGATGGCGTTGACGAGCGCGGCTTCCCAACTCGTCTGCGCCCAATAGAAGAACGTGCCGGCGGCGATGACGATAACCGCTGGAACAAACCACGCGGCGACTTTGTCGGCAAGCCGTTGAATCGGGGCGCGACTGCGTTGGGCTTCGCTGACGAGTTGGACGATGCGGGCAAGCAGCGTCTCGCTGCCGACCCGCCGGGCCTCCATGATGAAGCTGCCGGTGCCATTGACCGTGCCGCCGGTGACAGTGTGATCGGCGGCCTTTTCGACCGGGAGCGGTTCGCCGGTAATCATGGATTCGTCCACGGTGGTCGCGCCTTCGATGACGATTCCATCGACCGGTACTTTCTCACCCGGGCGGACGCGGAGCCGGTCACCGTGTTGGACTTGATCGAGCGGGATGTCTTCCTCGTGTCCGTCGTGAACGCGCCGGGCGGTCTTGGGCGCGAGACCGAGTAGCGCGCGGATCGCGCCGGCAGTGCGGTGGCGGGCGCGGAGTTCGAGGACTTGGCCGAGCAACACGAGAGTGGTGATGACAGCGGCTGACTCGAAATATATGTGCCCGCCGGCAAACAGCGCGGACACGCTGTATGCCCACGCGCCGCCGGTCCCCAGCGCGATGAGGGTGAACATGTTGAGGCTGCGGTTGACGAGCGATTGCCAACCGCGTTGGAAGAACGGCCAGCCGCCCCAGAGCACGACCGGCGTCGCCATCGCGAACTCGACCCAGCTCAGCGCGTGCGGCCGAGCCCATGCCTCCATCCCCAGGCCCGGGATGTGCCTCGCCATCGCCAAGGCCGCCAGCGGGATCGCCAGGGCCAGGCTCGCCCAGAACCGCCGGGTCATGTCCACGAGTTCCGGGTTCGGGCCCCCCTCAGCGGTAGCCGTGGCGGGCTCCAGGGCCATGCCGC
>CAZJCX010000022.1:0-15212 GCA_964544425.1 uncultured Verrucomicrobiota bacterium
TGGAAATCATCGCGATCATTTTGAGCGGGCTGACGCTCGTGGGGCTGTTTGTGTTGTACCGGAAGGTGAGCCAGCCGCCGCCGCCCGATCCGACGGCGGGGTTGTTGCAGCAGCAGTTGAACGCGATGCAGGAGCGGCTCGACCGACTGGGGCAGACGGTGGCGGAGAATCTCCAGCAGTCGTCCGCGACGCTGAACACCCGGCTCGACAACGCGGCCAAGTTGTTTGCCGAGGTGAAGGAGAAAGTCGGCGCGGTGCATGAAGTCGGGCGGGCGGCGGCGGAGTTGGTGAACATTCTGCGCGCGCCGAAACTGCGCGGCGGAATGGGGGAGTTGTTTCTCGGCGATCTGCTGGCGCAGATTTTGCCGCCCGAACATTTCACGATCCAACACCGGTTCCAAAGCGGCGTCGCCGTGGATGCCGCGATCCGCATCGGGCCGAAGCTGGTGCCGGTGGACGCGAAGTTTCCGCTGGAGAATTTTCGCCGCGTCATCGAGGCCGGCACTGAAGCCGACCGGGGCGCGGCGCGGAAACAGTTTCTGCGCGACGTGAAGAAGCACGTGGACGCCATCGCAACGAAGTACATCCTGCCGGATGAAGGAACCTATGATTTCGCGTTGATGTACGTGCCGGCGGAGAATGTCTATTACGAGACGATCATCCGGGACGAGGGCGGGGAGGAGCGGCCGTTGTTCAGCTACGCGCTGGAGAAGCGGGTGATCCCGGTCAGCCCCAACAGTTTCTACGCGTATCTGCAGACGATTCTGCTCGGTTTGCGCGGGATGAAGGTGGAGGAACGCGCGCAGGAGATTCTCGATTCATTGCAACGCCTCCGCGGCGACTTCGACCGGTTGCAGGAGAACTTCCGCGTTCTCGGCAAGCACCTCACCAACGCGCAATCCAGTTACGCCGACAGCGAGAAGGCGCTGACGAAACTCGATGCGAAACTCGGCCAAGCCGAGCAACCGCGCTTGGAGGGTGCTTGACCGCGCCAGCGGCCGGCCAGGCCGGTTTTGCCGTGCTCATCGGGCGCACCAACTCCGGTAAGTCCACCTTGTTGAACGCGCTCGTCGGCACCAAAATCGCCATCGTCACGCCGAAGCCGCAGACGACGCGTGACACGTATCACGGCATTGTGAACCGGCCCGAAGGGCAGATCGTGTTCGTGGACACGCCGGGCGTATTCAAAACGCAACCCAGCCAGCTCGTCGCGAATCTCCACCACAAAATCCGCGATGCACTCGAAGGAATTGATGTCGTCGTTCACGTCGCCGATCCCTCCCGGCCGATTGGGCCGGAAGACGAGCGCGTCTGCGACCTCGTCGCCCACGTCGCCCAACCACGGATCCTGGTGCTGAACAAATGCGACCTCGCCCCCTTGCCATTCCGGCAAACATGGCTGGAGCGGGCGCAAGCGGCCGCGAGCCAGTATGCGAGCGTCATCGAGTTGTCCGCGCTGACCGGCAAGAATGTCGAACTGCTGATCACGGCGATCTTGCGGCACCTGCCGGTGGCGCCCGCCCCGTACCCGGATGGTCAGGTGACCAACGTCACGAACGAATTCTGGATCGGCGAACTCATCCGCGAAAAACTGTACCTCAAGACGAACCAGGAAGTTCCCTACACCGCCACGGTCCACGTCGAGAAGATTGAAGACCGGCGCAACAAAACCGGCCAGCCGCTGGTGTACATCCAAGCCGTCATCCTGACCACCGACGACCGGCATCAACGCATGCTCATCGGGCAGGGCGGACGCAAGATCAGAGACATCGGCAGTTTCGCCCGCAAGGAACTCGAAGTCGCGCTGAACAAGAAAGTCTTTCTCGACCTGAGCGTGCTCGTGGACAAACACTGGGTGGACCACAGTTGAACATCACACCCGCGCCTGCTTCCGGTACGCGGCGGGGCTGACGCCCATCCGTTTCGTGAACATCCGCGTGAAGTGAAACCGGCTGGCGAACGCCAGCCGGTCGGCAATCTGCTCGATACTCTCACCCGTGAACGCCAGCCGGTGTGTCGCGGCCGCGATGCGGCGCTCCAAGATATGTTGCGCGGGCGTCTGCCCCATCCGCTGCCGGAACAGTCGCACGAAATGGTCTTCACTGAAGTGGCAGAGCGCCGCGAGCTGGCTGTTGGTGATCAGTTCACCGAGATGATCCTCGATGTGGCGGATGGCGGGCGCGACCGGGCTTTGCGCGGCACGCAGGTCAGCAAGTTCCGCGGCTGGAATCGTTGCGAACAAGCCGGCCAGCGCGGTGTACACGGACGCTTTCACCAGGAAAATGTTCTCTGGCGCTGGCGGGGTGAACGGTGCGACGGAGAGCGGTTTTTGGAACAACCGCTGCACCGTCACGCCGGTGAGGCCGATCAAGTCGAAATGCACAAAAAAGTGGCCGACCGGCCGGCGATTCACACAGGTGAATTTGACCCACGCTGGAATAAAATGCGCCCGGCCCGCCCGCAACGGGTAGTAGCCGCCCGCCCATTCCACACCCGCGCCATCCCGGTCGTTGAGATACAACCGCCAATAACCGCTGCACACGTCCCGGGTGTTCCACCCCGCGTCCATCGTCACCCGGCTGGCCGCGAAGACTTTGACGAACAACTGGTCGTGAAGGTTGTCGCTGCGGTGGAGATCCGTGATCATCACGGGAAAAGATACAACATTGCCGACCGCTGCCATAGGCAAAATTCGCCCGGCTTGCTAGATTTTCCGCATGGTGACGGATGTGACAACAACAGCGCGGGCGGTCTTGGTCGAACCACAATCGCGGATGCGGCCGGTCACGGTCTATCGGCTCAACGAATGGCAATACGTGGAGCGGACAATCCAGCGGCTGCTGGCCGCGTGGGGCCGGTCGGTGGAGGAGTTCTACGACAAGAGTGCGATCCACAAATTTGTCTGGGAACAAGCCGAGTGCGTGCGGCGATTGCGGGAGCGGATCAATCAGTTTCCCGGCGAGAATTGCGATCTGCCAGTGGATCATCGCCTGGAGCAACTCGGCAACACCGTATTGCTCGCCCCGTCGGTCGAGGACGCGCTCGATGGCACGTTTTCGCTGCTGACCGGTCCCTTGGTTGTTTCCTACATCACGTATTCGCGCAGTGTGCACGGCGTGCATGACGCGCCGACGATCGCGCTGCTGCACGAAATTGTCGGCATCAAAGAACAGCACCGGCTCTGGTTCCGGGATTATCGGCGCCGCCGTCCGCACACGACCGACCGGGCATACGTGGCGGCGGTGGAGCGGGCGCTGGCGCTGTGCGGAAACTTTGCCGAATCGTTGCCGGTGGTCGCGGCGGCGCAGCCGGTCGGGGTCAACACGAACTACCGCCTGCCGAAGATTTCCGCCCGGCCCGAGCGGTATCTGCACCGCCATGGGATCGTGGAATGGACGGCCGCCCATTTCACCCGGAACGTCGAGATGCGGCGGTTGTTTTGGTGCTACGGCTATTTGATGGAGAAGAACATTCCCGACGATCAGTTGAACTGGTTGTGGTCGGGGCATTTCATGCCGTGGGAATTTCAATACGACATCGCCCGCCACTTATGGGATGAGTCCCGGCATGGCGACAGCGGCGCGTCGCGCTTGGCCGACTTCGGGATCACGCTGGAGGAGATCGGGTTCCCGAACTACGGGCCGCAGGAGGAAGGACAGTTGGATGGGTTGACGCCCGCGCAGTTGTACGACGCGGTGTTCCGGATTGGCATGATTGCCGAGACTGGACACTTCACCGTGAAACAGGAGGCCTATCAGGATTTTCGCGACGGCGGCGATCTGGAGAGCGCGGAGATGATGCTGTTCGACATCATTGACGAAAACGCGCACGTCCAATACGCGCACAAATGGCTGCCGGTGATTGCGCAGCACGCGGGCGTGGACCATTCCAATTACAAGGAACTTGCCCGGAGCCAACGGCAGCAAATTCAGGCCGACGCTGACAAGTGGCGCGCGGAGCAGGCTGCCAAACCACCGGATGAGAATTACGCCTTTGTGCAAGATCTCCTGACCCGGATGCGGAAAATCAAACCGCTGACCAACGCCACGACCTGCCCGCCCCGCTCGCCGCTGCCGATGTGAGGCATTGGCACGGTTGGCTATCACCGCTTGACGTTCTCGCTTTGCCATGCAAAGTGTGCCTCATGAATTCGACTTGGGCAGAAGAGAACCTGCGGACGATTCGGACGTTGATGGAGAACGCGGCGGTATACCGGCGCGCGCTCGCGCCGATCATGTTCGCTCTCGGCTTGATCGGAATCGTCGCGGCCGGGGCCGGCGTGTTGTTCACGATCGGGCTGTCGGCTTTTTGGTGGTATTGGTTTGCCGTAGCAGGCGTCGCCGTGGGTATGGCGTTTGGCTTGGCGCGCCGTCAGGCGTGGCGGGATCAGGAACCGTTTTGGTCGCGGCCGACACGCCGCGTCGCGCAGGCCGTCCTGACGCCGCTGGTGGCGGGCGCCATGCTGACGCTGGCGCTGCGGTACGACGCCACGTTTCTCGTGGGGATGTGGTTGCTCCTGTACGGCTGCGCGCTGCGGGCGACCGGCTTTTTCACCGTGCGGGGCGTGGATAAGCTGGGATGGTTATTTGTGCTGGCCGGTGGGGCTTTCTTGGCGATGACGTGGCGCTCGGAATATGTCCTGACCGCGTCACTGGCGCATGCGGCCATGGGCGTTTGCTTCGGCGGTTTTCACCTGGCGTGCGGCTTTTATCTACTCATCACCAAGCGATCGTGAATGCCGCACACTTCCAGAAGCTCGACCGGTTGATTCACGAGAAGGCGCGGATGGGGATCATGTCCTTGCTCGCGGCGGCACCGGAGTTGTCGTTCACGGAGATCCGCGACCAACTCAAGCTGACCGATGGCAATCTCAGTATTCAGATCAAGACGCTGCAGGAGGCCGGTTACGTCGCGGTGACGAAAAGCTTTCACCAGAAACGTCCCCGCACCACTTGCGCGTTGACCGCCACCGGCCGGCGCGCGTTTCAAGCGTATCTCAACACCCTCGAACAAATCATTGAACAGTCCCGGTAGCCCAGTTGTCTCTCTTTGTGACGATTAACTTTATACTATAAAGTATATGAAAATCATTCGGGCGGAACACATGGGCTGGTGTTTTGGGGTGCGGGACGCGGTGAAGTTGGTGACCGAGCAGACACACCGGGGCGCGGTCACAGTGTTGGGCGATCTCGTTCACAACGAATCGGTCAACGCCGCGCTCCGCGCCCAAGGCGTCCAACTCACCCGCGACCTCGACCGGGTCGAAACCGATACCGTTGTCATCACCGCGCACGGGGTTTCGGACTCGGCACTCCGGCGGGCCCGGCAAACCGTGCCCCGTGTTTTGGAGGCAACCTGCCCCCTCGTCCATTTTGCCCACCGGGCTTTGCAGGAACTGGTTGCGACCGGGTTTCACCCGGTCATCATCGGCCAGCGCGACCACGTCGAGGTGCGTGGGTTGACGGGAGATTTGGAAGAGTTCGATGTCGTTCTAAAGCCACTTGACGTGTGGCAACTGGCGCCGCGCGACCGATTCGGCGTCGTCTCACAGACCACCCAGCCAATGGACCGCGTCCGGTGGCTTGTCTCGCTGCTACACCAAGCGTTCCCGCGCGCGGAGATCAAGTTCACTGACACGGTTTGCCTGCCAACGAAACAACGTCAAACGGCGGCCATCGAACTCGCCCGGCTCTGTGATGTGGTGGTGGTGATCGGCGGTCGGCACAGCAACAACACCAATGAACTCGCCCTGACCTGCGGCCAACATGGCCGGCGCGTCGTCCGCATCGAAACAGCGGCCGACCTGCGCGCCGAATGGTTTGACGAAGATGACACCGTCGGCATCACCGCCGGCACGTCCACGCCGGAAACTGCGATTGATGAAGTCGAACGCTGGTTGTGGTCGCTCCAAAGAAGGGGAAAACGATGAACCACGCCAAATGGATTGCTCATTTTGAACGAAACTCGCGAAACCGGCCGGAGCCGGATTGGCAGGCGCCGTACGCGCCCTTGCCGGCGGCAGTGGTGCGGTCGGTCGAACAATTTCGCCTCGGTGACGGTGGCGGGCCGGCCTGTCTGATCGCCTACGATGCCGAGCGATTTCGCGGGACGACACCGGAGCGGCGGCGGCTGGTGGATTTGTGGTTCCAAGAGGAAGCGGAACACGCCCGGCTGTTGGGCGGCGCGGTGCGGCGGTTTGGCGGGCGGATCATCACGTGGCATTGGAGCTTTGGGGTGTTCTGTTTCGTCCGCCGGTGGGGTGGGGTGCGGTTTGAGTTGCAGGCGCTGACGCTGACGGAGCTGGTCAGCACCGCATATTACCGGCTGCTGCGCCGGCACTCACCGGATGGCCCGTTGGCGGCGATGTGCGACTTGATCCTGCGCGATGAAGCTGGGCATGTCGCGTTCCACCGCGACCGGCTGGCGGGGGCCGGTGGTTGGTGGTGGCGTTGGCAATTCACGGCGTTCGGCTACGCTGCCGCGACCATGTTGTGGATCAATCACGCGCCCGGCCTGAAAGCCATCGGCGGCACGCGCCGGGAGTTTTACCGGGAAACAACCCGGCAACTGACGCGGTTTGTCCGCCGGCTGCGGCGCGCCAGCGAGTCCACTTGGCCCCTGGTCGCCAAGCCTGTTACCATCGTGGCCGACCGATGAAAACCCGGCTCATTCGCTGGACGTGCGGGTTGCTTGCCTACGCGGTGGGGTTGGGGACGATTCCGCATTGGTGGTGCGGGCGCGAGGCGGGCCGGTGGTTTGAGGGCGACCCGGCGGTGCAGCGGCAACTTGGCCGCGGGGTGGCGCGCTGGATTGAACACGACTTGGGTCGCGAGGATTTTTCCACGGGCAGCAGCCAGTTCGACGGTGAGTGGTTGTTCGGGACCTATCTCATGGCCGGGTTCGGCTTCAACCAGTTGGCCCGGCAACATCCCGACGAGCGCGCGGAGTACGTCGCCCTCACCGAACGATGTCTGACGCAACTGGTATCCGCGCCCGTGCGCGCTTTCGACCGGGAGACGTGGGGCAACGACCCGCTGGAGACGCTCGACAACCCCGCCTACGACCACGCGGCGTATCTCGGTTACTTGAATTTTTTGCTGGCGCGGCATTGTCAGTTGGAGCCGAACTCCACTTTCGCACCGCTGCACGAACGGATCACGACGGCACTTGCGCGCCGCTTGGAACGCAGTCCGTTGCTGCTGTTGCAAAGCTACCCGAATGAAGTGTACCCGGTGGACAACTGCGCGGTGATCGCTTCGCTGGCCGTGTCCGGTCGGCACGTGGCGCTGGTGGAACGCTGGATCGCCAACTGCCGCCGCCGTTATGTGGATGCGCAGACTGGCCTGCTCATCCAGTGCGTCCAACCCGACACGGGCGCGCCGGCCGACGAGCCGCGCGGTTCGGGCACAGCGCTGGGGGCCTATTTCCTCTCCTTTGCCGACCGGACGTTCTCGCGCGAGTTGTACGATGCGATGCGCCAGAACCTGGCCGGTCAGATTCTCGGCTTCGGCCTCATGCGCGAGTATCCCCGGCACGTGCCCGCCGGGCGGGGAGACATTGATTCGGGGCCGATCATTTTTGGCTACAGCATCTCGGCCACGGGCTTCGCGCTGGCGGGTGCGCGCCAAGCCGGTGACGCGCCGATGTTCCGTCGGCTCTACAGCACGGCCCACATGTTCGGCGCTCCGCTCAGCCCTGATGACCGGCGTGATTTTGTGATGGGCGGTCCGCTGGGGAACGCGATCATGCTTGCCATGCTCACCGCGGAGGCGCCACCATGACACGTATCACGAGACGGATTGCCGGCACGATGATGATGGTTGCCGCCGGGCTGGTGCTCCATGCGATCCTGTTGCACTGGCTGGCGGAACGGAACGTCGTCGCGGTCATCTTTGCCGCTGGCGCTCATTCGCCGCCGCTGGCGTTGCTGACGGCTGGTGCGTTTCTCGTGGTACGGGTGCTGGTGATGCTGGTCTTGCCGGGCGCGTTGCTGTGTCGGGCCGTTTTGTGGATACTGGATCGAGGAGACAAACATGAATGAACCGATTGTGCCGCCGCGATTGCCGAAGAGTGGGGCGTTGAGCCGGTTTGCCACCGTTTTCAAGCTGGCGGGGATTTTTGCGCTGATTCTCCTGTTGTTGATTCCGCTGGCGATGATCCGGTCGGTGTTAAATGAGCGGTTGGAGCGGCGCAACGCGGCGGTGGCCGAGATCACATCGAGTTGGGGCAAGACGCAGCAGATCGTGGGGCCGGTGCTGATCGTGCCGTATCAGTACTCGTTCAAGACTTGGCGCGACCGCCCGGCGGCAGATGGCAAGATCGAGCGGGTCGAGGTGGTGGAGACGGCCACCGCCAACGCGTATTTCCTGCCCGCCGCGCTGACCGTGGAGGGCACGCTGACTCCGCAACCGTTGCGGCGCGGGATCTACCGGACGGCGGTTTATGCGGCGGCACTTTCGCTCACGGCCGAGTTCGCCCGACCGGATTTTGCGGCGCTAAAAATTGACGAGGCCAACGTCCGCTGGGACGACGCGCGGGTGACCGTGGCGATCCCGGATTTGCGCGGGGTGAAAGAGACGTTGTCGTTGCAATGGGGCGCGAACCGGCAGCCACTGGCGCCCGGCTGCGGATTGCGCGAGTTCGTGGCGGGGCTGACGGCGGGGGTGGAGGGGCTGCGCGCGAGCACCGGGCCGACGACTCTGAAGCTCGACGTGTCGCTGAACGGCAGCGAGGGGATTCACTTCACCCCGGTCGGCGCCCAGAACACGATCACCTTGCGATCACCGTGGCCGGATCCGAGTTTTCAGGGAGCATTCTTGCCGACGCGCCGGACGGTGACGGATAAGGGATTCGAGGCGGTGTGGGAAGTGTCATTCTACGGTCGCGACTACGCGCAGCAGTGGACGGATCAGGACGCGACCCACGCGCTGACTCCCGATTCGGCGGGCGCGGCGTGGTTGGGCGTGAACTTGTATCGGGGAATTGACGCGTACCGGAATGTGGAACGCGCCATCAAGTATGGCAGCCTGTTTCTGGTGTTGGTGTTCGCCGCCTTCTTTCTCTTTGAAGTGCTCTCCGCGCTCCGCATCCATCCCTTCCAATACACGCTCGTGGGCGCGGCGCTGTGTCTGTTCTACCTCGGCGTGCTCTCGTTGTCGGAATTCATTTCGTTTGGCCACGCCTATCTCGCCAGCGCGGGTGTCACGACGATCCTCATCTGGTTTTACTGCGCGAAAGTTCTTAAGAGCGGCCGACGCACGCTCATCATCGTCGGCCTGCTCGCCGCCATCTACGGCTTCCTCTACATCGCGCTCCAACTGCAAGACTACGCGCTGCTGTTCGGCACCGGCGGATTGTTCATCGTCCTTGCCATCATCATCGCCGTGACTCGTCACCTCGACTGGTACAGCCGCGATAGTGGCAATGTAAAATGACGACTCATGTCGCGGAAGGGTCACAAAAGCCGAGTTGCTCACAGGTTATCCACAGCGAAAACAGCAGTGTAAATCCTTGATTTTTCGCTTGCGTTCGCAAATCGACCGGCTATTCTGCGCGGCAAAGAAAGGGGTGGGGACCCTATTATGTATCTGAAGAGCCTGCAGCTCATCGGCTTCAAGTCGTTTGCCGAAAAAACGACGTTAGAATTCTTACCGGGCGTGACCGCGATCGTCGGTCCGAACGGGTGCGGCAAGTCCAACGTGTCCGACGCGATTCGCTGGGTGCTCGGCGAACAATCCGCCAAGGCGTTGCGCGGGTCGGAAATGGCGGACGTGATCTTCAGCGGCACGGACGGCCGCAAAGCCATCGGCATGTGCGAAGTGAGCATGACGTTTGCGGAGGTGGACCCGAGCACATTGTCGTTGCCGGGTGTGAATCTTGATTTCTCGGAAGTCACGATCAGCCGCCGGGTCTATCGCGACGGCAACGGCGAGTATTTCATCAACAAAACCCCCTGCCGGCTGCGCGACGTCCAAGGGTTGTTCATGGACACCGGCATTGGGCGCAACAGCTACTCGATGATGGCGCAAGGGCAGATTGACCAGATTCTCTCCGCCCGGCCCGAAGACCGCCGGATGATTTTCGAGGAAGCGGCCGGCATCAACAAGTACAAGCATCAGAAGAAGGAAGCGCTCCGCAAGCTGGAGTACACCGAGCAGAACCTCGTTCGGCTCACCGACATCATCAAGGAAGTCAAACGCCAGATCATTTCGCTCCAACGCCAGGCCGGCAAGGCGCGGCGGTACAAGGAATTGTTCGACCAGCTCAAGACGCTCGACACCCGGCTGGCCCGCCACCAGTACGACCTGTTGCACACCGAGATTGCCGGGCTCGAAGATCAGATCGCCTCGCTCGCCGCACAGGCAGAGTTATTTACCGCCGACATCGTCGAGCGCGAGTCGCAGATTTCCGTCTTGCGCCGGTCGCTGGCGGAAGTGGAGCGCGCGATCAACGAGACGGTCAGCCGCGATCACGAATTGAAGGGCGAAGCCGACCGGCATCAGCATCGCATCACGTCGAACACCGAGCGGACCGGCGAGTACGAGCAGTTGATCGCCAACCACCGGCTCGAAACGGCGGCCAACGAGGAAAAAATCCGCACCAACGACCAAGACCTCGCCCGGCTCAACACCGAGTTCGCCCAAATTGAAGCGCAGTTGACCGTCGAGCAGGAAAAACTTCGCGCCCAGCAAGACGCCGTCCGGCAGGCCGAGGCGGGACTCGCGGAGAAAAACCGCGCGTTCGAGGCGGCCAAGTCCGCCATTTTCGAGATCGAATCGCTGCTCGTGCGCCATCGGAACGAACTCAGCACGCTCGACCAGCGCAAACAGCAGGACCGGCTGCGGGCCGACCGGCTCTCCGCCGAGAAATTGCAACTGGAAGACCAACGGCGCGCGGTCACGCAGCGGTTGGAAGAATTTCAGCAGGGATTCCAGGCGCTCCACGCCGCGGTGGACGGCGACCGGGGCCGGCTCAGCGCGACGGCCGACGCCGCGACCGCGGCCGGCCAGCAGTTCGCGGAAGTCACGAGCCAGTGGCAGGCGGTGACGACCGAACTTTCCCAGAAACGCGCCCGCCTCGACGTGCTGCGGCAGTTCTTTGCCGCGCCTGATGGCCGGCGGACGTTGGGTCAGATTCTCGAAGTGGAACCGGCGTACGGCCCCGCCATCGAAGCCGCGCTCAACGGCAAAGTCCACACGATCCTCGTGGACGACCGGCCGGCGGCGCGGGCGTTATTGGCCGGTGACCTCAAGAATCCGAGCGTGGCCGTGGCGGATTTCACGATTCAACCGACCACCATCGCGCACGACGGCGTGGCGCGGCGGGCGCTCGACGTGGTGCGCGTCCGCGACGAACGGTTCCAGTCGTTGGTGGAATCGCTGTTGGCGAATGTGGTGATTGTCGAGAGTCTCGACGTGGCGGAATTTATCTGCGCGGCACACCCCGGTCTGGCGGCGGCGACACCAGCGGGCGAGTTTTTCAACGCGCACGGCATCGTCAGCCTCGTTTCGAGCAGTCACATCGGCGAAATCAGCGCATTGACGGAGGAAGTGGGTCGGCTCGAACAGCGCGCCGGCGAGTTGACGACCCGGCAGGCGGAGGTGCAGCAGGCGCAGACGCAGGCGGAAGCCCGGTTGAGCCAGCAGCGGTCAGAGCTGCACGCGCAGGAGTTGGTGCTCGCCTCGAAGCAGGGCGAGTGGAACACGCTGCGGACGGAGCAACGCGATTTGGAGAGCAAGATCCACACGGTCATTTTCGAGCTCACATCGCTGGAAGAACAAGGCGCGGCGGAAAATCAGCGCCGCGCGGAGATCGAGCGCGGGCTGCACGACGCCGAGAACCGCGAGCAGCAGGCGCGCGCGGATCTCACCGGGGCGCAACAGGCGGTCGCGGAGTGGGCGGGGCGAAAAGCGGCGGTGACCGAGGCATTGACGGAGTTGCGCGTGAGTGTGGGCGGCATCGAACACAAGCGCAGCGCCATCCAATCGCAACGGGAGCCAATCAGCGGGCGCATCCGCGATTTGCACGACCGGATCGGAACGTGCGCAACCGAGATGACGACGTATGCCAGCCGGATTGAGCAGTGGCGGGCTGAGATCGCCGAGTCGGAGCAGGAAATCGCGGCGGTCACCCTCACGCGGCAGCAGGTGCAGCAACAACTGGCCGGGTTGCAGCATCAACGCAACGAAGTGGCGACCGGCATTGACCAGGCCGAAACCGAATTGCGGGGCGTCCGCACCCGGGCGGCCGAGTCGCAGAACCAAAAGGCGGGGTTCGATGTCGCCATTGCGCAGCGGCGGATGGAATCGCAGAACCTCAAGGATCGCGTCTGGCAGAAGTACCAGATCAACGTCGAAGACGTTCGCAGCGAGAACATCACGGTGACTATTGCCGACCACGGCCCGTCCATCAGCGAGCAGGTGCCGTTGCCGACGGATTGGGACGCGCTGGAACAGCAGGTGGTCGAATTGCAGTCCAAACTCGACGCGATGGGACCGGTCAATGTCGAGGCGATCCAGGAGTACGACGAGTTGGAGGAGCGGTACAAATTTCTCTCGCAACAGCATGATGATTTGGTGAAGGCGAAAGAGCAGTTGCTGCAGGTCATCGCCAAGATCAACGCCACGACGAAACAACTCTTCCTCGACACGTTCGAGAAGGTGCGCGTCAACTTCCAGCAAGTCTTCACCGAATTGTTCGGCGGCGGCAAAGCGAACCTGGTCTTGCTCGACGAGAACGACCCGCTTGAATGCGGGATCGAGATCAACGCGAAACCGCCCGGCAAACAGTTGCAAAGCATCACACTGCTCAGCGGCGGCGAGAAAACGCTCACCGCCACGTCGTTGCTGTTTGCGATCTACATGGTCAAGCCGTCGCCGTTCTGCGTGCTCGACGAGTTGGACGCACCGCTCGACGAATCGAACATCAACCGCTTCATCCGCATCTTGCAACGCTTCGTGCAACTCTCGCAGTTCGTCGTGATCACCCACAACAAGCGCACCATCGGCATGGCCGACGCGCTCTATGGCATCACGATGGAAGAACACGGCGTCAGCAAAGTCGTCAGCGTCAAATTCAGCCCGCGCGAGGAAACCGAACGCAGACGGCAGGAAAATTCCCGGGAAGCGCAGGAGGACCGGATTGACGGCGCGGCGATCCTGCGCACCGACGTCCGGCCGCACGAGGAAGACCTCCACAACGACCTGCTCGTCCGCAAAGAAGCGACCGTTGCTGACATCGCCGACGTTCCGGCCATTGTGGCCGACCAAGCGCCGACGCTGGGCACAAAGCCACCGGCAGACCTCGCGGCCGAGGTCAACGCCGCCGTCACCGCGGCGGCGGAAGTCGTCGAGTCGGTGGAAGAAACGGTCAGTGAACCGGCGGCGAACCAGCCCGCGGGTTGAGCGTTCCCATGTTGGACACCGCGCTTGAAGCGGCGACAGCGGCCGGCCAGCTGTTGCGGCGCAACTTCGGCTCCGCGCTGAACGTCAACCTCCGCACGCACCACGACATCAAGCTGGAACTCGACGAGCAGGCGCAGGCGCTGATCACCAGGATCGTCCATGCCGACTTCCCGGACCATTGCATCCTCGGCGAGGAAGCGATTACCGGAAATCAGGACGCGGACGTCCGGTGGGTTGTTGATCCGCTCGATGGCACGGTGAACTATTTTTACAACATCCCGCACTACGCCGTGAGCATCGCGGCGCAGGCGCGGATGGGTGACGCCTGGCAGACGGTGGCCGGGGTGGTGTATGCGCCGGAAGTGGATGAGCTGTTTGCGGCCGAGCGCGGCCAACCGGCCACGGTGAACGGACAGGTCATCCGCGTGAGCGACCGGACGCAGTTGAAGGAAGCCATCGTGGGCATCGGCTTTTTCAAGAACGAGGAGACGATTCGCCGCAGCTTGAAAGATTTTCAGCATCTGGTCGGTCGCGTCCGCAAAATGCGGTTAATGGGCGCGGCGGCGCTGGATGCGGTTTATGTCGCGGCCGGGCGATTTGATGCGTACATCGAATACGGCATCAAGCTGTGGGACATCTGCGCCGGGGAGCTGATCCTTGATTGCGCCGGCGGCCAGACGCAGAAGATACCGGCCGCCGAGCCGCACACGTTCGCGGTGAAAATGTGGAACGGCAAAATCCCGGTGACCGAGTTCGATCCGGTCGCGTGATGGTCAGCACAGCCATTTCAGCAGGGCGCCCTCGATGTAGATGACGACGACCAGCACCACGACAATTTCGATGATGACCGGGGTCATTTCCCTGATCCATTGGACCGGCGTGTAGCGTTGGTCCACATCACGTTTGATGAAGGCGAAGGCCACGACGGATTGGGCGCTGCCGATGTGTGTCCAACAGCCGCCGATGGCGTAGCCGGCGATCTGCGCCATCGCGAACAAGTGCAGGATGGCGACGTCGAGGTTGTGAAGAGCGCGAGAGGCGAAGTCCGCCACGACGTTGTTGTCGAGAATGGCGGAGAGGAAGGTGCAACCGAGAAATTGCGCGATGGCAACGTGCGACGGGCCGGCCTTTTCGATGCCGTGGTGGAGCAGTTCCTGGAGGGCGTTGAAGAAACCGGCTTTCGTCAGCAGCGTGATGGAGAGGAACAGCGGGAACAGGAAGTAGTACTCGGCAAACTCATGCTTGGCCTCTCGGAGGGCGAGGTTGCGGATTTTGGGAAGGCTGGCGATGCCGAGGAAGGCGACGACGAAGCCGGCAAGGGACGCGATAAAGAGCGGGACGCTGTGGTTGATTCCGTGCCAGATCAGGCCGCCGACAAAGGGGATCAGGGCGAACGCGCCGACTTTGGCGGCGAGTAGGCGGCGATGGCGCAGGTCATGCAACGCAGTCTCGACCGCTTTTGCGTCCCCGGTCGGTTGGGCATAATGCCGGTCCAGCGCCGCGCTGAGGTCTTCGCTGACGAATTTCCCGAGTAAGCGCCGGCGCAGGGCTGCGGGGACGTTTTCGCGGACGAGCGCCGCGCCGAGTGGTTCGCCTTGCTTGATTCGCTGGATGATCGGGGGGGTGGCCGCGCCGAGATCCGCCGCATGCGCCTCGACAAATTCGACCGGCGTCAGCACTTCGCCGTGCCGGCTGGCTTGGAGGAAACGGACGGTGGCGCAATGCGAATCCAGCACGTCCATCTTGTCCAGCGCGACGCGTTTGCCGCCGAGTCTTTTGCGGAGATTCCACGCGATGACGAGATAGCTG
>CAZJCX010000022.1:15222-15439 GCA_964544425.1 uncultured Verrucomicrobiota bacterium
ATCGACGCCACGTCGATCACGCGGCGGGAGAGGCGGGCGCGCAGTATCGCAGGAAGAAGGCATTGTCGAGGTGGGGATGGAGATTGGCTTTCATGATCAGGTTGGGCGGTTCGCCGTAGGCCAGCCAGATGCCGCAAATGGTCGTCACGGCGGTGCAGACCATCACGGCGTACCGGATCGAAGCCGTCGGGGCCGCCGCCAACAACAGAATGATGAC
>CAZJCX010000022.1:15449-16213 GCA_964544425.1 uncultured Verrucomicrobiota bacterium
GGATGGTAAGCCCGATCATCGAGACGCCGTCGAGAATGCCGGACGAAAACGCGACCACCGCTGTGACTGAGATCACCGTCGGCAGGATCGAGCCGCGGTATCGGCGGAGGAGGATGAACGTGATCTGTTCGAGCAACCGCGTTTGCGCGATCACGGCCACGAAAAAGGTCAGTCCGAGAATGAACAACATCGTGTCGGCATGGATGAGATGGTTGATGCCGTGGAAAGTCAGCAGGTGGTGCTGGAGGAAATGACCGAGGCCGTGCGCCGCCACTTCTTGGTGGAATACCGAGTCCGGCAAGCCGATAAACGTCGCCACAATGACCAGCGCCATACCGTAGGTCAGCGCGTTCTTGTGAATCTGGTACTTAAACGAACCGAACAAAAACAGCGCCAAGATCGTGGCAAAGACTTCTGCCGCGAGCAGCCAAACCGGCATTTGACCGCGGCCAAACAGGAGGATGACCGCGGCGCTCCCCGCGCAGCCGAGGACAAAACGGGAGGCGGAAAGATTCACAACTGCCGGCCCGGTCGCCGGGCTTGCTTGGTCGCTCATGGTGATCCGCTTGTAACATCCGGCCGGGGGGCGTGCAACAATTCGGTGGAAGCGAAGGCGCGATTAGTCGGGACCGCGGCGGCGCAGGCGGCGCACCGCTTCCTGCAACTCACCCAACTGCTTTTCGATGGCGGCGAGTTCGGGGTGATCCGCCGCGGCTTGTTGCGCCGCGATTTCCGCGTGCGTCTCGGACATGCTGTTGAGGATG
>CAZJCX010000022.1:16223-21343 GCA_964544425.1 uncultured Verrucomicrobiota bacterium
AAGAGGTTCAAAATGATCATCGTCCCGAAGACGATGAACGAGACAAAGTAGATCGCCACCTTGACCGTCGGCGCCACCTCGGCGGCGCGTTGGAAGATGTTGCGCCAGTCATCCAGCGTCACGAGCTGGAACAGCGTCAGCAACGCCCGCCCCAACGAGCCGAAGTTTTCCTCCGCGCGCCCGAACATCTGCACTCCGGCCACCGCGTAGATGTAAAACAGAAGCGACAACAACAAACCCACATACCCCATCGCCGATAGACTCTTGAGCAACGCGCCCACCAGGAGTTGCAGCTTGGGCAGCGCCGTCACCAGCCGCAACAAGCGCAACACCCGCGCCAGCCGCAGGACCGCGCCGAACGTGCCGGTGCCGGGCAACAGACAGAACGCCACAATTCCAAAATCAAACACGTTCCACCCGTCGCGGAAAAAATCCAACGGCCGGCGCCCGAAGGCGATGATCTTCAGCGCGATTTCCGCGATGAAGATACCGAGGACCACCCGGTCGAGCAGATGCAGCCGGTCGCCGTGCTGGCGCATCAAGTCCGCGTTCGTCTCCAGCCCGGCCAAAACTCCAGCGAACACGATCACAAACACGATGAACCCGCGGAACGTCCGCGACTCGGTGACCCGCTGTGCCAGTTGCGTCATGTTCGCCTCCGCGCCGACCGCCACGTGACCACGCCGAGCGTTACCGCCGTCACCGCGTTCTTGTGGATCTGGTACTTGAACGAGCCGAAGCAGAACAGCCAAAACAGCTTGGCGCCGGTAATCTGTTGGGCGAATTGCGTCATGGTGTGTGCGGTTTGTTTTGTTTCGGGCGCAGCAGGGAGGCGATGACCGACAGGGCCAGCACCAGGACCACGACGAGCAGCGCCACGAGCGTGTCAATCTTGTAGGCCGTGTGCGCGAGGATCATCTTCACGCCGACAAACGCCAGCACCACGCCCAGGCCGATCTTGAGGTAGTGGAACTTGTCCATGACGCCCGCCAACGCGAAGTACAGCGACCGCAGCCCCAGGATGGCGAACACGTTGGACGTGTAGACGATGAACGGATCATTCGTGACCGCAAAGATGGCGGGAATCGAATCCACCGCGAAGATCAGGTCGGAGATTTCCACCAGCAGCAGCACAACAAAGAGCGGTGTCGCCCAGCGCCGGCCGTCTTGAACCACGAAGAAGTGATCACCCCGGTAGTCGTTGGTGACCGGCATGAGTTTCTTAAACCAGCGCACGACCGGGTTGCGTTCGGGATGAATCTCCTCCTCTCGTTTCACGATCATCTTGATCCCGGTCAGGATCAGAAACGCGCCGAAGATGTAGATCACCCACGTGAACTTCGTGATCAACGCCGAGCCTAGCACGATCATGATCGCGCGCATCACTAACGCGCCGAGCACGCCCCAAAACAACACCTTGTGCTGGTACAAGGCCGGGACGGCGAAGTACGAGAACAACAGCGCAAACACGAAGACGTTGTCCACGCTCAACGACTTCTCAATCAGGTAACCGGTGAGAAATTCCAGCGCCTTCTGCGAGCCGGAAAAATACCAGACCCCGGCATTGAAGGCCAACGCCAACAGCACCCACACCGCGGTCCAGATCAATGATTCCTTGAACTTGACGACGTGCGCCTTCCGATGAAACACGCCCAGATCCAGCGCCAGCATTGCCAGCACAAAGACGTTGAAGCCCACCCACAGCCAGATGCGTTCACTCATTGGCCCGCTCCCTTCCGGCGGTCATGCAACGCGCCGCGCTCGAACGGTTGCACCCCGGTTCTCAGGACCGGCGGTGCTGCGATCAATATTTCAATGGTCATGCTTTCCTCTCAATCAGCCGCTTGACGAGGGTGATGAACACACCCGTCAGTATCAAGTTCAACGCCAACGACAGCACCGCCACCGTCAACGCCGGCCCGCCCAAGCCGTAGGACAATGAAATCACCAGCACGCCCGCGCCGACTTCGCCGCGCGGGAACATGCCAATCGAGAGCGCGATCCGCTCCCGGAACGTCGCCTCGCGCCGGTAACACAGCGCGGGGAACATCTTCCCGATGTTCGAGAGCACCGTGATGATCAATACGTGCCACGCAATCCAGCCCCAGCCGGGGAATTCCTTCTTCTGTTCCATCAGCTCGGCCGGTACGCCTGCGAATTTCAGGACGGACTTGGTCTCGACCGGCGTCACTTCCGCTTCCGGCAGCAGGCCGGTGGTCTGGGCGACCGGCGCCGGCGTCTTGCCGGGATTGATCGGCGGCATCGAGAGCCCCACCAACACCATGAAGCATGCGGAGACAATCGTCGTCACCACCGCTTCCGTCTTGTCATGATGGAGGTCATGGTTCGGCTTGATCATGCAGCCCAGCACGAACGCCGGCAGGAGGACTTCCAGATGGATCGGCACCGTCACATCAATCTGTTTGCTGCCGATGTAAACCGCCTCGCTGACCGCGACGATGATCCCGCTGTACAGCAACGTCCACTTCCAGCCGGTCGGCAGGTTCACCACGTGCAGATACCGCCACGCCAGCCACAGCATGACGCCGATGAACGCCACGATCACCCACAACTGCCAGCGGTTGCCCACCATCAACATCTTCAGTGGAATCATCAGCAGAATCGTGTCGAGATCGTCGAAGATCGCCAGCACGCGCGCCTTCTTGAACACCCACGTCGCCGCCAGCCCCGCCGCCGCCAACATCGAGAACAACACGCCCGCCGACGTCGGCGACGCGAACCGCGATTCGAGCAATACCTCGCGCCACAAATCGCCGTGCCCCCACAATTCCCGCGGCGCCATCGCGAACACGAAATACAGCGCGCAGAAAATCCACGGGAAGGCCGCCGCCGTGCCGGCCACCAGGTAATCCCACGCGTATTGCCGGGGCTTCGACTTATCAATGTCGAACTCCAGCCCCACGTGGATCATGATGAACGACAGCGCGATCATTGTCGCGAGCCGGATCGCCGTCGCGCCCGCACCGTCGAGGAACTGGGACACGACCAACCCACCGACCAACAACAACGAAAAGAGCAGGACTTTCTTCATAAAGCTCTAGAACGTACCGGGTCGCCGCACCCCGCGACCTTCGAATTCCACGTGCTTGTGACTGATCACAATTTGCATAGTTTGATTCCTTTCTTATCTTTCGCTGCGCGGGGCACCGTCATGCCCGCTCCCGCCCCCCATCAGCAGCGACCCAAATCAAATTCATGGGCCGCAAATCGGTCGCCGACCATACCGGAACCAATCTGCGCGGCGCAACTGTTTCACGCGCCCGCTGGAAATGGCGTTGCGGAGAAGGGGAATGTCCGGCAATCTGGCGGGGCATGGCGGGACCCAACGTGATGCGCCGGGTGTTGATTGTGGAGGACGATTACCAACTTGCGGAGGTGATCGCAGAGGTGTTGACCTTTGAGAACTGCGAGCCGGACATCGCGGCCAATGGAATGGAGGCGCTGGACCGGCTGCGCTGCGGCGATTTCGATGCGGTCGTGTGCGATGTCATGATGCCGCGCGTCGGGGGCGAGGATTTCTATCAGGAGGTCACCCGGCGGTTTCCGCACCTGGCCGAGCGCATTCTGTTCATTACCGGGGCAACGACCGTGCGGGGCGGGTTGACGGATTTCATCGCGCGCGACGGGATTCCGATGCTGGAGAAGCCGTTCCGCGTGGAAGACCTGCGCACGGCGGTGCGCGATCTGTTCAGCCGTTGACGTTTTTTGTCCGCGCCCGCACAAACCCGGCCGTCGAGGCGGGACATTCCCGGCCCGATTTCGGTGATGCGTGCGGGCCGGCGCGCTGGCATGGGGTGTGCAATGGCCACACCGTGGTCGTTGGGGGGAACGCAACTTTCCCCTCCCGTGCCGCCAACGTGGAACGATCTGCAGCGGCGAACGGAGTGGTTGGTTATCGCCGGGCCGATTCTGGAACGATCTGGAATCGGCCCGCGCGGCTACAACTGCTGCAATCCGCCGCGACCGGCTTTGCAGTTGCCGCCCTTTCCGGCAGCGTGTAACTTCCCGCCGCCATGGACGTCCCCGGTAAAGTTCCCGATTCCATCAACTGCCACGCCTGCAACGCCGTGATGGATTTGCGGGGCCAGCAAGCCTTCAACCACGTAGACTGCCCCCATTGCGGGGCGCTGTCCGTCGTGCCGTTGCAGGTCGGGAATTTCCTGCTGCTCAATCCCCTCGGCGTCGGCGGGATGGGCACGGTGTACAAGGCGGTGGACCTCTCGCTCAACCGGTACCTCGCGCTGAAAATCCTCCGCAAAAAACTCGCCAGCAAAGCCGAGTTCATCGAAAGCTTTTCCCGCGAAGCGCGCGCCGCCGCGGCCGTCAACCATCCCAACATCGCCCAAGTCTATTCCTTCGGCGAAACCGACGGCCAATACTACCTCGCGATGGAGCTGCTCGAGCGTGGCAGCCTCGACGACCGGATTTCCACGCTCGGCAAACTCACGGAAAAAGACGTCCTCGACATCGGCCACCAGATTGCCGCCGGGTTGCGCGCCGCGCAGAGCCGCAACCTCCTCCACCGCGACATCAAACCCGGCAACATCCTCTTCGGCGAAGACAACATTCCCAAATTGGTGGATTTCGGCCTCGCCCGCGCCCAACACGAAGCTGCCCAAGCCGCCAGCGAACCGATCTGGGGCACGCCGTACTACATCGCGCCCGAAAAACTCCGCGGCCAACCCGAAGACCTTCGCAGCGACATTTACTCCCTCGGCGCCACCCTCTTCCACGCGCTGGCCGGTCGCCCCCCCTTCGATGCCGCCACCGCCAGCGAAGTCGTCACCAAACACGCCACCCAACCGGCCTACTCGCTGAAAACCTACGCCCCCACCATCCAAAACGTCACCGCCCACGTCATCGGCCGGATGCTCTCCAAAAATCCCGCCGAACGTTACGACACCTACGACGAACTCCTCCACGACCTCCACGAAGCCCAAACCGCCCTCCGCCTCGCCACGGATAAAGGATTCGTCACCGCTCCCACCGGCGAACAAATGTCCGTCCGCTCCATCATCAGCACCGTCGTCATCGTCCTGGTGGGAATCGCCGCCGTCGTCTTCGTGTACGCCAATCGCAACGTCTTCTTTGACGCCTCG
>CAZJCX010000022.1:21353-23113 GCA_964544425.1 uncultured Verrucomicrobiota bacterium
CACCGCCGCCACCGCCGCCCACCGTTACCTCCACCACGCCCACGCCCCCCACCATCCCGCCCACGCCGCCGCCGCCGCTCCCGCCTAGCGCGACCACCCTGGCCGCTCCCGTGAACTTCCAAGAAGACGCCGCCTGGGCCAAAACGTGGAACCGCGCGTTACTGCAGCTCACCCAGGGAAAATTTCAAGAAGCGCTGATTGACTTCGACTCCGCGCGCCGCCTCCTCCCCGCCGACCGCATCACCGAACGCCTCTGGATCAGCTACTTCGAGGGGCTTACCATGCAGGCGATGGATCGGCCCGCCCAATCCCTCGCCTCGTTCGTCAAAGCCATCCGCCGCAACGCGCCCAAAACCATCCCCGCCCCCGTGACCACCGGCAACTTCGTGGACACGCTCGCCTACGCCATGGCCGGCGAAATCCCGACCGTCACCCTCGAAGCCGCCGCCCCTAAACTACCGGGCTGGGCGGCTGCGCTCACCTATTTTAGCGTCGCCTTCAAACACCTCGAAGCCGGCGACATCACCAAAACCACCCACAGCCTCCGCCTCTATCTCAATCATCCGGTGGACGACTCGCAACGCTGGGTCTTCAACCTCCGTCCTCTCGCCGACAAACTGATCCGCGACTGCCAGCGCACGACCGACCTGCTGGCGGAAATAGACCGGCTCCAAAACGCCGGCCAACTCACCGACGCCCAGACCAAACTCGCCACCGCCATCCAGTCCGAACAAACGTTGAGCACACTGCGGCCCTTGCTGGAAAAACGCCGCGCCACCCTCGCCACCGCGCTCGACACGCAAGCCGCCCAAGTGGAAGCGGAACGCCGCCGCGAAGAGGAACGCCGGCGCGAACAAGAAGCCCGCGAACAAGAGCGCGCCGCCGCCGAAGCCAAACTCCTCCAAGACCTCGAACCCGAAGTCAACCCGCTCCTCCAGCGCTACGATTTCAGCGCCCTCCAAGATCGCTACACCCAATTCGCCCCCACCGTCTCCACCGCCATCGGCAAAAAAATCATCACCGAGCGCCAGACCGCCGCCGACTACCTTCGTCAATTCAAAGCTCAACTCGCCACCGACTTCGCCGCCAAACCCTACGACGCCGCCAACCTCCGCACCAAGACCGGCGGCGCCCTCCTCGGCCACCTCCACCGCGCCTCCGACACCGAAATCTTCTACCGCACCGATTACGGCGAAATCGCCGGCCGCTGGAGCGACTTGACCCCGGCCGCCCTCCTCAAACTCGCCGAGCACTACGCCAAGACATCGGCCACCGCGGAACCGCCCGCAACCCAGGGCCGCCGGTACCTGATACTCGCCGTGTTCGCCAAGACCTACGGCCAAGACAAACTCGCCTCCGCCTACTCCCTCCAAGCCACCCAACTGGCTCCCGCCCTCGCCGCCGAACTTCCCAAAATCTTCGGCGAAGCCTCCACCGCGCCGTGACCCGGCGGCGCGCGCACCGCGCGATTGGCGAAGAACAGTTCCACCGTCGCCAAAACCAGCACCAGCCACAACAAGAGTTCCCCCATCGGCCGCCCTTGCCGGTGCTGTTGGACTTGCCGCAACAACTCCGGCACGTCTCGCGCGACGCGTGCTGACGAGAGCGGGGCGGCGCCCATCTCCACCGGCGTGAGGTTCGACTCCGCGCGCGTCACATTGATGGCCCGGTCGGGGTTCCGCTGGATCCCGGGGTCCTCGCCCCACTCGAATATTTTCTCCGCCGCCGGCCCGGCGCTGACGTGGACAATCTGGTGAACG
>CAZJCX010000022.1:23159-23817 GCA_964544425.1 uncultured Verrucomicrobiota bacterium
AGCGGCAAATCACTCCACGTTCGGTCGGCCGCCACCGTGAACAACAACACCCGGCCTTTGCCAAACGCCCGCGCCACCAGCAACGGCGCGGCGTCTCCCACGCTCAAGAGCGTCTCCGCCGCCGCCACCCCGGTCAGACTACGCCGCACCGTCGTCGCGGGGACGCTGCCGGGCGGCTGCTTGAGATCCGCAAATACCGGATCGCGCGGGTTGACGAGCCGAATGGGACGGCGAGCTGGCTCGACGATGTCCTCCACCCCGGTCGGCACCGCCGGCAGACATTTCCAACTGGCGTAGTCCGCCGCCGTCGCGCGATCGCCGGGAAACACCACCAGCGTGCCGCCGTCTTCGACAAATTTCTCCACCGCCACCAAGGCCTGCCCGGGCAGCGGCAGCGCGTTCGCGAAGAGCAGGCAGGCGATGTCCGCCAAGGGCGCGGCCGCGAGGTCGGCCGGCTCGACGCGGGCGATGTCGAACACGGCGCCGGTGGGGTTGAGCGCGCGCGCGAGGAAAAACGTGTCGGCCTCACTGCCCACGAGCAGGACCGGCAATTTCTCGCGCACGCGCAGCAGAAAATGAAACGCGTTGTCGAGCGCCAGCGGGTCGGCCGGTGTCTCCACCCGCCCGGCATGAAGTCCGGGCGGCAGCGGCGGCAACG
>CAZJCX010000022.1:23847-24117 GCA_964544425.1 uncultured Verrucomicrobiota bacterium
GTCCCGGTGGCGGCGCGGCGGCCGATTTCCTGGTCGTTGAGAAACAGCGTGACGGTCGTTTCCTGCGCGGGGCCGGTCTGCGTGAGGGTCGCGGTCAACTGCGCCGTGGTGTTTGTGAGCAGCACCGGGGGCAACAGACTGACGTTCAGGGGCGCGGCGTTTTGCGGCGCCACCGCGCCGAGCAGTGCGATGAAGGTCGGCGCGGCCGGTGGCTCTGTGAGTTCCGCCCACAGCAACGCCTGGCCGTCGGTGATGATGAACAACTCATGC
>CAZJCX010000023.1:0-10278 GCA_964544425.1 uncultured Verrucomicrobiota bacterium
CGAGGATCACCGGCAAGGGGCCGATCTCCAGCCGGTTCTCACCGGGTTTGAGATCGAATTCGACGGTGCGCGTCACCTGTGCCCGGTCGGGATAGACGGTGACGTCGGTAATCGCGGCGGAAAGAATGCCGGGCAAAAGGAGAGCAACGAGAGCGATGTGTTTCATCATGAACCTCCGGTAGTTGGTTGTCATACTCTCGGTCAGACACGACGGGAAGCAGAGAGTTCCCCGTGACGGTGGCGCGGAGCGTCCCCGCGCGCCGGCTTGGCCCCGCGGGGACGCTCGGTCCACCGGGCTTGGCGTCACGGTTACAGTTGCGCTGCCGCTGTGGACAAACGGCGGCGGGTTGGTAATGTCCGCGCCGCCATGAAAATTACCGAGAAAATACATTTGGTTTTCAGTTCGCATTGGGATCGGGAGTGGTATTTGCCGTTTCAGAAGTACCGGGAGAAACTCGTGCGGATGCTCGATGAGGTGTTCGCGCACTTGGAGTCCGGCAAGCTGGCGCATTATCAGATGGACGGGCAGTTCATCCCGGTCGAGGACTATCTGGAAATCCGGCCGGAGAAAACCGAGCTGGTGCGGCGGTTGATCGCGGAGGGGAAATTCGTCGTCGGGCCGTGGTACGATTTGCCGGATGAGTTTCTGGTGAGCGGCGAGTCGGTGGTGCGCAATTTTCTGATGGGGATCAGCCGCGCACAGGCGATGGGGCAGACGAGCCGGGCGGGATGGTTGTGCGATATTTTCGGGCATTGCAGCCAGATGCCGCAAATCTTGCGGCAGCTTGGGATGGACAACGCGTTTCTGTGGCGCGGTGTGCCGTTTCAGTTGCCGGGGGTGATTGAGTGGGCGGGGGCGGACGGTTCGCGGGTGGTGGCACATCGGTTCCCGGCGAACGGCTATTGTGATTTTGAGTTTGAAGTGCCGCGCACGCAGGAGCGCGCCGCCCGTCCCGATGTGAAACAGTTGGTGGACGCGGCGGTGAAGCAGGTTGAGCGTTACCGGAAGTTTTACGGGACGGAAACGTTTATGTTTTTTGACGGCGGCGATCACATCGAGTTTCGCGCGGAGATGTTGGACTTTGTCGCGGCATTCAACAAGCGAGCCGGTAAGGAAGTGTTGCGGGTCTCGACGCTCGATCAGTACATGGCGGAACTGAAGGCGGAATTGCCGGCGGAGTTGACGCGCTTTACCGGTGAACTGCGCGAGTCGGCTTCGATGGAGACGATGGGGTGGCTGATTCCCGGCGTGGCGAGCAGCCGGATTCCGTTGAAGCGGGCGAACCATGCCGGCGAGACGATCTTGACGTTGTGGGCGGAGCCGTGGTGCGCCGTGGCGCAGGCGAAACTCGGTCTGGAGTACCCGGCCACCGCGCTGGAACTGGCGTGGGAATATCTGCTGCGGAATCATCCGCACGACAGCATTTGCGGGTGTTCGCCCGACGAGACGCACCACGCGATGCCGTACCGGTTCGATCAGTCCCGGCAGATCGCCGAAGTGCATCTCGACCGCGCCCACCGGCATTTGGCGGCGGCGGTATTGCGCGGTAAAGTGGGGAAGAACGATCTCGGTTTGAGCGTGTTCGCGCCGGCGGGCGGCGCGGAACAACACCGACCCGAAGTGGTGGTGCGGTTGCCGACCGGCTGGCCGCAGTTCAATGAGTTCTTCGGATTTGAATCGAAGCCATCGGTGCGGATCGAGGACGAGGCTGGTCAGGAGGTGTCGTATCAGTTGCTCGAAGTGATCCCTGCCACGTTTCATTGGGTCGTCCCACCAGACAAGATGCCGACCGGCGAGAATCGGCAAGGCATCCGGTTGGCGCTCGACACGAGCATCGCAGCCGGGCAGCAGCAGAACTTCGTCCTGAAACGCGCGACCGGCCCGACGCGAATTCCGCAGGCCGGGGCGATTGGCGTGGATCGCGACACGTTGCGTAACGAGTTCCTCAAAGTGCAGGCGACCGGCGATGGCACGTTGCGGCTGACCGACCTGACGACCGGACGGGTGTTTGCCGGGTTTCTGGCGCTGGAAGACAGCGCGGACATTGGCGACGGTTGGTTTCACGGCGTGCCGACGCAGGATGCCGGGTTTCTCTCAACGGGCGGGAAAGTGACATTCGGGCTGACGGAGAACGGGCCGTTGCTTGCGCGGTTGCACCTGCGCGTGGAGTGGCTCGTGCCGCGTGATTTCGATTTCAAGAACATGAAACGCAGCGCCGACCTCGTGCCGCTGGTCGTGGAACATCGCGTCACGCTGCGGAAGGGCGCCCGGCACGTCGAGGTGGACACGACGGTTCACAACACGATCCGCGACCACCGGCTGCGGTTGCTCTGCCCGACGCGATTCGACAAGGCGCAGACCTACTGGGCAGACACCGCGTTCGACGCCATCGAGCGGAAGATTGGCTTACCGGCGGACAACTACACGCGGCGCGAGTTGGCGGTGGAGATGACGCCGCAACAAAACTGGGTCGCCATCGAGGACGGCAAGACCGGCATCGCGCTGCTCGCGCCCGGCCAATACGAAAGCGCCGTGCTCGACCAGACCGACCGGCCCTTGTGCGTGACGCTGCTGCGCGCGTTCCGCAAGGCCGTGTTCACCGATGGCAACGAGGGCGGTCAAATCCAGGGCAGCCACACAATCAAGCTGGCATTGATGCCGTTTGCCGGTCCCGTGCCGGCAAGCGAACTCTACCGCGTCGCGCAATCCATCGCCGCGCCGGTGCGCAGTGTGTATCTCGACACGCAGGATTTGAAAGAGACAAAAACGCGCATGCGGCCCGGCGAACTACCGGCCGTCACGGGCGATGTCGTTCTCTCCGCGCAATACCGGGATGGCGACCAGTGGGTCTGCCGGATTTTCAATCCGAGCGCCAAACCGCAGCCGGTCACGCTCTCGGCCGGTACGTGGTCGCAGACGGACTTTGTCGGCGGGAACGCGAAGCCGGTCAAATCGCCCGTGAAAGTCGGCCCCAAGAAGATCGTGACGTTGCGGCGCGGGCGCGAGACAAGCGGCTTGCCAAGCGTTTAGCGCGCTGGTATAGGTCACGTTGTCGTTCCGCCAAGCCGATGTAGCTCAGCTGGTAGAGCAACGGTTTCGTAAACCGTAGGTCGTCGGTTCGAACCCGACCATCGGCTCCATTTTTACTCTGCGGCTTGCCGCCGTCCCGGCGGCTCGCCCCGGTTTGAACGCAGAGCGGCTTGCCAACATCCAAGCGGCTGTGCTAGAAAGCGTCGCCCGCGAGGAGGATGTGAAGCGGGCATTCTCGGCATGGATTCCATGATCAAAGTCGAAGGGCTGACGAAGCGCTACGCGGGAGTCACGGCGTTGCACGACGTGTCCTTCGCGGTGAAACGCGGGGAGATCGTCGGCTTTCTCGGGCCGAACGGCGCGGGGAAAAGCACGACGATGCGCATCTTGACCGGTTTCATACCGGCCAGCGCGGGGCGGGTGGAGGTGGCCGGGTTGGATGTGTTCACAGATTCCCTGGCGGTGCGCCGCCACATTGGGTACATGCCGGAAAACAATCCGCTCTACGAGGACATGCGCGTCTGCGAGTATTTGAAGTTTCGCGCCAAGTTGAAAGATGTGCGGCGGGCGCAGCGCCAGGAGCGGATTGACGATTGCATGGAGATGACCGGCATCACGGATGTGCGGCGGCGGGTGATCGGCCAACTCTCGAAAGGCTACCGGCAGCGGGTGGGATTGGCGGATGCGTTGCTGGGCGACCCGGACCTGTTGATTCTCGATGAGCCAACGATTGGGTTGGATCCGGTGCAAATCCGGCAGGTGCGGCAGTTGATCAAGGATTTGGGGAAACGGCACACGATTTTGATTTCGACTCACATCCTCCCGGAAGTGGAGATGACGTGCAACCGGGTCCTGATCATTCATCGCGGGAAGATTTTGGCGTCGGACGCGCCGGAGAATTTGTTAAAGACGTTGAATGCGGGCAGCGCGGTGCGGGTCGAGGTGCGGGCACCGGTCGAGGCCGCGACCGCGGCGTTGCGCGCCGTGGCCGGGGTGAGCGACGTGCTGGCGGAGTCGGGCAGCGACGGGGTGGCGCGGTTGACGGTGCAAGCCGAGGGTGGGGCGGACGTGCGCGAGGCGATCTACCGGGCGGTCGTGGCGGAGCGGTGGGATTTGCGGGAACTGACGCGGGGGCGGACGACGTTGGAAGATATTTTTGTGCAGATCACGCGCGAGGAGGACGAGGCGGAGGAGGACCGGCGCGATCAGCGGCAGCGGTTGCGGTGAGGATTCGATTGAGGATTCGATGAGGAACATCCCGGCATTGTTGCGGCGCGAGTTGGGGGCGTATTTCGCCTCGATCTTGGGGTATGTCGTGGTGATGTTTTTTCTGATCGTGATGGGGGTGACGTTTGCGGTGGTGGTGGGGTACTTGAACCGGGGGCCGACGCAGTTGACGGCGATGAAGATTCTGTTTCAGATGTTCTGGCTGCCGTCGCTGGTGGTGATTCCGATGATCACGATGCGGTTGTTGGCCGAGGAGAAACGCGCCGGGACGGTGGAGATGTTGATGACGGCCCCGGTGACGGAGGCGGAAGTGGTCACGGCGAAATGGCTGGGGGCGTTTGCGCTGTATGCGTTGATGTGGTCGCTGACCGGGTTTTACGTGCTGATTTTGCAAAAGTTTTCGGGCGGCGCACCGTTGGATTTGGGGCCGATTTTGGCGGGGTACTTGGGGGTGTTGCTGATCGGTCAATTCCTCATCGCCATCGGGTTGCTGACGTCGTCGCTGACCAAGAACCAAGTGGCGGCGGCGTTGATGTCGTTTGCGGTGATTTTTCTGTTGCTGATTGTGCTGAACTGGCTGGGGTTCCTGTTCCAAGGCGGGGTGGCCGGGGAGATTGTCCGCGCGGCGTCGGCCTTTGAACATATGGAAGATTTTTCGCGTGGCTTGGTGGATGTGCGGCCGGTGGTGTTGTATGTGACGGGGACAGCGCTGGTGCTGTTCGTCACGATGCGCGCGGTCGAGTCGCGCAAGTGGAGGTGAAGCGATGGCGGACGAGCAATCCATCCCCAGCATTCGCAAGCGGCGCCTCGCTATCAGCGCGAACGTGGTCGCGCAGATCCTCATCGCGGTGGCGCTGTTCGGCATGGTGAACTGGCTGGCGGCCCGGCATCATCATCGCTTCGATTGGACGCAGTCGCGCTACTATCAATTGGCCGACAAGACGAAGCAGGCGCTGGCCGCGTTGCCGCAGCCGCTCGATGTGGTGGTGTTCATCCCGGCCGCTTCCGAAGTGGAGTACATCCAGAAAGTGCTCCAAGACGTGCGCGACCTGCTGCGGGAGTTCCAAACCCACGGCGGCGACAAACTCCGCGTCGAATATGTGGACCCGCAACGCGACCTCGCGCGGGCGCGGGCGCTCGTCGAAAAATTCAACCTCGATTCGCCGGACGTGGTGATCTTCTCTGCCGGTGACCGGCACAAGTACGTGCGGCTCGACGAGATGGTGGAGTTGGAGAGCACCGGCTTGGGGCCGATGGGGGGCGGCAGCCAGCGCGTCAAGGCGTTCAAGGGCGAGGGCGAATTTCTCGCGGCAATCCAGAACGTCACCGGCGGGACGCCGCCGAAAGTGTATTTCCTGACCGGCCATGGCGAGCGCAACCCGCAAGACTTCGACCGGCAGACCGGCTATTCCACCCTCGCGCAATACATCAAACGCGACAACATCGTCATCGAATCGTGGAACCTGCTCGAACAGCAGAGCCTGCCGGCGGAGGCCGCGGCGTTGATCATTGCCGGGCCGCGCACGCCGTTCAGCAAGGGCGAGGTGGCGGAGTTGGACAAGTATTTGAAAAACCGCGGTCGCGTGTTGTTGTTGCTCGACGCACGCAAAGAGGTCGGCCTCAAACCGCTGCTCGAAGAATGGGGCGTCCAAGTGGGCGACGATCTCGTCGTCGCCAGCGGCGGCCGGCTGCTGGGAACAGAACTGATGTTGGTCGAAGCGATTGGCGCGGAGTACGGCGCCCATCCCGTCGTGGCCAAATTGGAGCGCGTGAACACGATTTTCCCATATGCGCGGACGGTGCGGCGGCTCGCACGGGCTGGTCCGACCGCCACGCCCGACGCGCCGCAGGTCACGGAATTGGTGCGAACTCCGCCGGCATTTTGGGCGGAGACGAACCCGGATCCGGAGGCGATCGAGTTCAATGCCGGGGCCGACGAGCGCGGTCCGTTGCCGCTGGCGGTCGCGGTGGAGACAAGCCGGCCAGCGGGTGTGGACCTGACACTCGGCGCGACGCGCTTGGTGGTGGTGGGCACGGCCGCGTTTGTGGACAACAGCACCTTGCCGGGCGCGCCCGGTAATCTCGACTTTTTCATGAACGCGTTGAACTGGCTGCTGCAGCGCGAACAGTTGCTGGCCGTCGCGCCCAAGCTGCCGCAGGAGTTCAGCTTGAGCATGACGCCGAACCAGACGCGCGCCGTGTATTTCCTGACGGTCGGCGGAATGCCGTTGCTGGTCGCGATCATCGGGTTGACCGTCTGGGCGCGCCGCCGGAAATGAAAACTCGGACGACATTGATTTTGGCGGTGATCGCGCTGGTGGTCGGCGGCGTGGTGCTGCTGGATTATCAGAAAGGCACGACCACGGAGAAGCGCCGGGAACGCAGCCGCCGCATCCTGGATTTCGATTCGAGCAGCATCACACGGCTGGAGTTGGTGCAGAGCAACGTCACCATCGTCGCGGAAAAATCCGGTGACCGCTGGCAGATCAAACAGCCGCTCGAGTACCGGGCCGACACGGGCGCGATCAACTCCATCCTCGACGGCGTCGAGTTCGCCGAAAAAACGCGCACGCTCACGCCCGCCGATTTGGCCGGGCTGGACTTGGCCGAGTTGGGGCTGACGGAGCCGCGCCTCCAACTCACCCTCACCGCGCCGCGCGGGCCGGTCACATTGTTGGTCGGCAGCGAAACACCCACGAAAAATTCGGTCTACGTGCAGGTGGCCGGGCAGGCGGAGGTGTTGATCGCGGAATCGTATCTGGTCAGCCGGCTGCAACGCACCGTCACGGATTTGCGCGACCGGGTGGTCTTGGATTTCGACCCGGCGCTGGCCAGCCGGTTGGAGTTGAAGAATGCCGAGCGCGTTGCGGAGTTGGCGCGCGGCTCGACCGGTAACGGGCCGGCGTTGTGGAGTTTCGTGCGGCCGCTTGCTACGCGGGCGGATCAGGGTCGCGTCAGTGATTTGTTGAGCAGCTTGGCGGCGTTGCGCGTGCAGGAGTTTGTCAGCGACGACCCCAAGGACGTGCACACGTACCGGCTGGGCGAACCCGCGCGCGAGATCACCATCAGCCGCACGGGGACGGAAGGGGTGCTCACGTTGCTGGTCAGCGCGCCCCTGACCAACCAGCCGAATGTCGTCCACGCCAAACTAAAGAACGCCGACGCGATTTTTACGCTCGATGCCGCCGCGATCCAAAAATCCGACGTGGCCGTCGCCGATCTGCGCGACCGGCAAGTGTTGGCCTTCCGGGATGAGGACGTGCAGTCCATTGAGGTCCAACGCGGCGCCGACCGGCTGACGCTCGTGCGCACCAACGACGCGTGGCAGATCACCAGCCCCATCACCAAAGCGGCCGCGACCGATCGGGTGGATCTCCTGCTGATGAATCTGCGCGGGTTGCGCGTGGAGCAGTTCGCGGCCGATGTTGCGACCGACTTGGAAAAATTTGGTCTGGCCGTGCCCGCCGCGATTGTCAGGTTGCAGGGTGCCGGGACCAATTCGCTGGGGCATCTGCTTCTTAGCGCGCCGGAATCGGGCGCAGCCGCCTGTTACGCGAAGCGCGAGACGGAGCCGTTTATTTACGGTGTCGCGACGAATGTGTGGGAGTGGTTGCCGGCGGATTCTGGCGCGGTTCGCTCCCGGCGCGTGGCGGAGATCGCCGCCGCTGCGATTACGAAGTTGGAAATTCAGCGCCCCACCGGCCGGTTGATCGTCGAACGCGAGGCAGCCGGCCCGTGGCGCTTGGTCGAACCCGCGCAGGGCGCGTTGAATGCGGACGACGTGGCGGTGGTGGTGGACATTCTCGCGCAACTCGATGCCGCGGAGTTTCTCCCCGCCAAGCCAGCCGCGCTGGATCAACCTACCCACACGTTTGTCGTCACCGCCGGTGACAAGAGCTACACACTTGCCCTTGCCGGTAACGAAGCGGCTTGGAGTGACCCAGCGCTCTATTTCACGCTGCCCGCCGCGACGGTGCAGACGTTGATCAAGGAATTGGTCGCCGCGCCGGCCGGCAACTAACTGACTGTAGCGGCGGACGATGACCGCCGTTGCTGCGAGGTCAACTACAGCGGCTGCCATAGACCGCCGCTACAGATGTCCGAATGCTGGCTTGTGGCGTACCGGGGGCGGCGGTATGGTGCGGGTCATGACGGCGGTGCATTTGCCTTATACGCGAAGTTGCTTCGTCTGCGGGGCGGAGAATCCGGCGGGGTTGCGGCTGCGGTTTCGGTTTGAAGGCGACGCCATCCGGTCGGATTACACGCCGCGCGCGGAACATGCCGGGTACACGGGTATCGTTCATGGCGGCGTCGTGGCGGCGACACTCGATGAAATCATGTTTTGGGCGGCGGCGTTTGCGACCCGTAAGTTTCATCTGTCGGTCGAGATGAACATTCGCTGGGTGAAGAAGATGGCGGTGGGTGAACCCTACCGGTTGTCCGCCCATCTGGTGAAGACGGATCGGGTGTTGGCATACGCAGCGGGCGAGGCGGTGAACGGGGCCGGTGAGGTCTGCGCGTCCGCCACCGGCAAGTTCTATCCGTTGCGGCGCGATCAGGTCCCGCTCGACGCGGCGGAATTCTATTTTGATCCGGGCGTCTTGGCGCCCGCAGATTTCTTTAACGCGGAGTAAGCCGTGGTGGAGTTGACGACAGCGGATCAGCAGACGTTGCTGCGGTGGGCACGCGCGGCGATCACGCACGCCGCGCCTGTACCGGCCGCCGGGGAGTTGACGCCCGGGCTGTCCGCGCCGGCCGCGGCATTCGTGACATTGGAACAGCGCGGCGAGTTGCGCGGGTGCATCGGGCACTTGGCACATGACCGGCCGCTGTGGGAAAATGTGATGCGCGCGGCGCAGGCGGCGGCGCGCGAGGATTCGCGGTTTGCGCCAGTAACAGCGGCGGAGGCGCCGGAGTTGCGGGTGAGCATTTCAGTGTTGGCGCCGCCGGTCGAGTTGCCGGACGTGACGCAGTTCGATCCGCGGCGGCACGGCATCATCGTGGAGCGCGTTGGCCGCCGGGGATTGTTGCTGCCGAAGGTGGCACGGGAGCGCGGTTGGAACGCGGAGCAGACGTTGGCGGCGGCGTGCGAGAAAGCCGGTTTGCCGTCCGCCGCGTGGCACGAGGTGGGGACACGGTTGCAGGTGTTCACGGCGCGCGAATTCGGCGAGCCGGAGTAAAGGATTGCCGAACGCGCCTGGCTGTGGTCTGATGGCGGTGGAGAGGCGACGGATGACGACCCATATCGAACGGGGTTTAGGTGGGCGCAAAGATGTTCAAATCTTGCTCGTGACGCTCATTCTCGGCTTGTTGGCGATTTTGTGGGCGTTGAAAGTGCGCGACAAGGTGACGGCGCCCGTCGGTGTGCCCGCCGTGGAACGATCGCCGGAAGAAGTGTTGCAGTTGGCGGCGCTCGCCCGCGGCCCCTCGCGCATCCCTGCATTCAAACCTGGTCACTTGGCGCGCGTGGTGACGTTCGCGCCGGGGCGTGATCCTGATACCCATCAGTGGCGCGGATTGCCCGCGCAAAACGTCCTGACGGTCAGTAGCGTGGAAGTTGAAGGCGAAGACGTCTGGGTTTCGGGCTGGCTGCAACAGCCCGGTGATGACGCGCGGATCGTCGTGCACGGAAGCTTTCTGGAGTTGTATGTGCCGCTCTTGCTCGACAAAACCATCGAATTGGCCGATGTCAAACTGATCTCCGTCAGCGACGGCGCCAAGTCCCGCCGCGCGCTCAACGGTTGGCTGCGCAATGTCAGCGCCAACCCGATTACCCAATGCGTGGTCACGTGTACGTTTCAGGATCAACGCGACCGGCCGGTTCACGTCGAACAAACGGCGGCCATGACCCTGGCGTCGCATGACTTGGTGCGCTTCCACACGCCGATGACGGACAAGACGTTCGCCAGCATCTCCATCCAAATTACCCACGCGACGCCAGATGGCCTGCGGTCGTACCTGCCGCAAGTCGTCATTCAGAAATCAAATCTTTGAACCGCTGCGCGTCCACCGCGCGCCGG
>CAZJCX010000023.1:10350-14644 GCA_964544425.1 uncultured Verrucomicrobiota bacterium
CGCGACCAGTCCGGCCCGGTCAGGTGGCGCTGTCTGCCTTGCACCCGATAATAGCGGACCGGTCCAGATGGCTCGGATTCATTGACGAGCGGATCCACCACGTGAATCAGATCCAAATCGCGGCACAGCTTCGCCACCAGCGCCGCGTCCCACTCACCGCGCGGCTCCCACCCCATCCGCAACCGGCCGCGTTTGGCCTTCTCGAAAAACCGCTGTACCCGCGCCACATTCACCGGTGTCGGCCGAAAATTGGCCGGACACTGAAACACCACCACCACCGCCCGCAACGCCTGCGCCACAGCGAACGTCTCATCCCACGCCCAGCGTACGGTCGGATTGAAACCGAAATCACCGCAGTGCTCCCGGTCCCGCTCATCCAACCGTGTCCGCCGGTAGGTTGGGCTGGAGGCTCGGTGCGTGATCACCTGCCACGCCTTCAGCGTGAAGACGAAGTCTGGGGGCGCCATTGCCCGCCACCGCGCGACGGTTTCGAGCTTGGGCAGATTGTAAAAAGACGAATCCACCTCCACACAGTTGAAGCTGGGGAAGTATTTTTCCTGAGCCAGAGCAAACCCGCAGCACCCGATCCGAATCACAAGCTGTGATGCTACCAACGCCCCCGCCCAGCGTCGCGCCAAATTTTTCCCTTTAGTCGGCAGCCCCCCTTATGCTAGCTTCCGCCGCCTGGCGTGGGCGGGTTTGCCAAGTGGGAAGGCGGAGGTCTGCAAAACCTCTATGAGTCGGTTCGATTCCGACACCCGCCTCCAATTCCATCTGCGTGTGCAGTGAGGCTTTTGCATCCGAGTGGTCCGCACCGGACGCCAGTTTCACGATTCCGTGACATCCGAGCCTGTGACGACTTCTTGAAATCCTCGGTGATCTCAGCGATTGGCGCGGGGATGGTTGTCTTGCTCAGGGGCAACGGGTCACGGCGACGCCGTCCAAGGTCAGGCGGAACTCTCCTTGTGGGGGAGTGGCGGGCGGGGGGCAGCAGCTCACCGGGTCGCCATTGCCATCGAGATGCTCACCGGCATATGTCGCTTCGAGGCGGGCGCTGGCGAGCGGACCGCGTTCGATGATCCGGCCTTTGAGTTTGCCTTCGAACCGGTAGCAGGAATCGCAGTCCTCCGCGTCCAGCTCCAACGGCGCGCGGCGGGTGCCGACGCCATTGCTGCCATCCATGCTGCCAAAACCGACGAGGTTGGTTTTGCCGGCCGGGCTGATGCGAAACAGGATGAAGCGGCCGGTATGGAAGCCGCGCCAATCGGGGGCGCGGACGTTGGTGTTCCATTTGGCGGCGAACAGGATGTTGGTGTCGAAGGCTTCATCGCAGCCGGCATTCGGCGTGAGCGGGCCGCTGAAAAATTGTCCGCGCAAGGAGGCGACGGCGACGCCCGTGGTGGTGGGGCACGTTGCCAGAGTGAGAATACCGAGGTCGTTTGTGCCGGTCACGCTGGCGGAGATGCCGAGATGGCGGGTGGAGCCGCGCGACGCCGGGGTGAGGGCGAACCGGATCAGGCTGCCCACGACGGTATTTGTGTCGTCCGTCAATGCCAAATCCACCGGGCCGACGTTCGTGTAGGTCTGGCCGATGGCCGGGGAGGCGGTGATGCTGTTGGTGAGGCGGAGCGCGGTGGTGTTCACAAAATTGGAGTTCCCCGGCAAGCCGAGCACGACAAAGACATCGAACGCGCTTTCGGCCGGGAAGAGGTTGTTGGTGGAAGTGATCTGGCCGGTGCTGGCGATGCCGACGAGATTCGAGCCGGCCTGCAAGGTAACCTCCCCGAGGCCGGCGACCGCGCCGGTCAGATTGAGTGAGACGATCTCCGTGGCGATGACGCGATTCGTCGTCGGCCCCGTCGCGTCGCCACGGCGGAACACGCCCGTGCCGGTGAGGAGGACGACACAATTTGTGTCGCCGCCCGACTCAATTGAAACCGTGGCCGTTGCGGGGAAAGTTTCCGTCCCGGCCCGCGCCGGCAACCGCCCTTGGGCGCCCGCCGTTTCCGCCAGCAGGACCGCCGCGCCGCAAAGTGTGATGAAATTACGCATATCGTTGGTTCTCCTCTGTGAACAGCCCGCGGATGGTGGACATTCCACGACCGGACTGCAACTCAAAAACCGCGCAGTTTGGCATTGACGCTCCCCGGTGCTTCCGCTACGGTGCCCGGCCTTTGCGAGAGGAATTGAGGTAATTTAGCATGTACGCAGTCATTCAAACCGGCGGCAAACAATATCGCGTCCAAGCCGGGGACGTTGTGAAAGTCGAATTGCTCGACGGTCAGCAGGGCAAGGAAATCGCCTTGCCGGACGTGTTGTTGGTCGCCGATGGCGAGAAGGTCACCATCGGCCGCCCGATGGTGAAAGGCGCAAAAGTCACCGCGGAAGTGGTCGAGCCGGATTTGAAGGCCGACAAGGTGATCGCCTTCAAATTTCGCCGTCGCAAGGGCTATCACCGCAAGCGGGGCGTGCGCGCCCATCACACGGTGCTCAAGATCAAAGAGATCGTCGCGGCGTAACAGGAGATTTCGTCATGGCACATAAAAAGGGACAGGGCAGCGTTCGCAACGGTCGCGACAGCGTCAGCAAACGGCTTGGCGTGAAAGCGTTTGGCGGCGAACTTGTCACCGCCGGCAGCATCATTATTCGCCAGCGCGGCGCCCGGTTCGTCGCGGGCAGCAACGTCGGCATCGGTCGGGACTGGAGCTTGTTTGCGCTCACCGATGGTCAGGTGCGATTCGACAAGCAAGGCCGGCGCGTCAACATTGACCCCGTCGCCAGCGCTTCGTAACGCGCGGGAAACCATTTCAGGGCGACCCTGGTGGGTCGCCCTTTTTGTTTTTCATTCCGTCGCGCCTTGCGCGCGGAGCCACTCGGCCAGGTCCGCGTAGCCGCGTTTTGTGGCGTGGCGGAGGGCGGTTTGACCGCGACTGTCAGTGGCGTTGAGTTGCGCGCCGTGCTGCACCAAGAATTCCACGACGCTCCGGTCATTGCGCGCGGCGGCGGTGTGCAAGGGCGTCCAACCGCACTTGTCGCGCGCCTCCAAGTTCGCCCCGACCGCGAGCAACATCTCCACCGCCCGGCGTTGACCGCTGCTGGCGGCGACGTGGAGCGGCGAGTGATTGTCGGGGTCGGTGAGATTCACCAAGGCCGGGCGGGCTTTCACCAACTGTCGGATCACCTTCAGATCGCCTTTGTCGGCGGCGGTGTGCAAGGGGGTCCACGCTTTTTCCTCCGTCGCGCCGACGGAAAAAGCTGTCATCAGGAACAACAGTGTCCATGGTTTCATTGAGATTTCGACGCCGGCCACTGACTCACGGTTGCGGGGAAAAATTGCCGCGTCCGCCGCCTCCGCCCATCCCGCGCAGCGGGTTGACTTCGGTTTCCTTGATGATGCTGGTGACGGAGTCCACAAACTGACCGGCGCTGCGCGCATCGCGGTAGCCGATTTGCTGAGCGAGTTGTTGCAGTTGGAATTGCCGGTCTTGCGTCCGCAACTCACTCAACGTCCGGTACGCCTCGCGGGTTTCGGTGCCGAGCTCCGCGGCGGCGGCGCGGCGCTCTTCGTCCGGCAGAGCACGGACGGCTTGCCAGCGCTGGCCGAGTTCCTCGATGTGTTGCAACGCCTCCGCGATCTGCGTGACCAGATCACCTTCTTCCTGGGTCGCCGCGGCCTGCAATCGTTGATCGAGCCGGTCGAATTGGTTGTTGAACCATTGCTCCACCGCCTGGCGGCGTTGTTCCCGCGCCGCTTGAATCTGCCGGTAGCGCTCGGGATCTTCCACGCGGATGCGGTCGAGCCACGAGTTGGTGGCCGGGCTGGTCGGGGTGGGGGACAGCGTGGGCTCCGCCGCCGCGGCGCGGGGCGCGGGCGCTTCCTTGAGGCGGGCGATTTCCGCCCGCAACTGGGCGTTCGCCGTATCGCGTTCGGCGAGCAAGGTCTTCAGCAAGGCGACATCATCGCGGGCGACCGGCTTGGTTTCGGGCGGGGGCGCAACTATCGGTGCAGGTGGCGGGCGCGGAATCGCGACGAGCGCGATGGCCGCGCCGCAAATCAGGCCGATGGCTAGGGGAATCATAAACCGTTGGATTGCCGTTTTCATATTTCCTCTGCTACGATTCGCCGCGTGAACACCTTAGCAAACTTGCGGGAGAAAGTCGCGGCGGGACAACATCTCGATCGCGCGGAAGTGACGGCGGCGCTGGCGGCGTTGCTCGCCAGCGAGGAATCGGACGACGCCAAGGCGGAGTTTCTGACGGCGCTGGCGCGTAAAGGCGAGACGGCGGAGGAGAT
>CAZJCX010000023.1:14654-16201 GCA_964544425.1 uncultured Verrucomicrobiota bacterium
GTTTGCGCAGGAGTTGCGCGCCCGCGCGGTGGATCCGCAGATTGATCCGGCGCGGCACGGCGGCGTGGTGCTCGACGTGTGCGGGACGGGGGCGGACATGGCGCACACGTTCAACATCTCCACCTGCGTGATGTTTGTGGTGGCCGCCGCCGGGGTGGCCGTCGCCAAACACGGCAACCGCGCCATCACGAGCAAGTCCGGCAGCGCGGATGTGTTGACCGCGCTCGGCGTGAACATCGAATTACCGCCGGCCGCGGCCCGCCGCTGTCTGGAGGAGATCGGGGTCACGTTCTTCTTCGCGCCCGCGTACCACCCGGCGTTCAAGGCGGTCGCGCCGGTCCGTAAACAACTGGCCGAACGCAAGCAGCGCACCGTCTTCAACATCCTCGGCCCGCTCGTCAATCCCGCCCGGCCCACCCACCAGATTGTCGGCCTGTTCGATCGGGCGCTGGTCGGCAAGTACGCCGAAGTGCTGAAATTACTCGGCTTGAAACGGGCGATGGTCGTGCATGGCGATGGCTTGGATGAATTTTCGACGATGGGCATCAACACGGTTGCGGAGTTGTGGGGCGGGCACATCGAAATCACCGAGCGCGACTACCACGCGCCGCACACGGAAGCGCGCGTGATGGAGGTCACGCTGGCCGAGTTGGCGGGCGGCGATCCCACGCGGTGCGCGGACATGATCCGCCACATTCTTGCCGGCAAAGACCGCGGCCCCTGCCGGGACATTGTCCTGCTCAACGCGGCGGCGGCGTTGGTCATCACGGAGAAAGCGGACGATTTTCTGCACGGCTGGCGGCGCGCGGCGCAGTTGATTGATTCCGGTCAGGCGCAGCAGAAGTTGGCGCAACTGATTCAGGCGAGCCGGTAGTTTGCGGCTGACAGGGGCGGGGAGTTGCGCTAGCTTCGCCGCCTAATCACAATAAGGAGATGCCGGTATGGACAAGCAAAAGATGGTGCAGTTGTTGCAGGCGGACTTGGAGAAGGAGTATTTGGCGTTTAATTTCTATTTGCAGTGCTCGTTCACGATTCGCGGCTACCGGCGCGGCTATCTGAAGGGCTGGCTGAAAGGTCAGGCCGAAGAGGAGTTGACGCACGCCTCGGCGTTGGCCGAGAAAATCTCGTCGCTCGGCGGGGTGCCGACCAGCCGGATTCCCGAAGTCACCGGCCTGACGAACGCCGTGGCGATTCTGAAGAAGGCGCTTGAATACGAGACCGATGTCGTGACGCGCTTCTCGCAACGCGCCCAGCAGGCGGATGAACTCGGTGATCTGCAGCTCAAATTGCTGCTCGAAGAGCAAGCCTCCGAGTCGCAGGGCGAAGCGGAAGAGTTGAAGAAGCTCCTCGAAGAGGCGTGAGCGGTTGCCGTGACGCTCAATCAAAATCCGAGCAGCTCATGAAATACTGGCAGCGTGGACAGGTGAGCTTGCAGCGATGGTTGTGCAACTCGTGACCGCACCGCGGACACCAGCGCCACGGTTCGGCGGGCGGTTCCTCGGTTTTCGGCGGCGGCCGGGGCGCGGAGGGTTCTTTGCGTTTCACCG
>CAZJCX010000023.1:16211-18840 GCA_964544425.1 uncultured Verrucomicrobiota bacterium
CTTAGCATGAAAAAACTTCTCGCGGCAATCCTGTTGTGCGCGACCGTGGCGCGCGCGGTCGAGACGCTGCGGCCCGACGAACTGCGCAGCGGGATGAAAGGCTACGGCCTGTCCGTGTTCAAGGGCACGGCGCCGGAACGGTTCGCGGTCGAGGTGCTCGGCGTTATGCAAAATGCGTTTCCGAAACAGGACATGATCCTGATTCGGATGAGCGGCGCGAACCTCGAACAACACAAGGTCATTGCCGGGATGAGCGGCAGCCCGATTTACATCGAGGACAAGCTGATCGGGGCGCTCGCGTACGGGTGGGCATTTGAGAACGAACCGCTCGCCGGCGTGACACCCATTCAGAACATGCTCGCTGAAATCCAGCGGCCCGCTTCGCCGACCACTGCCACCGTCGCGCCGGCGCACCGGCTCCACGAAGCGACGGTCGCCGGGATCAAACCGCTGCTCACGCCCTTGGCGGTGGCCGGATTCAGTTCGCGCACGCTCGCGGTGTTTGCGGACGAGTTCGAGAAACTGGGGTTGCTGCCCGTCGCGGCGGGAACCGGTGGTGCCGCCAAGGAGCCGCGGGTGCCCGGCAAACTCGTGGCAGGCGGCGGGGTGGGCGTGGAGTTGATTCGCGGCGACTTCAATGCCGTCGGTGTTGGCACGGTGACGCATGTGGACGGCGACCGGGTGTTGGCGTTCGGTCATCCGTTCTTTCTGGGTGGTCAAGTGCGCGCGCCGGCGGTGGAAGCGGAGGTGCACACCGTCATGTCGAGCGTGATGCGCTCGTTCAAACTGGCGTCCGCGCGCGGGCCGACCGGGGCGATGATCGGCGATTGGCAGAGTTGCATTGTGGTGGACACGCAGGCGACGGCGCCGATGATTCCGGTGACCGTCACCGTGGCGAATCGGACGACGGCGCACCAGGAGACGTATGCGATGGAAGTGATCCAGAACCGGCTGCTCAGTCCGTTGTTCGTGCAGGTGGCGTTGCTGGAAACCGTGAGCAGCGCGACCGGGTCGTCGGAGGACACGATGGTGCGCGTGGAACTCGAAGCGGAGACGGCGCTGCGGACGGTGAAAGTCGCCAATACATTCCACAACCCGGTCGGCGGCCTCGCGAATCCGTGGTCGTGGCGCCCGGTGGTGGCGTTGTTTCAGTCGCCGTTCGGGGATCCCGGCGTGCGGCGGATCGCGGTGAACGTGGATTCGATCCAAGCCCGGCACACGGCGGAAATCAAGAGTGCGTTCTTTGCCCGCTCGGAAGCGGAGCGGGGGACGGCGGTGCCGCTGCAAATCACGGTGCGGCCGTTCGGCCAGCCGGAGACCACGCTCACCGTCCCGGTGCCCGTGCCGGTGGCGCTCGATTCACTCCGCGTGTTGCAAGTCACGGTGCTGGCCGGCGCGCAGGCTCCGGCGGATATCGCGCCACCCGATGATCTGGCGGACTATTTGGCGGCGTTGGAAAAACAACATCGGCAGACGGACCTCGTCGTCCTCGTCCGTCAGCCCGGCCAAGGATTGCGCTACCGGGGCCAGTTGCTGAAGAACCTCCCGCCCAGTGCGCTCGGCGTGTTGGACGACGCGAGCAGCACCGACATCAGCGGAGCCGCCGATGTGCAACAAATCGTTGTCCCCACCAACTGGGTCCTCACCGGCCGGGCCGCCGCCCGGATCCCAATTCGACAGGAATAATCATGAAACACGTCTGGCTCGCCGTTCTGCTTGCGTCCCTCTGCCTCCTGCCCGCCGCCCATGCGGTTCGAACCGAGCGATGGGAGATCAACACGGCGGAAGCGTTTCTGCGGGGGAAATGGCAGAACCTGAGTGTGTCCAGCGACGGGGAACTGTTGCCGGGGTACGGTAGCGAAAAGGCCGGGGAGATCGCGAAACAGATTTGGTGTTCGACGAGCGGTGCCGCGGGGAAGATTTACATCGGCACGTCCGGTCCGGCGGAAGTGCATGTCATCGGGGCGGACCGCAAGCCGGTGCGGTTGTTCGCGACGGACGCGGTGGCCGTCACGGCTTTGGCGCAGGACGCGGCCGGCAAATTGGTGGCGGCGACGATCCCGGAGGGAAAAATCTTTCGCGAGAACGGGGAAGTCTTCTGTCAGTTGCCCGCTGCGTACGTGTGGGCGTTGGTGTTCGACGCCGCCGGTAATCTGTTTGCCGGCACGGGGCCGGAGGGAAAAGTGTATCGGATCACACCCGACGGCATTTCGGAGGAATGGTTCCATGCCGAAGACTCCAACATGCTGTGTCTGGCGTTCGACAGTACCGGCGCCTTGCTGGCCGGTGGCAGTGATCGCGGTCAGCTTTACCGGATCACGGGCCGGAATGACGGCGCGGTGCTGCATCAATTCGAGGAGGAGGAAGTGCATTCGATCGGGGAACAGTTGTTCATCGGCGTCAACAAACAGAAAGTCCGGCGGCCCCGCGCGCCCGCCACGCCGTTGCGGCCGACGGGTTCACCCGAACCAGAACCCGCCGCGCCGGAGAACCGCAGTCCGACTGGCGCAGAGCCGGCGCGCCCAACTCCGATGGTGTGGGAAGCGCGGCTGGGAAACGTGCTGGCGGGTGCGTTGTACGTCCGGCACGCCGACGGGCGGGTGGACAAGTGGGCGACGCGGGACAAGGA
>CAZJCX010000023.1:18850-23319 GCA_964544425.1 uncultured Verrucomicrobiota bacterium
CGACATGGCGCTCGACGGCGCGGGCCGCGTCTTGCTGGCTATGGCCGGTCAGGGGCGCGTGTATCGGGTCACCAGCAGCCAGCGGTGGGAGTTGTTGTTTGACTTCGAGGAGTCGCATGCGCACACGCTCGCGACCCACGGCGGACAACTCGCTTTTGTCGGCACCGGCAATGCCGGCGTGGCCTACCTGATCTCGGGCCAGCCCGCCGCGCGCGGCGAATACACCAGCGAGGTGTTCGATGCAAAGTTTCTGACAAGTTGGGGCAACGCTTCGGGGATTGGCAGTGCCGGTGTCACAATGGTCACGCGCTCCGGAAACACCGCTTTGCCGGACGCCACGTGGTCGGTCTGGTCAGAATCGCTGACTGAATCGCCCGCCAAAGTCGCCAGCCCGCGCGGCCGGTATTTGCAGGCGCGGTTGACTCTGACCGATGGCGCGGCGGCTCATGTGAAGAGCTTTCAAGTCCATTACCTCGTGCTGAACCAAAAACCGATAGTCACCTCGCTGCGCGTGGATGGTGCCGACAAGAAACCGGCCAAGCCGAGACTGCCCGACAGCAAAACGGACGACGACGAGGAAACCACAGACGAAACGCCCGCTCCCAAGTCAGCTCCCAAGCCGGCCTCCACCGTCAAACAGCTTATGTGGCAGGCGACAGACAAGGACGGCGACAAGTTGGTGTACCGGCTGTTTTACCGGGCGTGGGGCGACGAACAGTGGATCGCGGTGCCGCTCGACAAGCCGCTTGCCAAAACCAGCCACGCGTGGGAAACGGACTCCATTCCCGACGGTTGGTACCGGCTGAAAGTCGTCGCCAGTGATGAGGAATCCAATCCCGTCGGCGCCGCGCTCACGGATGAAAAAATCAGCGACCTGGTGAAGGTGGATAATCGCCGCCCCGACGTCGCCGACCTGAACTTCGCGGCCGGCGCGGTGACCGGGGTGGCGCGCGACAATCTCAGCCTGATCGTCACGCTGGAATATTCGGTGAATGGCGGCGACTGGAAACCTTTCGCGCCGGCCGACGGCATCTTCGACGCCCCAAGCGAACCGTTCACCGTCACGATTCCCGACCTGCCCGCGCCCCCGTCCACCATCGCCGTCCGCGCCACCGATGAACAAGGCAACATCGGCGTCGAGCAGATCGTGGTGAAATAACTACCCGGCGAGTTTCCACCCGGTGATCCGGTACTTCACCCCCGCAAAATTACCGGTGTGCGTCACGGTTTTCGTGCGGACATCGAGGTGAAGCCAGTTGTGCGCGGTCGCGAAGGTTTCACCGTCGTCCTCAAATAGCGCGCCGGTGGTGGCGGCGCCGTAGGCGTGGACGGTGATGTTGAAAACCGTATCGGGCTTCACGCACTGGACCGGCTCTGCGAGCGGCAACACGCTGCCGGATTTCACAAAGATCGGGATGGTGTCCAAGTCTGCCCGGCACGGATGCGCTTGGGCACCGCGGCACTTTTCTCCCGTCCAGAAATTGTACCACTCGCCTGCCGGGAGATAGACCTCCCGCTCGGTCTGCCCGGCCACGAGCGGGGCCACGAGCAGTGAATCACCGAGGAGCCATTGGTCGTCGAGTTTGTGGGTCTGCGGGTCGGTCGGGTAATCCATCACGAGCGCGCGGCAGACCGGCAGGCCCGTGAACCGGTAGCGGGCGAAGGCCGTGTACAGATAGGGGAGCAGGCGCATTCGCAGCTCGAACATCTTGCGGACGGCGGAAGTGACTTTTTCCGCTTCCGGCATGATTTCGTCACGATTGTTCTTGTCCATGTCGAATTGCCGCCACGGCGGGTTCTTGATGTACCACGCATTGATGAGCGCGTGCGGCGAGAGGCAGACGGCTTGGATGCGACGGAGGAGGTCTTCGATGGATTTGCCTTCGCGGACTTCTGGCGACCAGAGCACCCCGGAGAATCCGGCGGTCACGACGCCGCGAATGAAATCCTTGTGGTCGTACAAATCGCTGTAGAGTACGAACGGGTAGGGAGCCGCGAGGGCGTGTTGAGCGCGGACTTGCGAGAACGTGCGGCGGTTGCGCTTGGTGAACTGTTCGTAAAGCGTGCGGAGATACAGCGGGCCGAACAGTGAGTGCATTTGTTCGCCATCCATGCCGCTGGGGAATTCGACCACTTCCGGAAACGACCAGAACCACGGCGTGAAATCCGAGTTGTCGCACTCGTCGAGCTTGAAGCCGTCAATGCCCTTGTCCACGAACTCCCGGCCATGATAGTCGCCAAAGATGCGTCGGGCTTCGGGCCGGGAGAAGTCGGGGATCAGTCCGCCCCAGACCTCGTAATCGCCGCTGTGCGGTTTGAGCGCGTCGTAGAACGCCGCCGTCGGATGCGTGAAGGCATGTTCCCAGAGATTGACCCGGTAGCCGAGCGCGCGGACGCCCGCCAAAAATTGTTCGGGCTGCGGGAAACGGTCGGGACTCCAGCGGAACGAGCAGGAGTAGGCTTGCGATTGCCAACCGGGTTCGAGCGCGAAGACATCGCAGGGCAGGCCGTCGGCGCGAATCTGTTTGGCGAGCGCGAGCGCGCCATCGGCGTTGTGGTGGGTCGAGGCCCGGTACCACACGCCGAGACCCCACAGCGGCGGCAGACAACCGCCGCCGCTCCACAGATTGTATCGTTGCACCGCCGTCCGCAGATCCGGGCCGGCGAACAGATACACATCCACGCCGCGCGCGACCGGCACGTCGGCAATCACAAATCGCCCCTGCAATTCGCGCGCCTTGTACAATTCGGCGACGCTGCCGGAGGGCACCGCGCCGCCGCTGGCCGGTGTGCCCGCGCCGACTTTGACGTGGCTGCCGGTGTTGAATTGCACATACCGGGCCGTGTCCACATATACGCCGTACCCGGCTGTCGAGACGTAGAACGGAACCGGCGCGTGCGAATCACCGGTGTCCGCGAGCGGGTCGCTGTTGACGCGGATCGTGCGCTTCTTGGCGGTCTGGTTCAACGACTTCAGTTGCAGGCCGAACCCAAAAATTTGTTCGCCGTCGCCCATCGGGATTTCGACGACGCACCCGCGCGCGGTGGATTTGTAGCGGACGGCGGCGGGATCGAACGGGAGTTTCGCGGCGGGCAGGTCGCCCGCCACCGGCGCGATTTCCCGCAGCGCGACCGGCGTGATTTTCTCGGGGGTGCCCAGCCGCAGTTGCCACACACCCGGTACGACTTCTGTCACATTCGACATGGTACATTCCTCGCAAATTGATATTCCGTGACCACCCGGCCGCCGATGAGATGTTCCTGAATGATCCGCTCCAACACGGGCGGCGTGCAGGAGTGGTACCAGACGCCTTCGGGGTACACCACCGCAATCGGTCCTTTTACACAGACGCGCAGACAGTTCGCCTTCGTCCGGTACACCAGCGGTTCCGGCCCGACGAGGTTCAACTCCTTCAATCGCTGCTTGAGATAGTCCCAGGACTCCCGCCCGGTTTCCCGCGTGCAACATTTCGGCTCCGTCTGGTCCGCGCACAGCAAGATGTGCCGGCGGTACTTCTCCAAACCGAGAGCTGCGGAAACCTTTTGAAGGTCCGGTTGAATCGCACTCACGCCATCGCCCGCCGGTTCGTGATGGCGTGTTGATAAACTTCGACGTATTTGGCGGCGGATTCCCGCCACGAGAAGTCCTTCGCCATCGCCTGCTGGCGGAGCTGCCGGATGTGATGGGGGCGGTCGAACCACGTCGCGACGGCCCAGCCGATGGTGTAGTAGAGCGCGTCGGGGGTGGCGTCCCAGAACTTGAAGCCGGTGCCCGCGCCGGAGCGTTCGTCGTAATTCTCCACGCTGTCGTGCAGTCCGCCGGTGGCGCGGACGATGGGGAGCGTGCCGTACTTCAGCGAGTACATCTGGTTCAGTCCGCACGGCTCGTACAACGATGGCATCAGAAAGAAATCGCTTCCGGCCTCAATGAGATGGCTCAGGTGGATGTCAAACCCGATGGAACTGCCGACCCGACCGGGGAACATGACCGGTAGCCGCCGAAAGATCTCCTCCGTGGCGGGATCACCGGAGCCAAGCACCACGAACTGCATCTGCATGTCGGTCAACGCGCGCGGCAAGATCGCGGCGAGCAGGTTGAATCCTTTTTGCGGGGCGAAGCGGGAGACGACGCCGAACACCGGCACACGCGCGTCCACCGCCAACCCCAGGCGCCGTTGCAACTCCTCTTTGCAGATCGCCTTGCCGGTCATGTCGCCGGCGGTGTAGCGCGCCGGGATGTGCAGGTCGGTCGTCGGGTTCCAGTGTTCGTAATCGCACCCGTTGAGGATGCCGAAGAAATCGTTGCGCCGATTCGTGACGTACGGCGCCAGCCCCATCCCGCCGATCGGATCGAGAATCTCCTGCGCGTGGGTTGGCGACACGGTGGTGATGGCGTCCGCGAAATGGATCCCGGCCTTGAGCAGGTTGAGCTGGCCGTACGATTCAAACTTCTCGGAGGTGAAGTGTTC
>CAZJCX010000024.1:0-4729 GCA_964544425.1 uncultured Verrucomicrobiota bacterium
AAAGAAGTCTTGGGCTTGCGACAGCGGCAGATTCAGGGCTTTAGGCAAGACAACTTCACCGATCTGGTCAATAGCCCGCCGTGAGTCCGCTTCGGCCTCGGCGCGGGGCACCGGAAGCTTGCAAGGTATACCGTCCCGGATATGCGCCCAATATGCGAGTGAGTGACCATGCTGGACACCGTGCGCCCATGCCGCCGATCTGATTTTCGCCCCCGGCCTCAAAGTCGGACAGAGTGCCGTCATGAAATGCCGCTGGATCTTCAGAACCCACGCGGGCAATCGTTCTTCTTCGGTTTTTGTCTCGCTCACAACGTCTGACTCCGTTGCGGCGCGTGGGGTGTAGCGGAGTCAGCCGCCACACCCCTTGCACGTTGATCGCCGTGCATCCCGTAGGACGCGCCATAGGTGCTTCAAGGTCTCTCTTTCCTTTCAGCTAATTGGGGATCGCTGGTACGTCAAACTTCATGCGCGCCCCATCGCGAACAATATCAATTCGCACTTTCTGACCGGGTCGCACTGTGAGCAAATGACGCGGCAAAGCATCCTCATTCATGCCAATCGAATCAATAGCGATGACTTCATCACCTTGCTGTAAACCTGCATCTTGAGCGAGCGCGTTGACTTGAAAATCTTTTATCACGCACTTGGGTTGACTCTCCGAATCCCAAACTACACCCAACCGCGCCGGGTAGTAGACACCGGCGAGAGCGATGATACTGCCGCGCTCCACACGCCGGACACTTGGACCAACCGAGAATCCGCCTGCGCTAGATTGAGCTTGTGCGGTAAACCAATTCCCGTATCCGTATCCGTAAGCTGAACCTCTAGCACTGAATGTTGAAAAGCCGGGAATCCAGACGTACTCCGATTGCACCCGACTGTCGGCCAACCAGACAAAATCCGCTCCAATCTTCGCGGCCTGTTCTGATGTCTTGCGTATGATCTTTCCCCATGAACGAGTGCTCCCGTAGTTGAGCAAACCTAGTGGCGCAAAAGCACGTGTCGGCGGCATCGTGCGAACCTCGACATCGTCCTTTGATTTCTTGGGTGGCATTTTCAGACCAATTGCCGGGAAGTAGTTTGGGTCTGAACTAGCACACCCTGTCAGCACGAACACCAAACTAATCAGAAACAGGCTTCGAATAGTGCTCACATGCACCTCCTTTTGCCGCAGGCTACCGCTGCCCTTCGCCGGTGGCAATCACGTTCTCTGGCGACTGCGCCGCCGGTTGGGGTGCCGTTTGCTTTGCCCGTTCCTGTATCGCCTGCAACAACCGCGTCGAATCGGCCAACGCCTGCAACACGTTCACCTGTACCACTGCCGGAGCATCCCCGCTCAGTTCCAGTGCCTGCTGACTCGCAATCTTGGCCGCCACGAAAGCCTGCACCCCGCTCAAAGTGCCTGCCGTCGCAATCGCCCGCTCCTGCGCCAGTGCCGATGCTTCCAGTGCCCGCCGCGCCAACTCTTTTTTAAACACTCCGGATCACGTGCCAGCAAGCGCCGGATGGTGCTGGCGTGAACGCCCGCCGCCACCGCGCTTTCCTGCACGTCGCCCGTCTCGGCAAACACCTTCAAGGCTTTTGCAATCGCCACCGGCTTCTGCTCCTCAACTCGCGGTCGTCTTGCTGGTCGCTTCGTGGATGATTCATTCATGGTGCAACACTCCTTTTTTCGCGTTTTTCGTTTTCGTTCGGAAAGCAGTCCTTAAAAGTACCCACCCGTTTCACAGTGATTCAGCCCCCTGCCTACCTCGGTTTCGGGAGACAGTCCGACGCCAAAAAAAACCGCCACCCGCCCGGTCGGGGAGCGTATCGTTGCCGATACACTCCCCCGTCCCGGACAGGAAACCCCACCGCCGGAAAGGTCGCCGGGTATCACTTCGGGTATCACGGCAGACCTCGCCGGTGGTGAGTGCTTTGCGGTGGATTGCCCGAACCCCTTGCGGGTGTTGGCGTTGAGAGTTGGCAGCCCTAACGGGAATCGAACCCGTGTTCCCAGATTGAGAATCTGGTGTCCTGGGCCACTAGACGATAGGGCCGCCTCGTGGTCGAATGGCCGTTAGAATAGCCGGGGACGTTCCGAAAGCAAGCCTACAGCACGATGCGGCGCGCGGCCTCCTGGGCACGTAAGCAAAGTTCGGCGGCCTTGAAAGCGTGGGCTTGGGTCATCGCGGTTTCAGTGCGGTTGAGGCAGTCCAAAATCAATTGCCCGAAGAACGGGAATCCCACCTTGCCGGCGAGCTGGTGATGTTCCTCGACCTTGTCGTTGACGAGGTACAACTGGTCGCCGCCTTCGCCGCGACCGACTTCGATGTACTTGCGCAACTCGATGTAGCCGTTTGTGCCGAGGATGAGCAACCGGCCGTCGCCCCACGTGCGCGAGGCCGCCGGGGTGAGCCAGTCCACGCGGACGAAATTGGTCGCGCCGTTGTTGCCGAGCAGGTGGGCTTCGCCGAAATCCTCCAGCTCCGGATATTGCGGGTTGGCGCGGTTGGCGACGGTGGCGGAAAGCACGGTCGCTTCGGTCGCGCCGCTGTAATACAGAAATTGTTCGAACTGATGACTGCCGATGTCGCAGAGGATGCCGCCGTATTTCGCGCGTTCAAAAAACCAAGCCGGGCGGCTGGGCGCGCTGAGCCGGTGGGGGCCGAAACCGACGACTTCGAGGACCCGGCCAATGGCGCCGTGGTGGACAAGTTGGCCGGCGAACACGGCGCATTCCACGTGAATGCGTTCGCTGTAATAGACCATGTATTTGCGGCCTGTCGCGGCGGCCGTTTGTCGGGCCTCCGCCAGTTGAGTGAGCGTGGTGAACGGGGTTTTGTCGGTGAAGTAATCTTTACCGGCGCGCATGACGCGGCAGCCGATCGGCCCGCGGTCGCAGGGCACGGCGGCGGCGGCGATGAGGTGGAGCGACGGGTCGTCGAGCAGCCGGTCGAACGAATCAACCGGTTTGGCTTGTGGGTGTTTCTTGAGAAACGCCGCGAGGCGTTGCGGGTCGGGGTCATACACCGCGGTGAGAGCGCCACCGGCTTCCAACAAGCCGTTGCACTGGCCGTAAATGTGGCCATGGTCGAGAAACGCGGCGGCGAACCGAAAGTCACCGGGTTTGACGACGGGTTGCGGTTTGCCTTGCGGCGCGTACGTCATCCCATCATGCGCGGGCATGGGGTCCTTGCGAGCGCAGGTGGGCAAGCAGTTTGTCGTGGATGCCGTCGAATTTGCCGTTCGACATCACGGCGACCACGTCGCCCGCGCGCAGTTGGGGAAGCAACTCGGTCACGATCCCATCCGCGTTGGCCGTGTACCGCGCGGGTTTGCCGCGCTGCCCAATCTCCGCCACGATGCGGTCGGGGTCGAGGCGGTCGGTTTCCGCCAGCTCGTGGAGCCGGTCCACTTTCGCGATAAACACACCGTCAGCTTCGGCGAGCGATTCGGCGAGTTCGCGCTGGAAGACGTTGCGTCGCGTCGTGTTGCTGCGCGGTTCGAAGAGCGCCCAGACGCGGCGGCGCGGGTATTTTTGTCGGATGGCGCGAATGGTTTCGACGATGGCGGTGGGGTGATGCGCGAAGTCATCCAGCACGGTGACGCCACCGGCTTCGCCGCGGACTTCCATCCGCCGTTTGATACCGGTGAAGGTGTGAAAACCGGTTTGAATCTGGTCGCGTGTCAGGCCGAGTTCCTGTGCGGCGATGGCGACCGCGGCGGCGTTGCGGTGATTGTGGTCACCGGCCAGCGGGATGGTAAAGCCGTCGAAATCGGCTTTGGTGAAATACCGGATGCGCGCTGGTGCGCCCGCCACGACATCGCGGACGTTCGCGTCTTCGCCGTTGGCGATGATCAGGCCGCATCGGGGGACGACGGCGACCAGTTGCCGGAAGGCGCGCTTCACGGCGGCGAGATCGGGAAAGATGTCGGCGTGGTCATACTCGATGTTGTTGAGGATGACGGTGTCGGGCCGGTAGTGGACGAACTTGCTCCGTTTGTCGAAGAACGCGGTGTCGTACTCGTCGCCCTCGATGACGAAATGCGGCCCGGAACCGAGGCGGGCGCCCGTTTGGAAGTTTTCGGGAATACCGCCGATCAGGAACGAAGGTGACTGGCTCGCGGACTCGAGCACCCACGCGAGCAGCGAGGTAGTGGTGGTTTTGCCGTGGGTGCCGGCGATGACGACCGAATGTCTGTCGCGGAGAAAAACTTCCCGCACCAACTCCGGCAGGGAACAGTAGTTCAGCCGGTGCTCCAACGCACGCTCCACTTCGGGATTGCCGCGTTTCATCGCGTTGCCGATGCAGATGAGATCGGGCTGGTGGTCGAGGTTGGATTCGCGGTAGCCGCTGCTGATTCGAATGCCGCGCGCTTCGAGGAACGTGGACATCGGCGGATAGACGTTTTCGTCGCTGCCGGTCACAGCGACACCGCGTTCCCGGCACAGCGCGGCTGCCGCGGCCATCGCCGTGCCACACACACCGATGAAGTGGATGCTGTTGACCTGCTCGCGCAACATCTTTAGGGTTCCCGCGCCGTCTGTATCAAACATGCCGGTGATTATCAACGCCCCAGATTTCGACCTCACGGCCACGCTGCTGTGCGGTCAGGCGTTTCGTTGGACGCGCGGTGATGACGGCTGGTTTACCGGGGTGGTGGGCGGCGAGGTGTGGCGGTTGCGGCAGGAAGGCAATGTTGTCGCTGCGCTTGTGAAGCGCGGCGAGGTCGGCGGCGCTGATCA
>CAZJCX010000024.1:4739-5983 GCA_964544425.1 uncultured Verrucomicrobiota bacterium
GGAGCGGGTGAGCCGGTATCTTTCACTGGATCGTTCATTGCCGGAGGTTGTCGCGACATTTCCCGACGACCAACCATTGCAGGCGGCGGTACAGGCGCATTGGGGGATGCGGGTGTTGCGGCAGGAACCGTGGGAGACATTGGCGTCGTTCATCGCGAGTTCGACAAAACAAATTGTGCAGATTCGGCAGATTGTGGCGGCGTTGGCCGCGCGCTTTGGCGGGGGCGTGGCGTTTCCGGGGCCGGCCGTGATCGCGCGGGCGAGCTTGCCGGAGTTGCAGTCGTGCAAGTTGGGATTTCGGGCGAAGTATTTGTTGGCGGCGGCGCAAGCGATCGACTCCGGTCGGCTGCGTTTGGACGAGTTGCCGGGGATGGATTACGACCGGGCGCAGGAGGCATTGCAGAAGTTGCCGGGGGTGGGGGAGAAGATCGCGGCTTGCACGTTGTTGTTTGGGTGCGGATTTGATCAGGCATTTCCGATTGATGTGTGGGTGGAGCGGTCGTTACGGCGGTTGTATTTTCCGCGGCGGAAGCGAACCGCCCGGCAACTTCGTGAATTTGCGCGGGAGCATTTTGGGCCGCACGCCGGGTGGGCGCAGCAGTACCTGTTCTACAGTGAGCGCTTGTACCGTCCGGCAGGCTTGCTAGAGTGTGCGACATGAACCAGCCCATTTCCCGTCGGGACATGTTGAAGCAGATTGGACTCGGCGCGGCGGCGGTGGTGGCGGCGCCGGTCTTGCGTGTGGGGGCCGATGTGATTGCGCCGGAGCCGGTGGCGACGTTGCCGCGGTTGCCGTATGCGTACGATGCATTGGAGCCGCACATTGACGCGCAGACGATGATGATTCACCACACGAAACATCATCAGGCATACGTGAGCGGGTTGAATGCGGCGTTGAAGGGTTTCCCGGAATGGCAAGGAAAGCCGGTGCGCGAATTGGTGGCAAATTTGCCGGCGATTCCCGACGCCATCCGTGCCGCGGTGCGAAATCACGGGGGTGGGCATTACAATCACACGCTGTTTTGGCTTTGGATGAGTCCGCGTGGCGGGGGAGCGCCGACCGGGAAATTGGCCGAGGCAATCGCGAAGCGGTTTGGGAGCTTCGGGGAGTTTCAAAAACAATTTGCCGATGCTGGGATGAGACGATTTGGGAGCGGCTGGGCGTGGTTGGTGCGCACCCCGGCTGGCGAACTGGCAATCACCTCGACCGCCAACCAAGACAACCCGGTCACGGACGGCGCGAC
>CAZJCX010000024.1:5993-6322 GCA_964544425.1 uncultured Verrucomicrobiota bacterium
GAACTAAAAGGAAAGCCCATATTGGCCCTTGATGTTTGGGAGCACGCGTATTACTTGAAGTATCAAAACCGCCGGGCCGATTATCTAGCGGCTTGGTGGAACGTCGTAAACTGGGAAGTGGTGACGGCCGGTTACGAGGCGTGACGCCGCCGTGAAACTCGCGCTCGCGCAACTCAACACCACGGTCGGCGATCTCAGTGGGAATGCCGGCACGGTGCGGGATGCGTACCGACGCGCGGTGGCGGCAGGGGCGGAACTCGTCCTCACACCGGAATTGGCCCTCACCGGATATCCGCCACGCGATCTGCTGGCGCAACGCCGGTTTGTGG
>CAZJCX010000024.1:6333-7008 GCA_964544425.1 uncultured Verrucomicrobiota bacterium
CGGACAACCGCCGGGCGTTGGAGGAAGTGGCGAGCGTAATCGGTTCCGTGCCGGTGATTGTCGGCTACGTGGAGGAAAATCCCGAGCGGCCCGGTAAGGAGTATTTCAACGCGGCCGCGTTCATCCAAAACGGGGCGGTGGTGGCGCGGCGATTCAAGACGTTGTTGCCGACGTATGACGTATTCGATGAAGACCGGTATTTTCAGCCCGCCGCGGCGAACCCGGTCATCGAGTGGAATGGCCGACGGGTGGGATTGACGATTTGCGAGGACATTTGGAACGCACCGGAGTATTGGCCGGTGCGGCTCTATCCGCGGGATCCAGTCGCGGAATTTGGCGGGGTGGATTTGTTGGTGAATCTGTCGGCGTCGCCGTTTCATCTCGGCAAGGAACAGCAACGATTGGAGATGCTGCAAGCGGTCGCGCGCCGGTACCGCGCGCCGTTGGCGTACTGCAATTTGGTCGGCGGGAATGACGAGTTGATTTTCGACGGCAATAGTGTGGTGTTGGATGCAGCCGGCCGGTTGCGGGGCCGGGCGGCGGCGTTCCGTGAAGACTTGCTGGTGGTGGATGTGCGCGGTGCGCCGGTGCCCGACGCGGCGACGTCGTCCATTGCCGCGCTGCACGACGCGCTCGTGCTCGGTTTGCGGGACTATGTCCAGAAATGCGGTTTTC
>CAZJCX010000024.1:7018-9190 GCA_964544425.1 uncultured Verrucomicrobiota bacterium
AGTCCGTCGTGCTGGGCCTGAGCGGTGGAATTGATTCGGCGGTGACGGCCTGTCTGGCGGTCAGCGCCCTGGGGGCTGGGAATGTGTGGGGCGTATCGTTGCCGTCGGCATTTTCGTCAACGGGCAGCGTCGCAGACGCGCGGCAACTGGCGCACAATCTCGGCATTCGCTGGGCGATCCTGCCGATTCAGGATGGATTCGAGGCGTTGAAGCAGACGTTGCAGCCTGTGTTTTCGGGGCTACCGGAGGACACGACGGAGGAAAATTTACAGGCGCGATTGCGGGGCAACCTCCTCATGGCGCTTTCGAACAAGTTTGGTCACATGTTGCTGACGACCGGCAACAAGAGCGAGCTTGCGGTGGGCTACTGCACGTTGTACGGCGACATGTGCGGCGGTTTGGCGGTGATCGCGGATGTGCCGAAGACGACGGTGTACGAGTTGGCCCGGTACATCAACCGGGAGCAGCCGGTGATTCCGGCGGCGTCGCTGACCAAACCACCGTCGGCGGAGTTGCGTCCCAACCAGACCGACCAAGACACGTTGCCGCCGTACGAGATGCTCGATGTGATCCTCCGACAGTACGTCGAGGAAACCAAATCCGCCGCCGAGATCATCGCCGCGACCGGCTACCCCGAAAAAACCGTTCGCGAGATCGTGCGCAAGATTGATCTCAACGAGTACAAACGCAAACAAGCGCCGCCGTGTCTGCGTGTGACCAGTAAAGCCTTCGGCATCGGCCGCCGCGTCCCCCTCGCGCAACGCTACGTGGAGCGGTGAGGGTCGTAGCCGCCGGGACGGCGGCCATGAGCCGACTCAATCGAACCGGGCTTTGAGGTTGAGGACGTAGCGGTCGAATTCGGCTTGGAGGGCTTTGGCGTCGCGGCCGAAACGGTTGGCGAAACTGGCGACGGGGTCTTTGCCGAGTTTGATGTCTTGGAAGTAGCGTTTCATGTCGCTGTCGGCGTAGCGGGTGTTGTCGCGATGCAGAAGAAAATAGGCGAGCGCCCACGCGGTCGGGTAGCAGCGCTGGGAATCAGCGTAGAACGCCGGTTTGTCGAGTCGGATGAGGTCCGCGATGGACGGGGCGCGACCGGCACGGATCAGATTCTGGACGTGCTGGAGCATCTGCTTCTGGATGTCGCCGGTGACAAGCCGACCGCGCAGGACGTAGCTGGTCTCGAAGTATTGCGCCAGACCTTCGTTCAACCAGATGGGAGTGCCGGGGCCGAGTTCGTAGTAGATGAATTGATGAAACCCTTCGTGGGCGAGGACGCGCCAGAGCGAGTTGTGTTGGTAGGTGACGAGTTCGAAGAACCGATTGCCGTCCGTGTCGGTCGCGAGATGACAGAACCCGGCCAGCGTGGTGTGCGTTTGGCCGGTGGTGGTGGCGGCGTAGGCGCGGAAGTCGTCGAGGTTGCTGAAGATGACGACGCGCGCGCGCTGTTTCGCCTGCCAGTTCGCGAAGAACTTCGAGTACTGCGTCAGCATCTGGTTCATGAACCAGTTCGAGTCGTTGCCGATGGAACGTCCGCCTTGCGAGAGCACCTGATACTGGCCGATGGAGACGTTGTAGAAATCCTGGAAGAGCGGCGGGGGATTCGCCTGCGCGAGGCCGGTGAGCAGGCAGAGGATCAGTATGCAGATACTGGCAGCGCGGAGAATGACCGCCGCGACAGTGGATTTGGGAAATGGCGTGCCCGGGAGAAGTCTTATCACGGGCGGACAGTAGCCCGGTGAGAGTGAGCGTACAAGCCGGGAGGGATGTCGTGCCGGCGGCCGCTACACGCTGCGTTGGCTACCGGGTACCGGCGGCGGCGTCGAGCAGGGCGGCGCGGTGGTCGGTGGCGCGGGCGGCTTGGTCGCGGAGTGCGGTGAGTTCCTTTTCGGCGGTCGCGAGTTGAGAGGTGAGTTGGGCGAGGCGGTCGGCCAGTTGTTGGCGGGCGGCGGCCAACTCCGCGGTCAGTTGGGCGTTCGTGTCGCGTAGCGTGTCGCGCTCGGCGGTGACGGCGACGAGTTTTTCGCCGGTGGCCTTTTCACGGGCGATCGTTTCGGCGGCGACTTGTTGTTTGAGCTGAGCTTGGGTTTGCAGGCCGGTGATCTGATCGCGCATTTCGGCGAGTTGAGCCGAGAGCTTTTGGTTGGACGTGGTCAGCCGTGCGACCTCTTCCCG
>CAZJCX010000024.1:9200-16686 GCA_964544425.1 uncultured Verrucomicrobiota bacterium
TGAGATTCCCATTCGGTCAGTTTGGCGGTGAGCTGGGTGCGGACGGTTTCGAGTTCGGCGATTTGGGTTTGGGCGGCGGCGAGGTTGGCGGTGAGTTGGCGGATTTGCAGCTCTTCGGCGGTGGGCGCGGCGGTGGCGATGACCGGCTTCAAGTCAGCGAGTTGTTGGGTGTAGGTGCGGATGCGGAAATCCACGACCTGCTCGTTCCAGGTCGGGAAATCGGCGCGGATTTTTTTCAGGTCGGCGATGGCGGCGGTGTACAGTTCTTGCGCGCGTTGCCATTCGCTTTTGGTGAGAGCCAGTTCCGCCTGCCGGGCGAGGTCGGCCGCCGCGAAGAACCGATCTTCCGGTGTCTCCGCCGCCTGTACCCCGGTCACGAGCAGCCCCACAATAATCAACCAAATCATTCGCATGGCTCGCAGCATAGCAGAACCGGGCGGCCATCGGAACCGTCGCGACGTAAATCGGTTTGACCGGGGCGTGGGGGACGGGCACACTGGCGGCGGATTGGGAACGGCGAGTGAGCGCGATGCGACAATTAACCGGGTGCCGGGGCCTGCGGGCGGGGACGGGTTTTTCTTTGACGGAGGACTCCATCACGGTCGGGGCGGCGGCGGACAACATCATCGTGGTGACCGGGGTGGGGGTGGCGGCGCATCAGGCGTTGTTGTTGCGGGACGGGACGGAGTACCGGGTTTGTGATTTGGGCGCGCCGAGCGGTACGCGGGTCAATGGGACGGCGGTGACGGAACGGGTATTGGCACCCGGTGATCTGGTGACGTGGGGGACGGTGGAACTGCGTTATGAGGCAGCGCGGGCCGAGGGGCGTGCGCCGGAATTGGCGAGTGAGCGAAGCCGGTGGATTGGGGTGACGGTGTTGGCGGCGGTGGTCAGCGCGGGGGTGACATTTTTGCTGACGAGCCGCGTGCCGAACCGCGCCGCGGAACTGGCGGCCCCGGTGACCGCAGTGGCAAGCGTACCGGCCGAGTCGGCGCGGTTGCCGGTGGCGCGGACGCAATCATACCGGGATCCGGGCGGTCGGTTTTCGTGCGAGGTGCCGGCGGGTTGGCGGATCACCGGGTCGAACACGACGACGCGGTCGGTGGCGACTTTCGCGTGGGGCGACGATGAGATTCGCGTGAGCGCGCAAGCGGCGCGCGGGGCGATTGACGCGGATCAGACGGTGGCGGCGGTGCGGGATTTCGGGACGGTGACGTTGGCGGGGTGGCGGCAGTTGGGGGCGGAGCGGGCGTTGCAGGTGGAGTTGACGACGGTGCACGAGCCGGTGGCGCAGGTGCGGTTGGTGAAATTTCAGCGCAGCGAGCAGGAACACACGGTGGCGTTGTACGCGACGAGCGCGGGAGAGCGGGAACGATTGGTCGGACAATTTGAGGATTTCTTGAAGAGTTACCGGACGCAGTAGGGAGACGCTATGCGAAAATTGGTCATCCTTTCAGGCAGCGCCAAAGGGCAGACGGTGGAACTGACGCAGGGCGCGGTCAGCATCGGCCGCGCGGACGAGAATAATCTGGTTCTCGAAGATGATTCCGTCTCGCGCCGGCACGCCGTGCTGACGTTTGACGGTGCAGAATACAAGCTGCGCGACGTCGGCTCCCGCAACGGGACGCGCGTCAACACCAAGCCGGTGCAGGAGACGAAACTGGTGCCCGGCGACGCGATTCAGTTTGGCGAAGTGGAAGCCCGCTATGAGGCGGTCGGGCCGAAGATCATCACCCCTCCGGGCGCGGCGCCCGCCGACACGGCGCGAGTCAAGGAGTTGCAGGCGCAGTTGGAGCAGTTGGCGGCGCAGAACCGGGAACTCACCACGAAAATCGCCGGAGCGGAGCGGGTCGCGACGGAACTGACGCAGGCGCGCGGTGAGTTGACGCAAGCCCGGCAGGCGGCGGCGCAGGTGGCGGCGTTGCAACAGGAGAAGCAGGCGCTGACGCAGCAGTTGGCCGCCGCGCAGAAGCAGGCCGAGGAAGTCCGGCAACAAGCGGCGACCTCGGGCGCGGCCGAAGTGGGGCGTGTGACGGCGGAATTGGCGCGCGTCTCGACGGAATTGGCGCAGGCGCGCACGGAAGCATCGCAGGGCAAACTGGTCGAATCGCAGGTGACGACGCTGCGGCAGGAGAAGGAGGCGTTGGCCCAGCAACTCGCGGTCGCGCAGAAACAGGCGGAGGAAGTGCAGAAGCGCGCGCTGGAATCCGGCGCGGCGGAACTGGCGCGCGTGACGGCGGAACTGGCACGGGTTTCGACGGAGTTGACGCAGGCGCGGGCGGGGGCGGCGCAAGCGAAGGTGGCCGAGTCGCAGGTGCAGACGTTGGTGGTGGAGCGGCAGGCGTTGCAGAAGCAGATCGAGTCGGTCCAGCAACTGTTGACGCAAGAGCGCGCGCAGGCAGCGGAGCGGGAGTCGGTCGCGCAGTCGGAGTTGCGGCGGGTGGCGTCGGAGTTGAGCGCCGCGAAACAGGAATTGGCGTCGGCCAAAGAAGTCGCAGGGCGGCTGGTGGAATTGACGGAGAAGAACCGGCAACTGGAAATCAAGCTGGGCGAGGTGAACCAGCAATTGACCGGGGCGCAGCAGGATTGGAACGCGGCAAAGCAGGACGCGGAAGCCGCCCGGCAGCGGGTCGCGGCGTTGGATGTGGCCGGCGGCAGCGCGACGGCGGCGGCACAGGGTGAGTTGGCGAAGTTGCGGGAGGAACTGGCGCAGGCGAAAGCGGCGGCGGGTCGCGTGGAGGAACTGGCGCAGGAACGGCAGCGGTTGACGACGCAGTTGGTGGCGGCCGGGCAGCAATTGATTCAGGTGCGCGAACAGGCGCAACGCGACGCGGAGAAAAGCCGGCAGGCGCAGGAGCAGTTGGCGCAAGCCCGGCAGCAGTTGGAATTGGCGAAGAAAGAAACGGCGAAGATTGTCATCGCGCCGCGCCCCGGCGCACCCGTGGCTGCGCCGAAACCGGATGGCGAGGCGAAGCGGTTGCAGGCGGAGTTGGCGGAGGCGCAGACGCGGTTGAAGGAAGTCAGCGTCGAGTTGACGAAGACGAAATCGGAGTTGGAGCACATCCGTCAGGTTTCTCCGTCGCCAGCGCCCGCCGCTCGGCCCGCGCCGGAGGTTCCGGTTGCGCCAAAACCTGCCCCACCGGTCGGGGACGATTTGGCGGCCCGCAAGAAAGCGGCGGAGTCGCAGATTGCGTTGTTGGAGCAGAAGATTGCGGATGCGGGAGCGGGGACGGAGACGGAGGAATTGAAGAAGTGGAAGTCGGAATTGGCGGTGACGCGGGCCAATCTGTACAACCTCGTGATGCAGGCGCAGAAGACCGGTAAACCGGTTGTTGCCGCGCCGAAGCCCGTCGAGGCGAGCAAAGTCACGACGCCAGCGGCGCCGAGTGGGAAGCCGCGGTCGCGCGCGGTGGTGGCCGGTTTTGCGTTGTTGGCCGGGTTGTTGGTGATCGCGGTGGTGTGGCTGTACTTGAAATGGTCGGAACCACCGGTGGCGCCCGCGGAGTTGCCGAGTCAACCGACCGTGCAGCCGGTCGCGCCGCCGAAAGTGATGACGGACCCGCCCGTGCCGCCAGCGGTGAAGCCGGCGGAGGCGGTGGTGGAGAAGCCGGTCGAGAAACCGGCGGAGAAGCCCGCGCCGCCCACTGAGGCGGAGGGTCAGTATCAGGATCCGCACGGGCGGTTTTTGTGTTGGGTGCCGGTGGGGTGGGAGGCGAAGGCGCAAGGAGCGGACGCGGATGCGGAACTGCACCTGGTGAAGGGCAAGGATCTGATCAAGGTGGCGGTGCATGGGCAGGATTGGCCGACGTTGACGCGGGCGGATCAACCACGGGTGGAAGCGGCGTTCTTTGAGCGGTTGCGGTTGGCGTATCCGGAGGGGTTGTACGGGCAGTTGATCAGTTCGCAATTTCGGACGTTGGAGGGGGAGTTGGCGCTTTGGATGGAGTCGAGCATCACGCTGCCGACCGGCGTGGTGACGGTGCAGGCGGTGGAGTACCGGCGGGCAGGGCGGGCGCATGTGGTCGAGCTGCACATTTCTTCCCATGAACAGGCGTTGCTGCTGGCGGCGATGTTCGACAAGTTTTTGGGCCGGTACCGCAGCGGCGGGACAGGCGTATTGGTGATCGGGAAGTAGGGGTCGAGGTCAGCGGCCGCTCGCGCCGCGGGCAGCATGGCGGCGGGCGGATTTTGCGTTGCCGCATCCGGGAGGCTGCCGTATTCTGCGCGGCGCCATGGAACCTGGTCATGATCTGATGAAACCCCGCTTGGAGAAGCGGGCCAAACTGTTGGAACGCGGTGTGGACCCGTACGGCGGGTTATTCGAGGCGAGCGAATCCATCGCGGCCGCGCGCGGGAATCCGACGGCGGAGCGGGACGTGCGGTTGACCGGGCGGGTGCTGAGCCACCGCGACATGGGCAAGAGCTTGTTTTTGGATGTGAAGGATTCGACCGGGAAGATCCAGTTGTACGTGCAGAAAAAAGTGCTGCAAGACGAGCCGTTTGAGTTGTTCAAGCACTACGTGGATCTGGGCGACATCATCGGGGTGACCGGAAAGTTGTTTCTGACCCATGCGGGGGAACTGACGGTGCGGGTGGAAAGCTGGCAGATGTTGAGCAAGGCGATCCGGCCGTTGCCGAAAGAGTATTACGGGATCGAGAACGTGGAGACGCGGTTGCGGCAGCGGTATCTCGACGTGATTCTTAACGACAAGGTGCGCGAGACGTTTCAGATGCGCAGCCGGATCGTGGCGGAAGTGCGCCGATATCTGATGGACAACGGGTTCATGGAAGTGGAGACGCCGATGATGCAGCCGTTGGCGGGCGGGGCGGTGGCGAAGCCGTTTCGGACGCATCATGAGGCGTTGAATCTGGATTTATTCTTGCGGGTCGCACCGGAGTTGTACTTGAAACGGTTGTTGGTGGCGGGGTTTGAGAAGGTGTTCGAGTTGAACCGCAATTTCCGCAACGAGGGGATTTCCCGGCGGCACAATCCCGAGTTCACGATGCTCGAAGTGTATCAGGCGTACGGGAACTTCGAGACGATGATGGAACTGGTGCAGGGCATGATCACCACCGTGGCCGAGCACGTGCTCGACTCGCTTGTCATCAAACGCTACGACGGCGAAGAGATCAACCTCACCCCGCCGTGGCGGCGCGTGCGGTACAACACACTGGTGGAGGAGCGCGTGGGGGCGGATTGGTTTCAGATCAGCCCGGCGGAGCGGCGGGCGCGGGCATTGAACATGGGGGTCGAGTTCCCGCCGGATGCGCCCGATTACGAGGTGACGAACGCCGTGTTCGAGAAGACGATCGAACCGACGTTGCTGAACCCCACCTTCGTCACGCACCTGCCGGCCGAGTTGGTGGTGCTGGCGAAACAAAACAAGGAGAATCCCGGCTTGGTGGATGTCTTCGAGTTGGTGATCAACGGGCAGGAGATCGCCCCCGGTTACAGTGAATTGAACGATCCGGTGGTGCAGCGCGAACGACTGTTGGCGCAAGCCGCCGGACACGCCGAGAAGCTCGACGAGGATTTCCTCACTGCGCTCGAATACGGCATGCCCCCCGCCGGCGGGATGGGCGTGGGGATTGACCGCCTCTGCATCATGCTGACCGGCGCGGAGAGCATTCGGGATGTGATCCTCTTTCCGCAACTGCGGCCGCAGACATGAGGCGTTTGCCTTTCGAGTTGTTTCTCGGACTCCGGTATCTGAAGCCGAAACGGACGTTCGTTTCGGTGATCACGCTCATTTCGCTGACCGGCGTGACGCTTGGCGTGTGGGTCTTGATCGCGGTCATCGCGGTGATGAGCGGGTTTGACCGGGAGTTGCGCGAGAAACTTGTCGGGATGCACGCGCACGTGACCGTGAGCGGCGGAGTCGTACCGGCAGCAGAAGCCGACCGGCTGATGGAACTGGCGGCGAAGTTACCGCACGCGCAGGCGACGTCGTCGTTTGTGTTGGGGTTGGTGTTGGTGGAAGCCGACCGGCGGGTGGCGACGCCGTACATGAAGGGGATTGACCCGCAACGCGAGGTGTTGGTCAGCCGCATCGGCGAGTACATCCGGCAGGGGGCGCTGGATTTGGACGGCGAGAAGGTGGTGTTGGGCCGGGAGCTGGCAATTCAACTCGGCGTCTATATCGGCGACAAGGTCACCGTCTATTCCCCGCGCAACTTCGAGAAGAAAGGCGAGGAAGTCTATCTGCCGATGGAACTGGAGGTCACCGGCATCTTTGAGTCCGGGATGTTCGAGTATGACGTGGGGCTGATGTTCGTATCGCTGACGACGGCGCAGGAGTTGTACGAACTCGGCTCGGCCGTGCACGGGATCGAAGTGGTGACGGACGACCCAATGGCCGGGGCGGCGGCGGTGGCGACCGGCTTGCAACCGGAGATTCAGCCGCCGTTGCGGGCGCAGACGTGGGCGCAGATGAACCGGCAGTTGCTGGCGGCGATCCAGGTCGAGAAGTCGGTGATGTTTTTCATTTTGACGTTCATCATCGTCGTGGCGGCGTTTGGGATCATGAGCACGTTGATCACCGTCACGGTGCAGAAGACAAAAGACATCGGCGTGCTGAAAGCGTTGGGGGCCCAGTCGCGGACGATCCTCGGCATTTTTCTGCTGCAAGGTTTTGTCGTCGGCGTGATCGGCGTGGCGGCCGGGGTGGTGCTGGGATTGTTGACGGTCGAGAACATCAACCCGATCAACGAGTTTCTGTCGTCAGCGGTCGGCTTGGAGTTGTTCCCGAAAGAGGTTTATAATTTTCCGCGCATCCCGGCGTACCTGACCACGCGCGATTTGCTGACCATTGCCGGGTCGGCGCTGGTGATCTGCACGCTGGCCGGGTTGCTGCCGGCGTTGCGGGCGGCGCGGTTGGAGCCGGTGGAGGCGCTGCATCATGAGTGAGGCGATCCTCATGGCGCAGGGAGTGACGCGGACGTACCGGCTGGGCCGGCAGGAGTTGCCGGTGTTGCGGGGGGTGGATTTGACGGTGCAACGCGGGGAGGCGTTGGTGATCGTCGGGGCGTCGGGCGCGGGGAAAAGTACGCTGCTGCATTTGCTGGGCGGACTGGACGCGCCGTCGGCGGGGACGGTGACGTTTGAGGGCCGGTCGGTCTTTGCGTTGTCGAATGTGGAGCGGACGCGGTTGCGGAATGACCGGGTCGGATTTGTGTTTCAGTCGTATCACCTGCTGCCGGAGTTGACGGCGCTGGAGAATGTGTGCGTGCCGGCGTGGGTGGCGGGCCAGCCGAACCGGGAGCGGGCGGCGGAGTTGTTGCGGACGGTCGGGTTGGGTGAACGGCTGGAACATCGCCCGGCGGAGTTGAGCGGCGGCGAACAGCAGCGAGTGGCCTTAGCCCGGTCGTTGATGAACCGGCCGAGTTTGTTGCTGGCGGATGAGCCGACCGGCAATCTGGACTCGAAAACTGGCGAGGCGGTGCTGGAGTTGGTGTGGCGCTTGCGCGCGGAGTCGGGGACGACGCT
>CAZJCX010000024.1:16696-22194 GCA_964544425.1 uncultured Verrucomicrobiota bacterium
ATGGTGACGCACGACGAGCATCTCGCGAAACGAGGCGACCGGGTGATGACTATTGCAGATGGCCGGATTTTGGGCTAAACGGAATCTTCATTATGGCGTTGAAAATCTTTTTGGATGGGCAGTTGGTGCCGGAGAGCGAGGCGAAGGTCTCGGTCTTCGATCATGGGTTGTTGTATGGCGATGGGGTGTTTGAAGGCATCCGAGTGTACAATGGGCGGATTTTCAAGCTGCCGGAGCATCTCGACCGGTTGTTTGCGTCGGCGCAGGCGATCATGTTGACGATCCCGCTGACGCGGGAGGAGTTGACGCGGGCGTGCCGGGAGACGTGCGCGGCGAACGGGTTGCGGGATGGGTATATCCGGTTGGTGGTGACGCGCGGGGTGGGGTATCTGGGGTTGAATCCGTTCAAGTGCCCGAAGGCGTCGGTGTTCATCATCGCTTCGACCATTGAGCTTTATCCGGAGTCGGTCTATCGGGATGGGTTGAAACTCATCACGGCGGCCACGCAACGGATCAACCCGGCGGCGTTGAGTCCGTCGATCAAATCGTTGAATTACCTGAACAACATTTTGGCGAAGATCGAGGCAGTGAATGCCGGGACGGTCGAGGCGATCATGTTGAACAGCAATGGGTACGTGGCGGAGTGCACGGGCGACAACATTTTCATCGTGCGCGGGGGCAAGCTGGAGACGCCGCCGGTCAGCGCGGGGGCGTTGAATGGGATCACGCGGGCGGTGGTGATGGAGTTGGCGCGGGGGATGGGCATCAGCGTCAGCGAGCCGAACTTGACGCGGTACGATTTGACGACGGCGGAGGAGTGTTTCCTGACCGGCACGGCGGCGGAGATTGTGCCGGTGGCGTCAATTGACGGGCGCGTCATCGGCACCGGTAAGCCGGGGGCGCTGACCTTGAAACTGACGGATGCGTTTCGTAAATTGGCGCAGACGACGGGGACGGCGATTTAAGATGCTGTGTTACATCTGCAAACAGAAGGAAGCGACGGTGCATCTGGCCCAGATTGCGGAGGGGCAGATGCAGAAGATTGATTTGTGCGAGGACTGTGCGAAGGAGAAGGGCGTGCAGGACGTGACGAGTGTGTCGCTGGCGAGTTTGTTGATGGGGATGGCCGGGGCGGTCGAGGAGACCAAGCAGGAGCCGCAGGGGGCGCAGTGCCCGGTGTGCGGGTTCACGCAGGCGGATTTCAAAAAAACCGGACGGCTGGGGTGCAGCGTGTGTTGGGAGACCTTTGATGCGGCGTTGCATCCGTTGTTGAAAGCGATGCATAAGGGCGAGCGGCACGGCGGAAAGATTCCAAGCAAGGCCGCGGATGCGATGGCGTTGAATCAGAAGGTGAAAGAGTTGGCGGACGAGTTGGAGCGGGCGGTGCGGAGTGAAAAATACGAAGACGCCGCGCAGATCCGCGACCAAATTCGGGAACTCGAATCTAAATTGAAGATGGCGCGTGTGCCGTGATGAACATCGAGCAACTATTAAGCAATCCGACCGAGTGGATCTTTAATGAAGGTCCGAACGGGAAGATTGTGCTCTCCAGTCGTGTGCGGTTGGCACGTAACCTCCGGGAGCGACCGTTTCCGGGTTGGGCGAAGAAGGCAGAGCGGCAAAAGGTGCTCGAGGTCATTCAGCCGGTGGTGGAATCGCTGCCGGAGATGAAAGAGCATTTTGCCAGTTCGATGGACAACATCGCGGCGATTGACAAGCAGGTGCTGGTCGAGCGGCACTTAATCAGCCGGGAGCATGCGGCGAAGAACGTGGGCAGCGGTTTGGTCATCAATGAAAAAGAGACCATCAGCGTGATGATCAATGAAGAAGATCATCTGCGGATGCAGGCGGTGAAGTCCGGACTGCAACTGAAGAGTGTGTTCAAGTGCATTGATAAGGTGGATTCGGAGTTGGAGGAGCGACTGGATTTTGCATTTTCACCCCGGCTGGGTTTCTTGACGGCGTGTCCGACGAACGTAGGCACCGGGATGCGCGCGTCGGCGATGGTGCATTTACCGGCGTTGGTGTTGAGTGACCAGATCAACCAGGTGATTCAGGCGGTGAACAAACTTGGTCTCGCTGTGCGGGGATTGTACGGGGAGGGGACAGAAGCGTTGGGCAACGTGTTCCAGGTTTCCAACCAGACCACGCTGGGCGAAAAAGAGCTGGACTTGGTGGACCGGCTCAACAAGGTCATTTTGCAAATTATTGAGCATGAAGAGAACGCGCGCATAACGTTGCTGGAGAAGAAGGTCGGCCTCGTGTATGATCAAGTGGGTCGGGCGTACGGCGTGTTGACAAACGCGTACACCATCACTTCCAAGGAGGCACTGAATCTGCTAAGCATGTTGCGAATGGGCGTTGATTTGGAGTTGTTGCCGGCGACGACGCGGGGAGTTGTGGATGAGTTGATGGTGCATGCCCAACCCGCGCACGTCCAAAAAGCCGCTGCGAAGAAGTTGACCGCGGAAGAGCGCGACGGGATGCGAGCGGAGTTGATTCGAAACAGGCTGGCCAAAGTGGCGAAGCCGACGATGGAAAGTCGTCCGGCTGCCGAAACAGATGAGACGGAGACGGTATGAGAGAGGAAGGTGAGTCCATGAACAACTTTACCCCGCGCGCCCAACAGGTGTTGGCGTTGGCCCGCAAGGAAGCGGACCGCTTCAACCACAATTACGTCGGGACGGAGCATTTGCTGTTGGGCCTCATCAAGCTGGGGCAAGGCGTCGCCGTCAACGTCCTCCAGAAACTCGGCCTCGACCTCGAAACCGTTCGCATGGAAGTCGAGAAACAGGTCGGGACCGGCCCCGAAACGAAGATGGTCGGCAATATCCCCTACACGCCCCGCGTGAAGAAAGTGCTCGCGCTCGCGCAGAAGGAAGCGAAGGCGCTCAATCATAACTACGTCGGCACCGAACACATCCTGCTCGGCTTGCTGCGCGAAGGCGAAGGCGCGGCGGCGCGGATCCTGAAGTCGCTGGATGTGGACATCGAGCGGTGCCGGAATGAGATTTTGAAGGAACTCGACCCGAACTTCACCCCGTCCGAGGGTGGCGGCACCGAAGAGGGCGAAACCCAGCCTGCCGGCCAGAGCGGTCAGCAGAAGAAAGATGTCAAGACCCCGGCGCTGCGAATGTTCGGGCGTGATTTGACCGAGTTGGCGAAAAAGGGCGAACTCGACCCGGTGGTGGGTCGCGCCAACGAAATCGAGCGGGTGATCCAGATTCTCTGTCGCCGCACCAAGAACAACCCGGTGCTCCTCGGCGAAGCGGGCGTCGGCAAAACAGCCATTGCAGAAGGTTTGGCGCAGGAAATATCATCCGGCAACGTGCCGGAAATCTTGCGCGACAAGCGCGTCATCACGCTCGACCTCGCGTTGATGGTGGCTGGCACGAAGTACCGCGGCCAGTTCGAGGAACGCATCAAGGCGGTGATGGACGAGATCAAAAGGTCCAAGAACGTGATCTTGTTTGTGGACGAGCTGCACACCATCGTCGGCGCCGGCAGTGCCGAGGGCGCGATGGACGCCAGCAACATCATCAAGCCGGCGCTTTCCCGTGGCGAGTTGCAGGTGGTCGGCGCGACTACGATGAATGAGTACCGGAAGTACATCGAGAAAGATGCCGCGCTCGAACGACGGTTCCAGACGGTGGTGGTGGAACCGCCGACAGTGGACCAGACTGTGGAAATTTTAAAGGGCCTGCGGCCGAAATACGAGGAGCATCATCACGCGAAGTTCACCGACGAGGCGTTGGTGGCGGCTTCCCGGCTCTCCGACCGCTATATCACCGGGCGCTTCCTGCCGGACAAGGCGATTGACGTGGTGGATGAGGCCGGTGCCCGCGCCCGCATCAAGTCCATGACGCGCCCGCCGAACGTGCAGGACACGGAAAAGGCACTCGAACAGCCCACGACACAGAAGGAAGCGGCGATCAAGGCGCAGGACTTTGAGTTGGCGGCGAATCTGCGCGACAAGGAAAAGCACGCGCGCGACCGGCTCGAACAGGTGCTCAATGAATGGCGGCAGGCGCGCGACCAGAAGGAAATCATCGTCAACGAGGAAGACATCACGCAGATCGTCGCGAAGTGGACCGGTATCCCGCTCAACCGGATCGAGCAGAAGGACGCCGAGAAGTTGCTCCACATGGAGGATGAATTGCGCAAGGCGGTCATCGGCCAGGACGAAGCGGTGGTGGCGATCAGCAAGGCGTTGCGGCGCAGCCGGGCGGACTTGAAAGACCCGAACCGGCCGATTGGCTCGTTTGTGTTCCTCGGGCCGACCGGCGTCGGCAAGACGCTCATGGCGCGGGCGCTGGCGGAATTCATGTTTGGCGACGCGGATTCGTTGATCCAGCTCGACATGAGCGAGTACATGGAGAAGTTCAACGTCTCGCGGCTGGTCGGTTCCCCGCCCGGCTACATTGGGTACGAGGAAGGCGGCCAGTTGACAGAGAAAGTCCGGCGGCGCCCGTACGCGGTGGTGTTGTTCGACGAAATCGAAAAAGCGCACCCGGACGTGATGAACATGCTGCTCCAGATCATGGAGGACGGTCATCTTACGGATTCGCTGGGGCGCAAGGTGGATTTCCGCAACTGCATCATCATCATGACCTCGAACCTCGGCGCGGCGGAAATCCGCAAGGCCGGTGGGTTGGGCTTCGCGCCGGCGAAAGAGGAGCACACGTACGAAGATATGAAGGGCAAGTTGATGGATGAGGCGAAGCGCGCGTTCAAGCCCGAGTTCCTCAACCGTTTGGACGACGTGATCGTGTTCCACACGCTCAACAAGGGCGACATGAGCCGCATTGTCGAACTCGAAGTCGCCAAGGTCAAAGGCCGCATGAAATTCAAGGACGTGGAAATCGTCCTGGCCCCGGCGGCGACGGAGTTCCTCATCGAGAAGGGGTACGACCCGCAGTTTGGCGCCCGGCCTTTGCGGCGCGCGGTCGAGAAGTATCTGCAAGACCCTCTCGCGGAGGAAATCCTGCGCGGCAACATCAAGCCGAATGAAACGGTGGAAGTCACCGTGGCGGAAGACAAATTGGCCTTCCATCAGCTCGCCGCCAGCGCGAGTTGATCCCCGGTCATTCCGGAGCGGCGCGGCCAGTCGGTCGCGCCGTTTTCTTTTTGTGCAGAGGCTTGCGCGGGTTGGGCACCGGCTCTATTGTCCCCACCGATGACGGCGTTGGCAGAACGTTTGGGAGGGTATGCGTTGGGACAGTTGGCCCAGTTGGGGCAACTGTTGCTGTTGTTTGGCGATATCGTGCGGACAGCGTTCACGCGCCGGCCGCGCTGGTCGTTGACGATCGAGCAACTCTACAAGATCGGTTGGCAATCGCAGGCGGTGGTGCTCATTACGGGGGCGTTTACCGGCATGGTGTTCGCGGTGCAGACGTATCACCAGTTTCACAAGGTGAAGATGGACACGGCGGTGGGGCCGGTGGTGAGTGTGGCGATGGCGCGGGAACTGGCGCCCGTGCTGACGGCGTTGATGGTGG
>CAZJCX010000024.1:22288-23318 GCA_964544425.1 uncultured Verrucomicrobiota bacterium
TGGGCACGTCGCCCGTCAACTATCTGGCGGTGCCGCGGTTTGTGGCGTTGCTCGTGGCGTTGCCGTTGTTGACGGCGGAGGCGATCGCGTTTGGGGTCTTTGCCGGCTATGTGGTGGCGGTGCAGATGTTGGGGGTGGATCAGGCATATTTTCTCAAGCACATGTTTGACTTTACGGACGTGAAGGACGTCGGCAGCGGTTTGGTGAAGGCCTTCTTCTTTGCAACGTTCATTGCGCTGATTTCTTGTCACAAGGGGTTCACCGCCGGGGAGGGCGCGGAAGGGGTGGGGCGGGCGACGACACAGGCGGTCGTGGTGTCTTCGCTGACGGTGCTGATCGCGAACTTTTTTATCGCGGTGTTGTTCAACGCCATCATCCCGCCATGATCCAGGTCACCGGCTTGCGGAAGGCGTTCAACGGCACCGAGGTGTTGCGCGGCGTGGATTGTGAGATCCGCGAAGGCGAAACCACGGTCGTCATCGGGCGCAGCGGGGGCGGGAAGAGCGTGCTGCTGAAACATCTCTGCGCGTTGCTCAAGCCGGACGAAGGGCAGGTGGTGGTGGACGGGGTGGACGTCGTGCCGCTGCGGGAAGGCGACCTGCCGCCGATTCGGAAGAGGTTTGGATTCTTGTTTCAGGGGGCAGCGTTGTTCGATTCGCTGACGTTGTTCGACAACGTGGCGTTTCCGTTGCGGGAAGAGCGCCGGGCCGAGGACGAAATTGAGCGACGGGTGCTGGAGATGTTGGAGTTGGTGGATTTGGCCAAGGCGCGCGACAAGAAGCCAGCCGAGTTAAGCGGCGGGATGCGCAAGCGGGCCGGGTTGGCGCGGGCCTGTGTTGCCCGGCCCAAGTACATGCTGTATGACGAGCCGACCACGGGTCTGGATCCGATCCGGTCGGACAACATCAACGATCTGATTCTGCGGATGCGGGATCATTTGCAGGTCACCGGGGTGGCGGTGACGCACGACATGACGAGCGCGTACAAGATCGCCGACCGGATCGCGTTCTTGCACGATGGGCGTATTTAC
>CAZJCX010000025.1:0-22452 GCA_964544425.1 uncultured Verrucomicrobiota bacterium
ACGCCAAGAGCAACGGCTCCGACATCGGCGACGCCGCCCTCGCTCTCGGCATCAGCCGCATCGTCGAAGCCAAAAAACAAAGAGGTCTATTCCCATGAACTACCGGCCCTTGGGACGCACCGGCGTGAAGGTCAGCGAACTTTGCCTCGGCTGCATGATGTTTGGCGGGAAGACGGAGTTGGCCGAGTCGTGCCGGATGATTGACCGGGCACTCGAACTCGGCGTGAACTTTTTCGACACCGCGAACGTCTATTCGCGCGGCAAATCGGAGGAAGTCACCGGCGCGGCGCTCAAGCAAAATGGCAAGCGCGACCGGGTCGTCTTGGCGACAAAAGTCCACGGCCAGATGGCTGATGATGATCCCAACGCGGCCGGCAACAGCCGCCGCCACATCATCCAGCAATGCGAGGCCTCGCTGCGCCGATTGCAGACCGACTGGATTGATCTCTACCAACTCCACCGGCCCAGCCCCGACATCCCGCTGGATGAAACGCTGCGCGCCCTCGACGACCTCATCCGCGCCGGCAAGGTGCGTTACATCGGCACCAGCACGTTTGGCGCATGGCAGCTTGTGGAGTCGCTCTGGATCGCGAAGGAACTGGGCCTCCACCGCGTCGTTTGCGAGCAACCGCCCTACAACCTGCTCGACCGCCGCATCGAACGCGAACTGATCCCGATGGCGCAGACCTACGGTCTCGCGCTCATCCCGTGGGCGCCGATGGCCAGCGGGTTTCTCACCGGCAAATACAAACGCACCGGCGGCGACCCCGCGGATTCCCGGCTCAAACGCGATGACGCCGGCAAATGGGGCTGGCGCGTGTACACTCCCGCGTTCGACATCCTCGACCGGGTCGAACAACTCGCCCAAGCGAAAGGCTGTTCGCCCAGCCAGCTCGCCATCGCGTGGTGCGCCCAGCAACCCGGTATCACCAGCCCCATCGTCGGCCCGCGCACGATGGAGCAACTCGAAGACAATCTCAAAGCCGTCGGGGTCAACATCACCGACGAAGACCGCAAGGCGCTCAACGAAGTCGCCCCGCCCGGCGGCGTCACCGTGCCGTATTACGAATCGAACTTCGGCCCGCACCCGCACCGGTGGTGAGCGGTGAAGATCGTCGTCGCGCTCGACAAATTTAAGGGGAGTTTGTCCGCCCAGCGGGCGTGTGAGTTGGTTCGCGATGCGATTCGAGAAGTCCGCCCAGAGGCGGAGATCATTCTCCAGCCCATGGCCGACGGCGGCGACGGCACGGCGGCCGTGATCCACGTCGCGCGCGGCGGTGAATGGGTTCACCGCCACGTAACCGGCCCGTTGTCCGGCGTGGTGGCGGCCCGCTATCTGTGGATGTCCGCCCCGCAATTGGCCGTCATCGAAATGGCGAGCGCCAGCGGCTTGGTGTTGATGCCGGTCGAGAACCGCCAGCCGCTGCTCACCACCACCTACGGCACCGGTGAATTGATCCGCGACGCCATCGCCCGCGACGCGCGCCACGTGTGGCTCGGCGTCGGTGGCAGCGCGACCGTGGATGGCGGCGTCGGCGCCGCAATGGCAATGGGCTGGAAATTCCTCGATCGCGCGGGGAACCCAGTCGGCTTCGGCGGTGGAGAGTTGCCAAAAATCGCGCGCATCGTCGCTCCCGATTCATCCCTCACCCCTCCTCTCTCATCCCTCCTCGAAGTTCTCTGCGACGTGGACACCCCCCTCATCGGCTCACAAGGCGCGGCGCATCTGTTCGCCCCGCAAAAGGGAGCAACGCCAGCCATGGTCGCGCAACTGGAAGCCGGTCTGGCACACCTCGCGGACCTCGTCCACGAGCAACTCGGCCGCGACTGCGCCACTTTGCCGGGCGCGGGCGCAGCCGGCGGACTGGGGTTCGGCGCGGCCGCGTTCCTCAATGCCGGGCTGGTTTCGGGCGCGGACAAAATCATGGAAATCACCGGGCTCGAAGCCGCGCTGGCCGGTGCCGATTGGGTCATTACTGGCGAGGGTTGTTTCGACGAACAATCCACGCGCGGCAAAGTCGTGGCCGGTATCCTCCGCCGCGCCCGGCAACACTCCGTCAAAGTGGCCCTCCTCGCCGGTCGGATCACTGTCCCGAACCCACCCGGCTTCGCGATCGCCCGCGCCATTACCCCGGAAAACATGCCGCTTGCCGCAGCGCTCCCCCGCGCCGCCGAACTCCTCACCGCGCACGCCCGCGAATTGGCGGCGGGGTGGAAAGCATCCCGGTTGTAGCCACGCTTGCCAAGCGCGGCCACAGGCGTCACGGCAGGATCGGGCTGACCGCCAACGCCCGGTCGCCGAGTTGCCGGTTGGCTTCGGTCAGCTTCTCGCGGCTGGAGACGACGCAGGTGGCGGCGTGCGGCGCGTGGGTGTCGAAGACGCGCAGGAAGGTTTCGCGGACGGATGGCGGCGTCGCGCGCAACGTGGCGGCGTACCGGGCTTCGCGCGCTTCGTTGGTGTCACCGCGCAGATGCCGAGCCAACGCGACGGCGGTGGCTTCGGCGGGACGGATCGGTTTCTCGGCTTCTTTGGCGCTGCCGATGATCGCGCGATCAATGTCGGTCTGCGACCAGTCTTGGGCGGCAATGTACTCGCGCAGCTTGTCGAACACGCGGAGCGTCTCGACGATATGCGGGTCGCGGTAGCTGAATTGGTAAAGGATCCCCAGCGAATCATCATGCGCCAGACCGGCTCCGTAGGCGTTGCCTTTGAACCGGATTTCCGGCAGGTGATAATCGAATCGCGCCAGGTACACGCCGAGCCGGAACAGCGGCACGTCCGGGTGCGCGAGGTGTGGCGCGGGCCGGACCTGGGCGCAGTAGGCCACCGTCATCGGCGCGGCCAGTCCTTCGCGGGGCGGCGCGGCGAATGGCGAGAACGCCGGCACCACATCCACAACCGGGTCCGCGCGCATGCGCTGGGACCAATCCGCGAGATGCCGTTCGAGCGTGGCGAACACCTTGTCGCTGCCGGTGAAGCTGATGATCCACCGCCGACGATTCAACACAAAATCCCGAATCTGTTCGATCCGACCGGCCAGCGCGGCGGCGTGGTGGGAGAAGTTATTGGTTTGTTCCTCCACCACCCGCAGCGCGGCCGGGCTGAGGAACAATTCTTCCAGCGCGGCTTCCGGGCTGAGTCCGCGCGCGGCGTGACGGCGGGCGGTGTTCAGACCGTCGTTGACCAAGCCGGTCCGGTACGCGGCGCGCGTCTGGGTCATCACGTCCTGGAGCCGGGCGTGGTCGCGCGGATCGAGGCCGAAGATGAGGTCGCCGAGCAGCCGCAGCGCATGATCGGCTTCGCCGTCGAGCGTCTTCATGCCAAACCGCAACCGCCGCAGCGTGCGCCCGGGCTCGGTCGCGTGGCGCCAGACGATGGAGTGGCACGCGAGACCACCGGTGCAGGCCGCCCGGCGTTCGGCGATTTGGGCGAACGACTGGCCGGCGGCGCCGAGCTTGTTCGCCGCATCACAGAACCGGGGCAGCGCGGCGTACAACTCGACCGGCAGACCGGCCAGGTCCACATCGCACTCGAAATAGTTCACGCCGTTCGCGAAGACATCGGATCGCAGCACGGTGAACCCGGCCACAGCGGCGACGGTGGTGGGGATGTGGCGCGGTTTGGCCGGCAGGTCGCTGGTCTGGAGCTGCGGGAGTTTGGCGAGCGCCGCCGGTGAGTTCGGGACTCCTTGCGCGGCTTCGAGCGCGCCGGCGGTCCGGGCGATGGTGGCGATTTGGTCGGCGGAAAACTGCGCGCGCTGCGCGGCCATTTTTTCCGCGAAGGCGGCGTCTCGTTTCGCCTGCACGTGCCGGTCGGGCCGCACCACGGCGAGCAGCCGGTGGCGGTTCTCCAGCAGGCCGGTGCGGATGAGCTGGTTGAACAGCGCCGGGTCCGCGGCGTGGCGTTGCCGGCAGGCGGCGAGATGGTCGCCCATGCGCAGGTACGTGAGCGGGTCGCCGTTGAACGGCCAGGCGTAGTTGCTCGCGTAGAGCAGGTGCAGCGGGAAGAGCGTCTTCACTTCGAGCGTTTGATAGGCGAGTTGCTGGAACGCGGCCGCGACCCGGTCGGCTGCCAGCGGTGCGGCGGCGATTTGTTTCAGCGTATCGAGGACGAGCGTCTCGAATTTTTCCGCGCGCTCGACTTCGCTGCCCTTGAGACCGACATGGAACGTGAATTCGTGGCCGGGATTGTCGGTGCCCGCCATGAACACATCCGCGCCGAGCTTGGAATCAATGAGCGCTTTCTTCAGCGGGGCCGCTTCGTCGCCGAGGAGGATGAGTTCGAGCACGTGCCAGGCGACGTAGGTGGCCGGATCGAGCGCGTCGCCGACCAGCCAGTTGAGCGTGAGGAAGGTTTTGGAGCCGGTCTCCTCAGTCGCGCCGATGGAGTATTCCCTTTCGACGCGCCGCGGGGCTGACCACCGGGCCTGACGAGGCAGTTTGATTTCGACTGGTTGACGCTCGAATTCGCGGAGTACCGGGTCGAGGAACTGGAGATGGTCGGCGGTCGGGATGTCGCCGTAGATGAAAATGCGGGCGTTGCTGGGATGATAGAGAGTTTTGTGGAATTTGACGAACTGCTGGAACGTGAGATCCGGGATGTTGTCGGGATCGCCACCGGAGTTACGGCCGAGCGGCGTGTCGGGGAAAAGGCCGCGCCCGGCTTCGTCGTACACGAGCGATTCCGGTGACGAGTAAACGCCTTTCATCTCGTTGTAGACGATGCCGGTGACCTTGAGCGGGGATTGGAGGTCGGCATTGTTTTCGAGCGCGAAGTGATGACCTTCCCGACGAAACGTGTCTTCCTTCAGTTCGGGATGGAACACGGCGTCGAGATAGACCTCGACGAGGTTGAAGAAATCCTGCTTCACGTTCGTGGCGACCGGGTAGGTGGTGAACGCCTGATACGTCATCGCATTGATAAACGTGGCCATGCTCATCTTGACCATCTCGAAAAACGGTTCCTTCACCGGAAACTTGCGGGAGCCGCCGAGCACCGCGTGTTCGAGGATGTGCGGCACACCGGTATCGTCGGGCGGCGGCGTGGGAAATGTGACCGCGAAGCAATTCTCCGTGTCCTGCGGCGTGGACACGTGCAGGAGTTGCGCGCCGGATTTCACGTGCTCGGCGCGAATCGCCGTCGCCCGCAGTTGCGGCAGCGGCGTGATGTCGGTGATGCGAAAGCCATGGAGAACCTGACCCGGTTGCATAGGCGGCGAAGATGCCGCAACCCACCGGCAGCGTCCAGCGGATTTGCGGCGCTTGACCACCGGCGGACGGTTCTTATAGTGGCGCCCGTTTGAAAGTTTCGATCATCATTCCGGTGCGCAACGGCGGAGCGGCGTTGCGGCGGTGTTTGGGCCGCGTGCAATCCGCCCAACCGGCGGCGGATGAAATCGTGGTGGTGGACGACGGCAGCACGGACGATTCGCGGCGGGTGGCGGAGCAGTTTGGCGCGCGCGTGATTTCGCGGCCGCAGACCGGCGGCCCCGCCGCCGCCCGCAATGACGGGGCACGCGCGACGAACGGTGACATCTTGTTTTTCGTGGATGCGGACGTGGGAATTCGGCCGGACGCGGTGCGGCAAGTCCGGGCGGCGTTCGAAGCATCACCGGACGTGGCGGCGGTGTTCGGCTCGTACGACGACCAACCGGCCGAGGGAAATTTTCTCTCCCAGTACAAGAATTTGCTCCACCACTACGTGCACCAGACCAGCCACGAAGAGGCGGCCACTTTTTGGGCGGGCTGCGGCGCGGTGCGGCGGGAGGCGTTCGAGAAAATCGGCGGATTTGATGCCGCGAAGTATCCGCAACCCTCCATCGAAGACATCGAGTTGGGCTACCGGCTGCGGGCGGCGGGCCACCGGATCCGACTGGTGCGCGCGTTGCAGGGAAAACATTTCAAGCGGTGGACGCTGACATCGTTGCTGCGCGCGGATTATCACGGCCGCGCGGTGCCGTGGTCGGAATTGATACTGCGGAACGGCACCATCCTCAATGACCTGAATCTGCGCACGGTCAGCCGAGTGAGCGTGGCTGTGAGTTGGCTGTTGCCGGTGGCACTGGTAGCCACGTTGTTCAATCCGTGGGCGTGGGTCGTCGTGTCCGCTTGCGCACTGACGCTGTTGCTGCTCAATGCCGATGTGTACCTGTTTTTTGCGGAGAAGCGCGGTCTGCTGTTCGCGGCCGGCGTGATCCCGTGGCATTGGGCGTACTTTTTTTATTCGGGACTGGCGTTTGCGCGAAAATGGCTTGAGTTCAACTGTGCCCGCTCGCATCCTCGCCGACCATGAAACGTGTGGATGGCCGCTCGCCGACGGAGCTCCGACCGATCAAGATTCACCCGCATTACGTCGCGCACCCTGCCGGGTCGGTGCTCATCGAGATGGGACAAACCCGTGTCGTGTGTGCGGCCTCGGCGGAAGACGGCGTCCCGCGCTGGATGAAGGAGCAGAAGGTCGCCGGCGGGTGGATCACCGCGGAGTATTCCATGTTGCCGTTTTCCACCTCGCCACGCAAAAGCCGGGAAGTCAACCGCGGCCACCCGGAAGGCCGCACGCAAGAAATCCAGCGACTCATCGGCCGCGCCATGCGGTCGGTCGTGGACCTCGAAAAACTCGGCCCCCGGACTGTCTGGGTGGACTGCGACGTCTTGCAGGCCGATGGCGGGACGCGAACGGCGGCAATCACCGGCAGCTATGTGGCGCTGGCGCTGGCGTTGCGCAAACTCAATGTGGCGGAGGCGCTGACGGAATCAGTCGCTGCCGTCAGCGTGGGGATTCACAAAGGCGCGGCACTGCTCGACCTCTGTTACGCGGAAGACTCCCAGGCCGAAGTGGACATGAACGTGGTCATGACCGGCTCCGGACGCTTCGTAGAGGTGCAGGGCACCGGCGAGGAAGCTACTTTCTCACAGGCGGAACTGACGAAACTGCTCAAGCTCGCGAGTCGCGGCATCAAAGAACTCGCCGCCATCCAGCGCGCGGCACTGGCTTGATGTCACAAGTGCGCGGCGAGCTTCTTTTCGAGATCCTTCTTGCCGGGCGCGCCCCGAATCGCTTCTTTCACCTGACCATCCCGGAATAACAGCAGCGTCGGAATGGCGTTGATGCCGAATTTCATCGCGAGGTCTTGATTGTCGTCCACGTTGACTTTGCCGACCTTGAGCTTGCCGGCTTTTTCCTCGGCGATTTCGTCAATCATCGGGCTGATCATCTTGCACGGGCCGCACCACGGCGCCCAAAAATCCACCAAGACCGGGCCGGTGGCTTTGACGACTTCCTGCTCAAAGTTCGCGCTACTGATTTCCAGAACGTGTTGACTTGCCATGTAATTGATCTCCCGCGGGGTGGGATGCCCCGTCTCGCAAAACAGTTTCGGACGCGCGGCGCGTCAGCCGAATGACAGCATCGCCAGATAGATGGCGACCGCGACCGACAACACCATCGCGGCCAACGCCAAACCACCCTGCGCCCCGCCCGGCTCGGCGGACGCGACCGCCACTGGCCCCGGTTGGGGAGCAGCAGCGACTGCGGGCGCACTGGCCGGCGCGGCATCGGGTTGTTTGAGTTTCACGGTGGGCCGCGGGGTTTCCGGTTGAACCGGCCGCGCGGCTGTCACTTGAACCCGCGACGTGTCAGACTTTGGCTTGGGGGCTTCGGCGGGCCGGCCCATGACGGCCGTTTCCTTCTTCGCTTCGTCTTCGGAAGAAGCCGACGCGGGCTTCAATTTCACCGTGGCCGGGCCACCCGGAACCGGCGCGCCTGTGGGACGACCCGACAGGCCGGGGGGGAGATTGATGCGAACGGTGTCCTTCTTACTCTCGTCATCTGGATCAACTTGCTGCGGCTTTTGGTCAGCCATAATTATATTCCCTCCGGAAAACGGGGGCAGGATACGCCGCCACGCGCACTGGTGTCAATCGGTTAGTGGCTCAAACCAGCGCCCGCAAATCAACACGTCACGTCCTTGCCCTCTGCTCCAAACACCGCCAGCCGCTCCTCCGACTTCCCTTTTTTCACGCCGGCGGGGACATAATGAAACTGCAACGCCTCGCGGCGGGCGGACGACTGGTTGGCCGGTGTGCCGTGGAGCAGGAGACCGTCGAAAAGCAGGCAACCGCCGCGCCGCAGCGGCACCGCCGCAACCGGGCGGCTGCGCATCTCCGTATCGCACACCTGCCAGTCCCGCTTTTGGAAATGCACCTGCGGCCCGGCGCGGTGACTGCCGGGCACGACGTGCATGCAGCCATTTTCGGGCGTCGCGTCATCCAACGCGATCCACACACCCACCACCGGCGTGCCGATGGGATAATTGAAATAGGCGAGGTCCTGATGCCACGGCTTCTCCCGACCGCGCGGCGGTTTCAACAGCGCCATCTCCTGCGTCAATGCCGGCGTCCCCCCCAGCAATTCCGCGATGAGTCGCCGCACACCCTCGTGTTGTTCCACCGCCCGCAACCGCGCATCGAACGCCGTGAAATCGAAAATCTTCCGCACTGCGTCGTGCCGCTCCGCGCCCGTCAGGTTCGCGACGCGATCCTTCGCCCACCCCTCGAACATTACCCCCTTGAACTCCGCGACTTTCCCCGCCACCAAATCGCGCACCGCGGCCGATGCAGCCGCCACTTCGACCGCGGTGAACACGTTCTCGACCGCCAAAAATCCCCGCTCCCGATACTCACCGACGTGGGCCGGTGTGATCGCCGCCAAACCCGGGTAACCCGAAACGGTCTCCTGAAAGCGATAAAGCGCCGCGTCATACGCCGCGCCCGTGAGGTGATCCACCGCTCCCCATCCCACCGCAGTCGTGCTCATGACGGCACGATGACCTAGACTGGCCCGCTCGCCAATGGACGGATGCTGGATTTATTTGTGTATATCCGCTATCGTTTTTCATGAGCATTTCGTGGAGTACGACGCGTCTCACCGTCGGTCCCTGCGGCCGGGTCCGCTGCGAACCGGGCTGGCGACTCGACCGCCAGTGGTCGGAACGGTTGAGCGACTTCGACCTGTGGCTGGTCTGGGCCGGTCGCGGACGGATGAAAACCCAGAGCACAACCGTGGAATTGAGACCCGGAATCTGTTTCTGGATGCGGCCCGGCGGATTGTACTTGGCGGAGCAGGACCCCGCCCACCGGCTGGGCGTGACATTCCTCCATTTCGATCTGCGCGACGCGCGGGGACGGCGCCTCCCGGCCTCCCACTTGCCGGCGGAGATCCACGATGTGGACGGCTTGCATTTATTCGACACGGTCTCGCAGCGCGTGGTGGAGTTGATGCAACCGCCGCGCCCGCAGGTGACGGTCGCCGAAAATTGGCTGCGGACGTTGTTGCTGGAGTTGGACCGCCCGCCATCAGACCGCGGCACGGTGAGGCCGGGCGGCCCGACACGACGGCTTCACCGGCAGATCACGGAGATGGCGGCCCGGATCCGCGAGAACCCCACGGTCGCGCCCCCGGTGGCCGAGCTGGCGCGGAACGCGGGGTACAGTGCGGATCACTTCACGCGGCTGTTCTGTCACGTGACGGGGCTGGGTCCGGAGGCGTTCATCATTCGCGCCCGAATCACACGCGCGCAACAGTTGCTGCGCGAAACGGAGTTGCCGGTCGGCGCGGTGGCGGAAGCCCTGGGGTACTGCGATCCGTATTTCTTCTCCCGGCAATTCAAACAACAGAGCGGGCTGACTCCGTTGCAGTTTCGGCGGCGCGCCGGGCGGGATTTTCACGTTTGACCGAACGCGGGGTGGCGACTATCCTTCCGTCCCTTTAGCGGAGACCAACACCATGTTTATCATTCACGGCGCGTGGCTGCGGAAGTATTTGCGGTGGATTTTGGGTGGTTTGCTGATCTTGCTGATCCCCGGCTTCGTCGTGCTGTTCACCCCGGCGGATTCTCGCGAGGGCGGTGGCCGGCCCGTGCCGACGATTCGCGGAAAGCCGGTCAACCGGCTGGAGTTGGAGCGCGCCCAGCAGGCGCTCCTGGCGCAGTACCTGATCCAGTCCGGCGGAGAATTACCCCGCTCAGCCAAGTTCGAGGATGAATTGCGGGAGGATGCCGTGGTCCGCGTGGTGTGTTTGCGCAAAGCCGGCGAGTTTGGGATTCGAACGACGGATGAGGAGCTGATCCAGTACATTCAAAGTCAGCCGTTCTTCCGCAACGAGGCCGGTCAATTCGACCGCCAACGCTATCAGCAGTTCGTGCTGCGCCTGAATCAGGTGCGGCTCACGGAAGCGGATTTTGAGGAAGTGATGCGTCAGCAACTGACGATCCTGCGCTTGCAAGCGTTGGTTTCATCGGGCGCCAAAACCACGCCGCTCGAAGTCCAGCAGGCGTACGCGCCGCTGCACGAGAAAATTTCCATCGAGTATGTGGTGTTCAACGACGACGCGCACACCGGAGCCGTGACCGTGACCGAAGCGGAAATCGCGGACTTCTATGAGAAACAGAAAGCCGCCTTCCGCACCCCGGAGCGGGTCAAAGTCCGGTATGTGCATGTGCCATTTGATCTCGCCGCCCAGAACGTCAGCGACGCGGACGTGGCGCAATTTTATGAGCGCAGCAAAGCGCAGTTCACCAACGAACTGGCCGCGGTCACCGACGAGATTCGCGCCACGCTCGCCCGCTCCCGCGCCCAACGGACAGCCGGCGACCGGGCGACGGAATTGACGGTGGACTTGGTGTACAAACCCGATGATCCGCGCCCGGACTTCAACCAACTCGCCGGCAAGTATCACTTGACTCCGATCGCGACTGATTTCTTCACGCGCGCCGACGCAGTCCCCGGAGTCACGGCGGGGACGGATTTCAGCAATGCCGCCTTCACGCTCACGCCACGCGCACCGTTTAGCGATCCCGTGCTCGGCACCAATGGCTATTACGTGATCGAACTGCTCGACCGGCAACGCAGCGAAATCATGCCGCTCGCCGACGCCCGGCCGCAGGTGCTCGAACAACTTCAAAAACAACGCGCTCTCGAAGCCGCCGTCGCCGCCGGGCAGGCCGCCGCCGCGAAAGCCAAAGAGCTGGTCGCGGCAGGTAAGAAATTTGGCGACGTCTGCGCCGAATTGAAACTGACCGCCCAGCCGGCTGGCCCGTTCACTTTGAGCACGGAGAAACTGGAGATTCCCGGCGACATGGCCGTCCGGGAAGCGACTTTGAGCGTGCCGGTCGGCGGCGTCAGTCAATTCATCCGCACCCCGCAAGGCGGAGTCTTCTTCCATCTCACCAGCCGGGAAGCACCAGAGCCGGCTCAGTTTGAGGCCGACAAAGCGCGGATGACGAATACCGTGCTGCAACGCAATCGCGAAACGCTCTGGGAATCGTGGCTGGCCGCTGTGATCCGCGAAGAGCAGGTGGATTTCGGACAGCGCGCGCCTAGCGGGAACTCGTAGCGCGGACAAACTCCGCGAACAGCCGCCGGCAACCCCGTTCTTCGGTCACGAGCCGTTCGGGGTGAAATTGCACGCCGCGCAAATACCGCGCGCCCGGTAGTTCCATCGCTTCCACCGTGCCGTCCGCCGCGCGCGCCGTCACCACAAAGCCGCGCGCCACGCGCGCCACCGCTTGGTGATGGCTGGAGTTGACCGCCAGCCAACCCCGCCCCCACCGGAGTCTGTGGACCCGCGCCGTCGGCTGGGGATGAGAATGGCCGGGGATGTGTTGGTGCAGCGTGCCGCCAAACGCGACGTTCAGCACCTGAATCCCCCGGCAGATTCCCAAGAGCGGCAGATCCCGTCGGCGCGCCGCCCGGCACAGGTAAATTTCCATCGCATCGCGCGTATCATCCACGCCCGAAAGTTTCGGGTGCGGCGGCTGACCATAGCGGCGCGGATTGACGTCGCCGCCACCGATCAGCAGCAGACCGTCGGCTTGGTCGAGAAACCAATTCAGGGCGAGGCGGTCGGCTGTCAACGGCATGATCACCGGCATCCCGCCCACCGCGAGGATCGCCGCGGCATACGACGACCCGCAGAAAGCGCCCCGGCCATCAAACCGCGACCTTAACGTGACAGCTTCTGGTGGAATGATGATGATCGGGCGAGAGCTGGAGCGGGCCGGCATTGGCGGAGAATACCGGCGGGAAAGCGCGTTGACAAGCCGGCGGGATGACGGTACACCTACTGCCCTGCGGGCGCTTAGCTCAGTTGGCCAGAGCACCTCGTTTACACCGAGGGTGTCGGGGGTTCGAGTCCCTCAGCGCCCACCAGTTGTCAGGAGTTTCCCCGGTCAACGGGGGTGTAGCTCAATTGGTTCAGAGCGCTGCCCTGTCACGGCAGAGGTTGCGGGTTCGAGCCCCGTCACTCCCGCCAGTTTCCCCATCGTGACTACTTGTGACAGATGGGGTCTTTTCATGTCCATCTATTTGGCCGGTAGGCATTTGAACTATCACAGCCCCGCCACCCGTTGTGCCAGCCGTTGCCTCGCTGACACCGCCCACGACTGAAATCTGTGATGCTCCTTGTGATGGTGAGGCCGTGAAGTCTGGGAGCTTGTCGAAGGCCGACCACGTACCCAACAGATTTTCATCCGTGTAAATCTGGTCGGTTAGCCGGCGATCACTGTGTCGCATTAGCGCCATTGCCACACGACTCGGCACACCAGCCCGGGCCATGTTGGTCCCAAAGGTCTTCCGCAGTGAGTGGAAGTCTGCATACCGCCCCTGGGCATCCACGTAGGCGATGCCGGCCTTTTCTAAATCACGGCGGAAGCGTTCAATGCGCGGAAACTTGGGAAAAACCAGATCGCCGTCTGTGACCTCCGTGGTCTTCAGGTTCTGCAATTCGACTACTACTTCCCGTCGGAGGCGCATTTCCGCCGCTTTGCCGTTCTTTGTAGTCGAGGCACGCACCCGGACAAACGGGGCCACCGCATCCAACACCAAGTCGCCCCATTGAAGGGACGCCAACTCCGACCGACGCAAACCCGTGTTGACCGCCATCAGGTAGACCGGCTTTCGATTTTCCGCGATTGCGAGCAACCGCCGGATTTCATCATCGGTAAACGCTCGCCGCTCCCGGGTGGATTGCCCTTGCTTGTCCACCTTCTCGACAACTACCAGTGGATTCACGGCGGCGCGTCCGTGCTTCACCAACCAGTTGAAGAAGCATCGCGTCTCTTCGAGATAATCATTCACCGTCTTGGCGGAAAAATCCTGCTTCCGCCGCCATGCTTGGAACGAATCGGCTGTAGCATCCTTGATCTCCTGCCAGCCACAATCGGCAATCACCTTTCCAATCCGAAACTCCAAGTTGGCCATGTGCTTGTCCGACCGGGCGCGGCGCTCCATGTCGCCCAAGAAATCCTCTAGATGCTCCGTCAACGGTCGTTGCGCAGCATCCCGAACCGCTTGGGACGGAATCAGCCCAACCTTTTCATGTTCGCGCTGGCGAATCAGGTCCGACCGCTTGCGCTCTGCCGCTTGCTTGTCACAAGTTCGCAACGAGATGTCCTCGATCTTGCCATCGCTGACATGCGCGCGGTACTTCCAGCGCCAAATCCGCGAACCCTTTGGCTTGTAGATGCAATTAATCATGCGCAACCTCCCGTTCTGGGTGGACCCAAAAGAGTCAACAGTTCCTCAACTGACAGGCGCGTACACCCTCGAAAACGCCTGGCGTGCAATTGCCCGTCGGCAATCATTCGCCACACCGTCCGCGCGCTCACTCCCAACATTCTTGCCGCTCCCTTTACTGACACAGCCCTTTGATCACCTTCTTTTATTTCATTCATTTAATACCTCACTCCGCCGGCCAGATTCCCTCGCGATCCAACCGGGTTTCGATTACTTGCGCATTCACGCCGAACCGCGGCGCAATCCGCTTCGCAATCATGTTTCGCATTCCTTTGATTTCCCGCCAGTGTGGTTTGTCGATTGCCACCATCCGGCATTGCGTATCGTATTCGCGGGTCAGTACCGGCAACGGCACTAGAAACCGACCCGCGAACTCGTCCGCTTGATATTCTGCGCTTTCATAGCCCACGCGGTCAGCCGCCCAGCGCTTGAACTCACCCGGGGTTTTGAACCGGTGGGCGGCAATCTCGTGCTTGTGCAGCCGGTAGTGCCCCAACTCATGCGCACAAGAGAACCGCAACCGTTGTTCAACCCACTGGGATCCACGCTCCCATGCCATGTAAGCTTCATGGTCGATGTAAATGCCACTCAGGTCAGGCAGCAGCGCCGCATCAATATGCTGATCGGTAAACAGGTTTCGGATCGGGATGATGTCGAGTTGCAGGATGACCTCCACAATGTAGATCACATCAATGGGCGGGGTGTTGTGCCCGCTCAATTCGCGTGCATTGCGGAAAGCATCAGCAGCCTGACGAATCTCTTGTGGCTCCCGATATTTAACCCTTCCGCTCATCCGGCGAGTGCGCCTCCTTGATCTTCTTCAGGAGCTCATCCAGTTGCTTCTCTTTTAACTCCGCCCCGCGAATGGTGCGGAAGAAGACTGGGAGCTTGTCGGCAAGTTCTGCATCGCTGAGTACATCCACCGGGATTTGACCCCGCGCGATGTCGGCCTGGTCGAGGAAGTCTTGCCAGTCTTCCGTGCCCGGCTTCAGTCCTAGTTGTTTTGCCCAGCGTTCCATTGTCTTGATGTCTCTCGGCGGAGCGCTTACATCGCGCTCAATCTTGCTCCAGTTGCTCGGGTCATGCCCGTGTTCCAAACAGAACTGCCGTAACGTCTTTTTCTGCACGATCCGCAGTTGCTTGACCGTTTGGCCAAAGCTCATCTCGTGTAGCCTCCATTTCATTTTGTGCCCGGCATCAATGGCTCGGTGCGATTAGTTGTCGGATGCTATGTGGTAACAAATACACCACGCGTGGTATGATGTCAACCACACAATCAACTTTTTTTGCGTGGCCTCCGGCGGCGACGGGACACAGGGGTGGCTGCCTCCCCAGTTTCCCTTTCGATTCCTTTCCCCCAACCCTCGCGCCTCGCAGATGGTGCGGCTGGGGATTCCATGTAACGGGACTCCGCTGCACCTTCCGCACGAGAAACACCCTTACTCCCGTTTCCCGGCGAAGCCTCCACTGCGTCCCGATCATTCCACCCAATCCAACCAACTGCGCAAGCCGGCGCGACCAAAGGGACAACTCGGAGGCTGCCTCCCCAGTTTTCCTTTGGAAACCTTTCCTCCTCCCGGCGCGGCTACGCAGATGCTCACCTTGGACTACGCGGACGGTGCTACACACCAGCACCCACCGCTTGCCACGTCGAGCAACTGCGCCTCACGCCGCCAGGACAACCGTCTGATAGGCTTGCGACTAAAATAACCGCCCGCTACTATCCGCAGAGCTGGCGAGTGTGAGACCGAATTCATGACACCCGAGGAGAAGGCCCGCCAAACAATTGATCGCCTCTTAATCGAGGCCGGCTGGGTGATTCAGGACTACAAGCACCTGAACCTCGCCGCCGCCCGGGGCATTGCCATCCGCGAAGTCCCCCTCAAATCCGGTTTCTGCGATTACCTCCTGCTTGTCGATAGGCAACCGGTCGGCGTGGTCGAGGCCAAAAAAGAGGGCACGCTCCTCTCCAGTGTGGCAGAGCAGTCCACTCATTACGCAGAGAACCTCCCCGATTTTCTGCAAGGCACCGGCCCCCTGCCATTTCTCTACGAATCGACCGGGGTGGAAACTTACTTCCGCGACGAGCGCGACCCTGAACCCCGTTCCCGTCGAGTCTTCGCTTTCCATCGCCCTGAGACGCTGGCCGAGTGGAAAGCGACCAACCCGACCCTTCGCGCCCGTCTCGCCGAGATGCCCACCGCGTATCCCTTGGCGACCACCGGCATGCGAGCCTGTCAGGTCGAAGCCATTACGACCTTGGAGAAATCCTTTGCCGAAGCGCATCCCCGCGCCCTGATCCAGATGGCCACCGGTGCCGGCAAGACTTACACCGCCTGCGCGTTCACCTACCGGCTCATCAATCCGAGACCCTCATCCAGGAGTTCCGCACCTCGCCCCAACTCCGCATCGCCGTGACCGTGGACATGATCGCCACCGGCACCGACATCAAACCGCTCGAATGCCTCCTCTTCCTCCGCGACATCCGCAGCCGGACCTACTTCGAGCAGATGAAGGGCCGGGGCACCCGGGTCCTCACCCCCACCGAACTCAACACGGTGCTGGTAAAATGAAGCCCACGCCCAACCCTAACAGGACCAACTCGACCCACTCGACCGACGCCAGCCGTCCGTCGCCTCCGTCCCGTCCGTCCCCCGAAGGTCTCCTCCCCGCGCACGGTGGCTACGAAAATCTCCTCTCCTTCCGCAAATCCCGCATTGTCTTCGATGCCACCACCGGCTTCTGCGACCGCTTCGTGGACAAGCGCAGCCGCACCACCGACCAGATGATCCAAGCCGCCCGCTCCGGCAAACAGAACATTCTCGAAGGCAGCCGCGCCAGCGGCCTCTCCAAGGAGACCGAACTCAAGCTCACCGGCGTCGCCCGCGCCAGCCTCGAAGAACTGCTGGAAGATTACCGCGACTTCCTGCGCACCGCCCGCCAACCAGAGTGGGACAAAAACTCCAAGGAAGCCCTCTTCGTCCGCAAACTCGGCACGCGCCCGGATCTCACCTACGAAACCTTTCGCGAATTCATCGAAACCCGGCCCGGCCCCGTCGTCGCCAATGTTATCATCAGCCTCATCCACCAGACCAACTACCTGCTCGACCAGCAAATCCGCCGGTTGGAGAAGGATTTCCTCGCCGAAGGCGGCTTGCGCGAGCGCATGACCCGTGCCCGCCTCGCCGCCCGCGACCACCCCAACGCCGTCCGCGAAAAACCAGCGAAATACCGGACCCGCAAACGCGCATGATATAATCCGACCATGAACATCCAACAGGTCATCGCCACCATCAATCAAATGCAGTCCGACGGCGTGATTGACCGGTACGCCATCGGCGGCGCGGTGGGCGCGACCTTTTATTTGGAGCCGGTCACCACACTCGACGTGGACATTTTCGTGGCGCTTCATGCCGAACCGGGCTCGCGGATTGTCAGCCCGAAACCCATTTTCGACTATCTCACCGCGCGCGGCTGCACGGTCGAAGGCGAATACCTCGTCATTGCCGGCTGGCCCGTGCAATTTCTGCCACCGACCGGTCCGCTGGTCGAAGAAGCGCTGGCGCAAGCCATCGAGAAAGATGTCGAAGCTACGCCGGCGCGCGTCTTCACCGCAGAGCATCTCGCTGCCATCGCGCTTCAGACCGGTCGCGCCAAGGATAAAGCCCGTGTCCTCCAATTCGTCGAAGCCAGTGTTCTCGACGCGAAACGCTTCCAAGCCGTCCTCACCCGGCACGGCCTCGTTGACCGCTGGCAACAATTCGAGAAGCAGTTCCTCAGCGACAAACCATGACCTTCGACCTTCAGAAAATCTTGGAGAGCAAGCGCGCCTACCGGCAGACGCTCGCCGCCAAACCCCTCGCCGAGAAACTGCGGATGCTCGACGCGATGCGCGAACGCGCGCTGGCGATCCGCGCGGCGAAACCCAACGTCGTGCGAGAGTCACCGGGTACGTACCAGACACGCAAACGCACATGAGCTTAGCTATTTTTCATCCCTCATCCCTCATCCTTCATCCTTCTCTTGAGGTTCTCGCCCCGTTCACCCAAGCCGGCGGACTCGGCAAAGCCCGGCAACTCTTCCCTGAATTGCCGGCATTGCTCAACGAACTCAATACGGTGCTCGCCGCATAGGACGAAGACAAATGCCGAACTACCTTTTCTCCGAATACGACCTGCGCTCAGTCTTCGACAATCAGCGCGAGCAAGCCAAGAAGGAGATCAACGGGCTAACGGATGACTACATCCTGAATGCTTCTGAAACAGACCTCGTTGCTTACCTCGTTTCAAAGTACCAATTGTTTCCGCCCCAGCTTGGTGAACCTGTGGCAACTGAGCCTCAAGATGTTGATGTCGATGTGCGGGGATATTCCCTACGACCCGCGCTTGCTCGTCTGGCTGTTGGAGCGGCTTGCCGCTACCGGCGGCTTGGAACGGCGTTTTACCGGCAGCACAATCAAACACTTTACCCGCGAATCATTTATCGAATTGCCGGTTCCATTACCCTCGGTGGCGGAGCAGGAGCGGATCGTGGCGGAAGTGGAGCGGCGGTTGAGCGTGGTGGAGGAGTTGTCCGCGCTGGTCACCGCCAACCTCCAGCGCGCCACCCGGCTGCGGCAGTCCATCTTGCAGCGAGCGTTTGAAGGGAAGCTCGTCAAGACGTCGGCTTGACTTCTTTTGCGGTAAAACATAGTATTACAGCATGACAAAGACCATTACCAAAGTCGGCAACTCGCAGGGCATCATCTTCGACGCGGCCTTGATGGAACTGGCGCACCTGAAACCGGGCGACGATGTGAACGTCGAGGTTCACGAGGGCGGCACGATCACGCTGACGCCGATTCGTCCGCGTCCATCCAAGCAGGAAGTCACGCGGGTGATCAAGGCGACCATGAAGGATTACGCGCGGACGATGAAGAAGCTCGCATGAGCGTGACACCCGAGAACTGTTTCCATCTGACGGTGGAGATTGTCCGCGAGGTGCACGCGGAAGCCATCGCGAAGTTTGGCGGATCGGACGGCGTGCGTGAGATGGCGCTGCTGGAATCCGCGGTAGCCGCTCCGCAGGCCAGCTTCGGTGGACAATCGGTGTATGCCGATGTCGCCGAGATTGCCGCTGCGTACCTGTTTTATCTTTGTCGAAACCATCCGTTCATTGACGGCAACAAACGCACGGCGCTCGGCGCGTGCATCGTTTTCCTCCGCTTGAACGGGATCGAACCGAAGGTGGACTCACCCGAGTGGGAAGAACTGACGTTGGCCGTCGCCGCTAGCGCGCTTGACCGCGACGAAACCACCGCTCGGTTGCGCAAACTGCTGCCAAAGACCTGATGAGTAACGCCCCCGCACTTGTCTCCAAGCTTTGGAACTATTGTTCGATTCTCCGGGACGATGGGCTTTCTTACGGGGATTATGTAGAGCAACTCACCTACCTCTTGTTCCTGAAGATGGCGGAGGAACAGGCGCAGCTTCGCGGCAAGCCGTCGCAAGTGCCGAACGGGTTCGACTGGCCGAGCCTGTTGGCAAAGGATGGCGACGAACTGGAGACGCATTACCGGCATGTGTTGGAGTCGCTCGGCAAACAGAAGGGGATGCTCGGCCTGATCTTCCGCAAGGCGCAGAACAAAATCCAAGACCCGGCCAAGCTCCGCCGGTTGATCGTGGACCTGATTGACAAGGAACAGTGGTCGAGCCTGTCCGCCGACGTGAAGGGCGACGCCTACGAAGGGTTGTTGCAGAAGAACGCCGAGGACGTGAAAGGCGGTGCCGGGCAGTATTTCACCCCCCGTCCGCTCATCGCCGCGATGGTCGAGGTGATGTCGCCGCAGCCGGGCATGACGATCTGCGATCCCGCGTGCGGTACCGGTGGTTTCCTGCTGGCCGCGCACGATTTCATCGCCAAGACGCCCGGGCTGGACAAGGAACAGAAGAAACGCCTGAAAAGCGGGACGCTCCACGGCGTCGAGTTGGTGGACAGCGTCGCCCGCCTCTGCGCGATGAACCTGTTATTGCACGGCATCGGGTCGGAAGCCGACGGCCACAAGAGCGCCAACGGCGACGACAACTTGCCGGTGACGGTGCGCGATGCGTTGGCCGGGAAGCATGGCGAGTTCGAGATGGTGCTGGCCAATCCGCCGTTCGGCAAGAAGAGCAGCGTCACCATCGTCAACGAAGCCGGGGAGCAACAGAAGGAAAGCCTCGTCATCAACCGCGACGATTTCTGGGCTTCGACCAGCAACAAACAACTCAATTTCCTTCAGCACATCTTCACCATCCTCAAACAGCATGGGCGGGCCGCCGTGGTGTTGCCGGACAACGTGCTGTTTGAAGGCGGGGCCGGGGAGACGATCCGCCGCGAACTGCTCAAGCAAGCCGACGTGCACACCCTGTTGCGGCTGCCGACCGGTATCTTCTACGCGCAAGGCGTGAAGGCCAACGTCCTGTTCTTCGACCGCAAACCCGCGCAGGAGAAACCGTGGACGGAGAAGCTGTGGATATACGATCTCCGCACCAACAAACATTTCACCCTCAAAGAAAACACCCTCCAGCGCGCCGATCTGGATGAGTTCGTGAAGTGTTTCAATCCGAAGAACCGCCACAACCGCAAAGAGAGCGAGCGTTTCAAGTCCTTCACCTACGAAGACCTGTTGAAGCGCGACAAGGTCAACCTCGACATCTTCTGGCTCAAAGACGAATCGTTGGAGGACTCCGCCAACCTGCCGGAGCCGCACGTCATCGCCGAAGAAATCACCGAAGACCTCGAAGCCGCCCTGGAGCAGTTCGCCGAGATCGCCGAGGATTTGAAGAAGTAAACTGCGGGCTTCGCCAGCCCCACCCCGTCAGCAGAGGTTCCCCAACTAGCCACTGGTCAGCGATGGCAACCGCTGTAACCACCACGCTGCGTCACAGAAGAACGTCATTCCACAGTCCGCTCGCCAGTGAATCTTTCGCGGGCGTTCCCGTTGGCGCTGGCCAGCCCAGATATATCGGCGCGCCACGCGCATCATCCGCACCGCTTGCTCATGGTCCAATGGAACTTGTACGGCTTCCGCCCACGGCACGGCGGCCACATTGTGAACACCCCAGAAGCGGCCTGCATTGCCGCGTCTTGGCACTCGCTGACAGAACCTCTCAAGGCGGCAGTCCTCGCAATCGTACGGAGTGTGCAAGGAGGTCGCCCTTGATCTCTGGCACTGCAAATCAGCCAGACACAAATGTGGCGAGGGTGGCGCGCGGCGCTTTAGCGCCGCGCCCGCCCCGCCGCCATGCGTTGGGCTTGTCTACAACGCATAACAGGCCGCGTAAGTCGGACCTGTGGCAGGCGAACGTGTACGCCGGTGGCAGCCTGATCGAAGTCCACAGTCCACCGACGCGCGGCCAGCGTGGAGGAGGGAAGCGGGGTATTGTTCGGCGTTTCAGTGAGGCCAGCCGGCGGCGGCTGATGCGGGCACTGAGTCGGACGTTGCGAACTCAGTTGCCGACGTTTATCACACTGACGTATCCCGATGGCTTCCCCGGCGATCCGCGGCAGTGGAAGGCCGACTTGAAAGCTTGGCTCAAGCGGGTGCGGAGGCAGTTCCCCAACGCAGCAGGATTCTGGAAACTCGAACTCATGCAGCGGAAGTCGGGAACCCGGCAAGGGGAGGTTGCGCCACACTTTCATCTGCTCATGTGGGGATTGCCGGAATCATGGGAACAGGCTGATGGGATGGTTTGGTTTTGGAGGCATTACGCGCAGCAGCAGCGGATGTCTGCGCCAGGTCTCGTGTTCTGGAAGCTGGAGAAATGGTGCGATGGGGAATGGCAGTTCACCATGGAGACCGGCTCGGGGCGTGACAACCCCGGCGCGGCTGTGGAGTTCATCAGTGAGCGTCCGAATAAAAAGGGTCAGGTGGTCCGGACTGTGGAGACATGGAAGCGGGACAGTACCCAAAGCTTTGAAAACTTGGTGTATGGGGTCACTGACGATGGTCACAAGCGGGGAGCCGGGTGTCGCTGTGCCGCATCAGCTTCATCCGCACCCGCGGCGAGGCTGGCACCAACTGCAGGTTGGGCGCGGGACGTTTCACACGCATTTGGAAGATTGTTGAAAACAGATATTGACGAGGTTGTGCTAATACTGTATGAATAGAATCGTTTCTAGGAGATATGTCGATTGGTATGGGACAGCGCGTAGCGCCACGATTGAAAGATGTAGCGGAGTTCAGCGGACTGTCGGTTTCAACGGTCAGCATGATTCTGAACAATCGCGGCCATGCTTATAATAAAGCGACGCAGGAACGCGTGTTGAGCAGCGCCGAGCGGCTGGGCTACCGGCCGAATAGCTCGGCGCGTTCGATTAAGCTCGGTCGGCGGCGGGCGATTGCGTTGGTGATGAGTCCCGAACCGTACCGGAGCACCTTGCCGTCGAATCTGCTGCTCGGCATCACAGGGGCGCTGGCGGAACACCATCTGCATCTGCTCGTGGATTTTGTCTCCGACGAGCGGCTGACCTCACCGGAGTTAATGCCGCGGTTGCTCCGCGAACGGGCGTGCGACGGCTTGTTGCTGAATTACCACGCCCACGTGCCCCCCCAACTCGTCGAGTTGGTGGAACGGCATCGGTTGCCGGTGGTCTGGATCAACAAAAAGGCCGAACACGATACCGTTTATCCCGACGATTTCAGCGCGGGCCGGCGCGCGGCGGAATGGTTGCTCGAACGCGGGCACCGGGCGCTGGCATACGTGGACGCCAATTATCATCGCAGCCAGCAGTTCGGCGTCCGCCACTACAGCAAAGATGATCGGCTGGCAGGTTTTCGCGCGGCGCTGGCGGCGGCCGGGTTGCCGGCGATCACTGTGTTGCCGACTTCACCCAACGATACGGAAACGGAATTTCAGC
>CAZJCX010000025.1:22466-22731 GCA_964544425.1 uncultured Verrucomicrobiota bacterium
ACCGGTAACGGCGGTGGTGGGCTATTGCGCGGCGGACGTACAAGCGGCCGAAATGGCCTGCGGCCGGCACTTGCCCGGGACGACGTTTGGCGACGTGGCGGCGGTCATCGGGGCGCACGGCCTGCGGCAATTCGGCGTGCCCGACCGGCAGGTGGGCCGGGCAGCGGTGGAGATGTTGCTGCAAAAGCTCAACGCACCCGATCAACACATCCGGGCGCACGCCGTGCGCTTTGTCGAGGAGCCGTCGTTGCTGCCGGAACGACCG
>CAZJCX010000026.1:0-4424 GCA_964544425.1 uncultured Verrucomicrobiota bacterium
CGTGCACATGGGCGTGAATCGGACCGCTTCGTTGACCGGTTCCGAGATGCGCCAATTGGATGCCGGCATCGCCGCGCCGGGCGAGCAGCCGGTCGGGCTGAAGCTTCAAGTCGAGACCTCCATCCCGGTTGTTCAACAACCAGTGCCAAGTCGTCCGTACCGGCACGTCGGCTTCAATGCGATCCACGATGAACAAACAATGCGCTCCGCACAACACCCAGAAGCGCGCAAAGCTGCGCAGCGGCGCGCCGTACAGCGGCGCAGCTTCGTTGCCGATCACCGTCACCGGCCCCCGTTGTTCGGCGATCAGGCGTTTTCCTCCGAGATCAATCGGCACAGCGCCAATGGGCCGGTTGATCCCGCCGCGTTGGGTCACGCCGTCAAACGTGGAGGTGTTGTGCGTCAACGACGCCATCTCGATTTCGTGGGTGATGTTCCGGTAACAACTGTGACCGGGATCGAGCAAGAGCCGTTCGTTGCGATGGACGAGGATGAAACTGTTGATGTCGCCATGAATGTGCGCCGTGGCATGGCGCGGTTGTGAAGCTGTGCGCGCCGCGAGCACCGTCTGACCCTCGCGCGCAAAAACATCGCCGCAAGAAAAAGCAGCCAGCCCGGTTGGCGACGGCGCAACGGGCGCAGCCGCCGCCGGCAGCAAAATGACCGACAAGAATCCAAATCCCGGTAAAAATCCAAACGACGCCAGATCGTGCGGCGGCGGTTCATTGGCCGGGAGGTACAGCGTATCAAACAGCCAACGAGCCAAACCGGCTTCGGCTTTCTGTCCATGAACCGCAATGTGGACGAGCAAATCTCCCGACGGCCGGAACAGCGCCCCGCTATCGCCAAAGTTGGCGCTGCGAGCGCGGGCGACATCGCCCCAATCCGAGAGCGGTTTCCGGTAGAACAGCGATTGTGCGGCCCAGTGGACGAAACGCGCATACGGCTCAAGCGTGAGCAGTGTTCCCGGTGAACGGCGTAGAATCGCCTCGCGCGCGAGAATGATCGAGTACGCGGCGTAGTTACCGTACTGCAACGACTCCCCGTAGCTGCCATCCGGTTGGAAATGGTCGGCGGCGAGCGGAAACCATTCGACCGCCTCCGCGACAGCTTTATCGTCGTTCAGCACTGCCGCGGCCACAGCGAAGCCGGCCAGAAGGACGCAGTTCCAGTTATGGTAAAAATCGGTTTGCTGGAGATACCGGCGACACGGTTCGAGACCGTTCTCGCGGAGCGCGCTGGCAATCTCCGTTTGTTCGGCAGCGCTGAAAAGATCCGGCACGAGGTCGAGCGTCACCGCCAGTCCCCACGTCAAGTGGGCCGTCTCCAACGTTCCGACCGGCTTCGCTCCGCCATAACCCCGAAATGCCGGCCCGCCCCATTCGCTCGACGGCTTCCTGGCGATGTCCAACACCACCGCGCGCAACCACCCGGCAATGTCAGTCGCGGGACGAATCGCCTGCACCAACGCCGCATCCGTCAGATACTCCGCCACGTGATGCCACCATTCGGTCGTGGCGGTCGGGTCATTGAGGCCCGGTGTCTGCGCGCGGAAACGAACCCGTTCCTCCATCGCATCGAGAAGCGCAGCACTTGCCGGTTGCCCGGTCGCAAGCCGCTCGGCTTTGGTTAAGAACAGACTCATGATGGAAAGGCGATCGTATAGCAGACAGCGCCGTCACGTAACAACGCACTGGCGCTTTAACCCGTTGAGTCGAGCTTCGGCTGGTGACAGTAGTTGCATGGCAACGCCCTGAAAGGCGCTTTCGCGCTGAATTGGGAATCTTTCAAGGAAAGGCCGTGAGCGTAAGTGTTTGGCTTCCAATGGCACGAGTCATCAAAATCAGGCTTCCTTGAAAATTGGGCATTGCCCTCCGCATTTTCAAGGAAGTAGGATGACCGATATGATTGACCGACCACGCGCCAAGGACCGGTGCGCGATTTGTTTCGGGTACATCCCGCCGTCGCGGTGGAAGGTCCGCGACAATGCGGCAAGACGACATTAGCGCAGACGATTGCCGCAGGCGAAACTGGGGCACACTATTTCGATTTGGAAAGCGAGGTGGGCCGCCAGAAGCTGAAAACACCGGAGCAAACGCTGGCGGGATTGCGCGGGTTGATCGTGATTGATGAGGCGCAGCGGATGCCGGCGATTTTTCCCCCGTTGCGGGTGTTGTTGGATCGGGCGGGGACGCCGGCGCGATTCCTCCTGACGGGCAGCGCGGTGCCGGAATTGGTGCGGGGGTTGTCAGAAACGCTGGCCGGCCGGGTGGGCATTTTGGATTTGGGCGGGTTTGATCTGGGGGAAGTTGGCGCGGAGAATCTGCGCCGGCTCTGGTTGCGCGGCGGATTTCCCCGCTCGTATTTGGCGGTGGATGAGGCGGGTTCGATCACATGGCGGGAGAGTTTTGTGCGAACGTTCTTGGAGCGCGACTTGCCGCAACTCGGAATCACGATTCCGGCCGAAACGCTGCGGCGGTTTTGGACGATGTTGGCGCATTACCACGGGCAGACTTGGAACGGGTCGGAGCTGGCCCGGTCACTCGGCACGGATCAAAAAACAGCGCGGCGCTATCTGGACATTCTTGCCGGCGCGTTCATGGTGCGCCTGTTGCCGCCGTGGTTCGAGAACCTGAAGAAACGACAAGTAAAAGCTCCCAAACTCTATCTTCGCGACAGCGGCATACTGCACACGCTGCACGGGATCGTCGCCGACCACGACTTGACGGGGCATCCCAAGCTGGGGGCGTCGTGGGAAGGGTTTGTGGTGGAACAGGTGTTATCTTTTCTTCCCACGCGCCAGGCGTATTTTTGGAGCACCCACGCCGGGGCGGAGTTGGACTTGCTGGTGCTGCTGCCCGGCCAACGGCACGGCTTCGAAATCAAGTACGCCGACGCACCCGGCGTGACGAAGTCCATGCGGATCGCGCTGGAGGACCTCGACCTCGCGCATTTGTGGGTCATTTATCCCGGCACGGAACGGTACGCGCTGGATGAACGCATCACGGTGGTGCCGGCCAGCCAGATTCCCGCGCTGGCCGGGGAACTGACAAAACCGCAGGCCTAGGTTTTCGCTGCCTGCTTGTTTACTTCACGACGTGCACCACACACCCGCGATACTCACCGGACAACTTCACCAGCAAGTGGCCGTTACGAATGGTCGGTCGTGTTTTCTCGGCGTGCAACGAACCGGCAATGCGCCACGTTCCTGACAGCAAAGGAATCGAGATTCTATCGGGCGCATCCGCAAACCTATGCACCACCGCAAGCGCTTGCTTGCCGGCAACGCGCAACACTGCTTGCCAACCTCGCGGATGACGGTAGCTCAACTGTTCCGGACCGAAACGCTTGGACGTTCCGCCGGCAATGATCGGCGCGACTTGCCGGTAGAGTCGCTGCGCGGCCAGCGCGATGTCCCACTGCCGTTTGCTCAGGTTATACACATCACCGGAAAGACACATGCGACCGAGAAAAGTGCAAGCTAGCGAATAGACCAACCGCTGCTCATCGTCACCGGGACGAAGCACGGCCCAGATTTGATTGGCGCGCGCCGGCACGAGCCGTTGCACGTTGTAGGCGAGGATCGGAATGTCGCGGGTCTCGTGGGCATCGGAAAAGGAAAACATCGAGCCGAGTTCGAACATGGATGGTTCGAGCCGCATGCCGCCGGACGAACAAATCTCGATGACCAGATCCGGCAACTCACGACGGATGCGCTGGAAGAATTTTTGCACACCGGCAAGATGCTGACGCAGACCTTCGCCGAGCGACTCCGCGCCGTCGCAGCCGAGGCCGATGGTTTCGTTGTAATCCACTTTCATGTACCCGATGCCGGCATCGCGCAGCAGGCCGATCACGCGGTCAGCCAGAAAGTCGTGAACCCACGGGTCGCGGAAGTCCCAGAACCGCCGGCTGCCCACGTTCAGCACGCGGCCATCGCGGTGAAGTTGATGCACGGTCTTGTTCCACGCCTTCGAGCCTTTGTTCGCCACTTCAAATTCAAACCAGATGCCGGGGATCAGGCCGCGTTCGCGGATCGCGTCGCATGTCGCGCGCAGGCCGTGCGGGAATTTCTTCGACGCCACAATCCAGTCGCCGTTCTCCTGCATCCGCTCGGTCGGCCGTTCCGCCCAACCGTCGTCAATGACCAGGTACTTGACCGGCGAACCGGCCAGCCGGTCGGCCAGCGCGATGACGTTGTCGTGATTCGGATGTCCCCAGGTCGTGCACCATTCGTTGAAAATGATCGGCAACTCATCCTCGACCGGCGGCGCGCTGAAGCGATGGCTGGCGGTGAGCCGCTGGCAGGCGTCGTCGAGTGTGCCCTGCACGACGGTCACAATCGCCTCGGGCGTGGTGAACGACTGGCCGGGCGGGATGGTTTTCCACCAGTGGCCGAATTCGCGGTCGGCCAGACCGCCGGA
>CAZJCX010000026.1:4443-22541 GCA_964544425.1 uncultured Verrucomicrobiota bacterium
AATCATCCCGCCGGTAAACCTCCATCTGCCACGAACCGAGCCACGCGATCTGCGCCGCCCATGTCACGCCCGCGCCGGTATCTTCGATGGCCGCGAAGGGAAAAAAGCCCCGCGCCGGCATCGAGCCGACCTGGCCGAAGCGTTCGGAGTGGACGCCGTAGGCCGTGTACGATGGCTCAAGGTGGAGTTGTTCGAGCGGCACGGACTCGATTCGTCCTTCGCCCGCCCAGTAACTCCGCGCGCGATGCAGGCGCAACCGGTGCTTCGTCGCGGGCGAACGGAGTGATGCCCCCGAGTGAAAAACTCGAAAGCAACTCGACCGTGAGCGGCTGCCGGGAGGTGTTGATGAACTTCGTCGTCATCCGCAACGCCTGCTCGCCTTTGTTCCATTCCAGCACGTGCTCACACCGGAAGCCGCGCGCATTTTTCAGCACGGTGACGACTCGATTTTTCGTTCGGCGTTGCCGGACAAATCGCAGACCGAGCGTCGCCTCGCTGTTGCGCATCGTCCGGCCATTGCCGAAAGCGGTGACGCACGGATCGTCGGCGAGACGCACTTGCACGAGCGAGTCGAGTTCCCACGCCGGCTTCGGGTCGTGCAATGCCGGGTCTTCGAGGACGTCGCGGTGCCGGGGAATCTTGCCGGCCTTGGGAACGATCATCAACTGCACCCGGCCGCTGGCGGTGTCGCGCTGATAGATCGCCGTGATGTCGGCGAACGTGAACTGGGCGAGTTCCTGAACCGGGGTCTTCATTCCATTTCATTCATATAGTCAGGGGCATCATGAGACAATGCGCATGTGTTTTAACTCGTTGAGTGGCATTGCTTGATCGGGAGTATGGCGCGGGCGGAAAGGTAGACACACCGGCAGCCCTGCTGGCAGGCTTGCCCTTGCCGGGCAGCGTTGGCATACTCGCGCCGATGGCTCGGAAGAAAATCAAATATCTGCCGAAGCGCCGCAAAGTGTATCGCGTGCGCGAGAATACGCTATTGGCGGATAAACCGAAGCCGGTGGCTCGGAAAAATCGCCCGCCACCTCTGACGACGCTGCGATCGCCAAAACTGATCCCTTTCGGCTGGTATGGCGGCAAGTTCTCGCACTTGGATTGGCTGTTGCCGCTGTTGCCCGCCTGCCATCACTACTGCGAGCCGTTCGCCGGTTCGGCCGCCGTGCTCTTGAACCGGCCACCCTCGCCAGTGGAAACGTACAACGATCTCGATGGCGAGGTGGCGAACTTCTTTCGCGTTTTGCGTGACCAGAAAGACGCTCTGGTAGAAGCGATTGGTCTCACGCCTTTTTCGCGCGAGGAATTCGCGCTGGCGTGCAAGCTCGACCCGAAAGTTCCGGGCTTGGAGAAGGCGCGGCGTTTCTTCGTGCGCGCCCGGCAAGTCCGCACGGGCTTGGCGCAGACCGCCAGTTTAGGCCGATGGGCGAACTGCAAGAACACGAGCCGCGCCGGCATGAGCGGCGTGGTGAGCCGCTGGCTAGGCTCGGTGGAAGACTTGCCGGCGATTGCGGAGCGTCTGTTGCGAGTGCAGATCGAAAATCGGCCTGCCATTGATGTGATTCGGCTGTACGACTCACCGGAAACTTTTTTCTACTGCGATCCGCCGTATGTGCATGATACGCGCGGCGATTCAAACGCCTACGAACACGAAATGACTGACGAGCAACATGGCGAGTTGGCCGCCATTCTGAATCAAGTGCAAGGCCAAGTAGCGCTGTCCAACTACCAGTGCGCGTTGATGGACAAGCTGTACCCTGCTCCAAAGTGGCGCAAGACAGTGAGCGGTCCGAAGACGAACCACGCCACCAAAGGCACGCGCTTTGAAGTCCTCTGGACGAACTACGACCCGGCCAAGCTGAATCATGACCACCACACAAGACTGCTCTAAACTACTGGAAGCCGCCGTGCGACGCGCCACGGAGCACTTGCGTGAATCGTTAATCGCCGATTCAGTTCTCCGGCAGAAGTTGGAATACGTGATTGGCTGCCCCAGCAACCGAGCCGGCGCACGGTTCTTGATGGCTTCCGCACTCGCCAAGCTAGACGACCCGAAGTTGGACATCCGCAAACCGTTCATTGAGGTCTATACCGGCGCAGCCAAGAAAGGCGCGTATTCGGGACGCGGATACGATGAACAATATGTTTTCGCTCTCATCCAGAAACATCGGCTGCCGTGCAGTCCCACGACCGCATTCCTGACTCCCGGCTTTCGGACCAAGAATGTTGTCCTGACCAAATACCAGAAGCTGCGTGGCCGTCCCGCCGAAATGTACGAATACATTTTGGAGATTCTGGACGCAATCCATCGCGGCCGGCTTACTGCGAAGGACGTACTGACCGATGCCATCCGGCTCTTGCTTGTGGAGCGTGATAACCGCAAGAAACGGCTCGAGACATTGTTGCAGGGACTGCGGAAAGACGCCAGCGAACTGCCACTGTCCGCAGAAGATATTGTGAAACTGATTGAACAACATTTGCAGTGCAAGTACGCCAGCCGGTTGCCTGTTTTGATTGTTGCCGCTGCCTACCAGGCCGCAGCCGAAAAGCTGGGCGAACAAGTGTTGCGCCTCAATGCACATAACGCCGCCGACAAGCAAACGGGTGCGCTGGGCGACGTGGAAATCACGTTGCTGGGGGACGACAGGGTTGTGACCTCCTTCGAGATGAAGGACAAGGTTGTCACCAAAGGCGACATTGACATTGCCGTCGAAAAGATTGCTCAGGGTGCAAATATCCAAAACTACATCTTCATCACTACGGAACCGGTTGATGTCGAATTGCGCGCCTACGCCGCCGAGAAATACCCTGAATTGGGAGGCGTCGAGGTCGCCATTCTGGATTGCCTGTCATTCTTGCGGCACTTCCTGCATCTATTCCACCGCATCCGCGCTGACTTCCTCAATAAGTACCAAGCGCTGGTGTTGGGTGAGCCGGAAAGCGGCGTAAACCAAGCCTTGAAAGAAGCCTTCTTGGCTTTGCGGAAGGCAGCAGAGGCGCTGGAATAACCGGCTAAACCACTCTACTGAACTTCAGGGAGAACGAATGGTCCGATGTCAGGTTTACCGGCGCTGCGCGGCTTGCCGAAGTAGTCCGCGCCGACTGCGGGCAGCGGCATACCGGCTTTTCGGAGCGGGCTGTCCGGGGTTGCTTTGAACTCGCGCTGGCCTTTGTCCCAGCCGGTCAGCGTCAGGCCCGGCGCGGCGACGATGTTGTTCGTTCCTCCCTCCGCGAACTTAGGGGCGCTGCCATCGAGCGTCCAATAAACGTTGTAGTCTTGAATGAGGTTCTCGTTTTTGTAACTGGTGGTGGCGGGCTTGCCGGCGGGGGCGATGATGACGTTGTTGAGGATGCGCGCGTTCTTGGTGGTGTTCGCGAAAATCTGTCCGTCTTTCAATGCGGGATGCCGGTTGTTGTCCGCGGCGTAGTTGTGGACGATGTCCACGTTGCAGGATTTGAACGAGTGAATGCCGGAGCCGCCGTTGGCGAAGACGATGTTGTTCGCGACGAGCGTTCGGCCTGTGTATTCCTTGCCGCTTCCGCCGCCCCAATCTTGCGTGTTGAGATAGTCGTCAATGATGATGCCGTTGCCGTCGGTGACCTTGCGCTTCGTTGGGTCGTTCTTGTTGGAATAGAAGAACGGGATGTTCTGGTAGTTCTCGAAGCAGACGTTGTTGCGGATGATGATTTTGTAGTCGGTCGAGGCGTCAATCGCGGTGGGTTGATAGACCGAGATGCCGCTGTTGCCGTAGGGCGACCAGAACGCGCAACGATAGACGACGTTGCCTTCGAAGGTGAGGTAGTCGGCGTGGTTGGCGAAGATGCCGCCGCCGGGGAAATCACTGACCTCGCAATCGCGCACGGTGATGTAGGCGGCCGGCTGTTTGGTCTCGCGGTGTTCGGTGATGCCGATGCCGTTGCCGCAGGTGCGCGGGTTTTTCAGGTTGCTCATCTCGCGCTGGGCTTCTTCGAGGGTCACGTTGCCGGCGTTGCCGATGACGCGGAAGCCGCGAATTTCGATGTGGCGCGCGCCGGTAATCTTGATGACATCCCACGAGCCGCTGCTGCGCAAGACGACTTTCGCGCCGGGGGCCGGCATATATGTAATGGGCTTACCGGGTTCGCCGGAGTGCTCGATGGTGAGCGCCCGGTTGTCTTCTTTGTATTCGTATTCGCCTTCGGTGAAATAGATCACGTCGCCGGGTTGGCTGAGTTCTTCGGCGCGTTGCGGCGGAAGCGCCGTTGCCGGCGTGAGGCCGTCGGCCTGCCGGTCGCCGTTGGGCGCGACGTACAACACCCGGCCCGAAACTGTGACTGGAGCCGGTTCTGGTTTGGTGCTCGGCTGGCAGCCGGTAGTGGCTGCGATCAGCAGCAGATGAAGGAAGCATTTCATGCGAGTAGTTTTCGGAGATACGGGATTTCGATTTTGTAGAACTCAAGGACATCTTTTTCGCTGACGTGCGGTTCGAGCGAGACCCAGCCGTTGTAGCCGTCGCGCTTCAAGGCTCGGACGATGGCGTCCACGTTGAACGCGGCATCCGGTAACGGCACGTAGCCGATGAAGTCGCGCGTGCTGTCGCGCATGGTCGAGCCTTTGTGGACGCCCGCGATACCGGCATCGTACCGGCAACCGCCTTTGAGATGGACATACCGGATGTGCTTCTTGATCGTCTCGTACGCAGCCGGGAAAGGTTCGAGGCCGGCGTGGTAATAGTTGCACGGATCGAACTGCGTGCCGAGGCCGGGCGATTTCACGCGATCGCACACGGCGGCGACATTCGCGGGAATGCCGGATTCGTCGTGCGCTTCGTTTTCAAGGGTGATGACGATGCCTTTCGACGCGGCGTAGTCGGCAGCGGGTTTCGTGGCGTCGCCCCAGATCGAGAGCGGGATGCCGACGTTGTAGGTGTTGACGAGTTTCGCGCCGAGTGTCACGGCGGCATCCACTGCGCCCTTGAGCGCTTCGGTGTAACGCGCGCCGCCGCCGGCAGCGAAGCAGAGCGGCGCGGCCCAGAAACCGAGCGTCACGCAGGCGCAGTCGAAGCCGCGAGACTTCAGGAGCTTGGCGGCACCGGCCACGTCGCGTTTTTCAAAGCGTTCATCTTCCTCCGGCGTGCCGCCGCCGGGGATGTTCCACGGCCAAAGCTCGATGGCCTTGACGCTGTGGCTGTCGAGGACGTCGAGAATCTGGGCGAGTGAGTGTGTCGCGGAGAGTTGTTGGCCGTTGATGGCGAGTTTCATTTTAGGAATTCGGCGGGGGTTGGGACGTGGATGGGCTGGCCGGCTTGTTTCAGTGTGTCGAGCAGGAGCGCATCGGCCAGCACGTCGTCTGCGGATGGGCTGTGCGACGTTTTGTTGAGCAGCGCGTCGGAGAAATGTTCGAACTCGCGCCGGTAGTTGTCGAAGTGCGCGAGGTTCGGGTCGGATTTGGTGTCGAGGATGAAGGGCGGCTTGCCGTCGTCTGTGGTGCATTCGAGACGCGCGCCGGGTGTTTGGTAGAAACAATCGGTGACGTTGAGAGTGCCTTTCGTGCCGAAGAAGTTCACGTAGAGGCCGACGTGCGAGAACGTGGTGACAAAGGTGCCGGGCGTACCTTTGTCGGTGACAAACCACGCGGCGGTGGTGTCGGGAATGACGGAGCCGGCAGGCGGGCAGGTATCAATGTTGAGCGGCGAAACTTTGGCGATGCGTTCGCCGAGCATCTCGCGAATGCCGAATGCGAGATAGACGCCGATGTCGAGCAACGGTCCGCCGCCGGTCGGATCGGTGTAGCGCCAGCCGCCGGGCTTGCCGGGCGGATAGTACTTCGAGCACGGATAGGAAAAGTGTGAAGTAACGAATGTCACTTTGCCGATCGTGCCGGCGCGAATCAGTTCTTTGGTCTTCTGGAACACGTCGCTGAAACGCGACATGTAGGCGGTCATCAACGGCACACCGTTGTCTCGGGCGGCGCGGACCATCTCGCGCACCTCGACGGAACTGTTGCCGAGCGGTTTCTCGCAAAGGATGGCCTTCTTCGCCTTCGCGGCGGCGATGACTGCCTGCTTGTGCATCCCGGTCGGCAAAGAAATGTAAACGGCGTCTACAGTCCGATCGGCGAAAAGCTCGGCGGCGGCGCCGTAGGCTTTCACATCGGTGATGCCAGCTTTGGCGGCGAGCGCGAGGGCGAGCGCGCGGCGAGGTTCGAGCGGGTCGGCGATGGTGACGAGGCGCGCGCTTTTGGCGGCCAACAGTCCGGGAATGGATTTGTCCACGGCGATCTGGCCGCAGCCAACGACTCCCCAACGAATTGAGGTGGATGGATTCATCATGAGATGCGGAGAAAACTACGTTTAAACAGGGGGTCGAACAATACAGAACAGCCGTGATTCCTTTGAACCCGTTAAGTAAACGCGGTTCGCTATTTTACGGTCGCTGGAAGGGTGATAGTTTTCCGGCCGTGCAACCACGATATTCTTATCTCGCCGATGCCGGCTCATTGTCCGCTGGCGAATCCATCAACGGCCCGGCGCGCGTGCTGGAACTCAAGGGTCTGACCGGAATCAACCCGACCAGCATCCACACCGCCATTCAGCTTGCCGGCGGACACACACTGAATCAACCCAAGGGCACGCTCGTGCTCTGGTTCTTCTCCCTCGAAGACCTCGCCGCGAGTTTTGTGGCGGACCACATGAAGATTCAGAATGAGTTCTTCGACAATTACACGTTCCTCAGCGACTGCAACGTGCCGCGTAACTATCCGGCGGCAAACTTCTGTTTCATCTGGAACCGGTTCAACGAATTCCGCGCCAAGTTTTTCAAGGGGACGATTTATCCGACGCACGAGGGATTCGAGCCGCCACAGAAAGCCTGGGTGCAGGCCGTCCCGTTCAACTACTTTCAGCAGCACCGCTGGTATCAACTCGGCGTCACGTGGGACGATGCAGCCAAGAGCGCGGCACTTTACGTGAATGGCGTGCTCGTCGGCCGGAGCGACATCTTCAACAAGGATTTTCACCGCGATCTGGCCGGGGACACGCTCTACGCCGGCTGTCCCGCGCTTTGCCACGGCCGGATCGAGTTCTACGACGGGCTGCTTACCGGCGCCGACCTCTACAAGAAATACCGGGAGCTTGCGCCGGATTATGACGCCGGCATCGAGAAGGAACTCCGGCACCTCTTCGAAGGCGCGGAGTTGGAAGACTTCACCTTCGATCCGGTCAGAGCTGGTTGGACCAAGAAGTTCGATGTGGATTTCCAGAACCCGGTCGAACAGATCAAAGAGTTTTACGTGCAGGGGCACACCGCCTCCGTCAAGCCGACCGGCCATCCCGAGGGATTGCTCATCGAGACGCCGCAACTTCGTTACGGCAGCCCGGAAGCTTGGAACAGTCAGGTTTACATTTGGAGCAACCAGACGTTTGAGGGCGACATCTACGTCGAGTTCGAGTGGAAGGCGATCAAACCCAATGGCCTCAGCCTGCTCATGGTCCACGCCTCCGGCATGACCCGCGAAGATTTCATGGCCGATTATCCGAAGAAGACCAACGGCACGATGGACACTGTTCACGCGCAGAACGTGCGGAACTATCATTGGGAATTTTACCGGGAGATGAACGATGTGCGCAACGACGTGGGCACGGCTTTTAGTCGGAAGAACCCGTTTGCCTACCGGATCGGCTTTGGCAGCGCGCCCGAACGTTTCGCGATCAACGAATGGCACAAACTTCAACTCGTGCAACGTGGCGGATCACTCCGGGGCGCGATTGATGGCAAAGTGCTGCTGGTAATCGAAGACAACTCCCGCACCAACACCGGCTGCATCCTCAACTACGGCCACATCGCCATCCGCTGCATGGTGCATTCCGCGTTGGTGTTTCGGAACCTGAAAGTGTACTCCGGCAAGCTGCCGTTTATCGAACTGGGGAAGCCGAAGACTTGATCAAGCGCGCCTGAAGAGACTCTTGCACTTAACGGGTAAAGTAAACAATGCCTAGCACCCCGGAGGATGCATGGCTATTCTACGACTAGGCAAATTCTTTAGTTCGAGCGGTTGAATCGAACCATTCAAGAGCGAAAGGCATTAGGTTAAAATGAAACGAATTCTGATTGCAGCCCTACTCTTGGTAGTGACGCGGGTTGCCCACGCAACGATCTCGTACACCGTCGGCGACTCGACCTATTCGCAGGACTTCAACACGCTTAACTCGATAGCTGGCACAGGCTACACTTGGGCGAATGACAGTACGCTGTCTGGCTGGGTGCTTTTCAGACAACCGTCCCCCGGCACAGCCATCACTACGTACGATGCAAGCACTGGCAGCGCTACTGCGGGGTCGTTCTACAGTTTTGGTTCAGCAGGTGGAGGTCAAACCGGTCCGCTAACCGATCGGGCATTGGGAGGAATCGGAGCCGGTGTTGCTTATTATGGAACGCCGGCATCTGGGGCTGTCGCCGGGTGGATGGCGGTCGGCATCAGCAACAACACAGGCTTGCAACTCGTTAGTTTCGATATCGGTTACGATGGCGAGCAATGGCGTGCCGCCAACACCAGCGCCCAAACCATGGTTCTGGAGTATGGTTTTGGGGTAAGCTTCGATCTCGTCACCACTTGGATCGCACCGGGTGGCGGTTTCGATTTTGTCAGCCCGGTTCTGACTACCGCTGGCAATCGCGATGGGAATGCAGCCGCAAATCGCACGGCCAATCTGGGCGGCACCGTGACCGGCCTGAACTGGGCCAATGGTGATACACTCTGGATTCGGTGGATCGAGCGCAATGATGCCGGCAACGATCACGGATTGGCCATCGATAACTTCACCTTTTCGGCCACGGTAATTCCCGAGCCATCCATCGTGATGCTGCTCGCGTCGGGAGTGTCGCTTCTATTCGTGATGTGGCGCAAGCGGTAAAAGTCGCCGAATGCCGATCAGGCGGTCTCCACTCACACACGGCCGCGGCGGGCTTCGAGTTCGGCGCGGATTTCCTCCATGCGCTTGTGCGACAGCGGATAGCGCGCGAGCAGGAGCAACGCGGGCACGAGGAAGACGGTGGGGAGAATCGCAAAGCACAGGCGCATGTTCCGGAAGGCCGCGGGCGTTTGATTGGCTTTCTGGGCGATCTCAAATCCGCACCAGACCACGATCACGCCGGCCAGGCCGTACGCCAGCGAGGTGCTGGCCTTGTTCAGCCAGGCGAAGATCGAATTGAAACCGCCTTCGCGGCGGTCGTTGCATCGCAGTTCCTCGGAATCAATGACATCCCCAATCATGGACGGGATGACAAGCCACATGCCGGTGTAGCCCGGTGAGAGCAGGATGCCGGTCACCAACGCCAGCCACGGATGGGCCGGCGTATAGGTGAACCACGATAGCCATGTGGCGAGAAGGATGAGCCCGGTGGAAACCATCAGCGTTTCCTTTTTCCCGATGCGATGGCAGAGCCACTTGAAAAACGGAATGGCGCAAACGCCCAGCACCATCGAAAGTGTGCCCTCGACTCCGGTCAGCTTGGCCGAGAACACCGTGTCGCCGGCGAGCGCGTAATAGGTCCGCAGGTAAAACATCTGGCCCTGGACGAGATTGATGCCAAAAGCGAAGACCAGGGCGAAGACCGCGAGGATCCGAAAGGGCACATTGGTGAAGGTCCGTTTGAAGTTCGGCCAGAATGGTTCTTTGGGTAGCTTGGCGATGAAGTCCGGATTCCGTTCCTTGACCAGGAACGCGGGCAGCACGCTCAACAGCATGGTCAGCAGACCCAACCCGAGACCGATGATGCGCATGCCGCGCAAGGGATCGGGCTGGCCGGTGACCGGGTCATTAAAGATCGACAGTTGCGTGAGGCTCCAGATCCAGGTTCCGGTAATCACCGCGACTTTGCCGAAAAACGAAAGATAGGCGGAGATGCTAGTGCGTTCATCCGTATCGGGCGTCATTTCGGCCAACATGCTTTGGTACGGCATGCCCCAGATGGTAAACGCCACGTAAAAGAGCAGCCCGACCCCCACCAAATAACCGAACTTCAACCCGTCGCTCCATCCCGGTTGGCCGAGCCAGAACAAGGGGAAGATCGCCCCAGTCGAGAGGCCGCCAATCAACACATACGGCCGGCGTCTGCCCCAACGCGTGCGCGTGTTATCTGAGATCCAGCCCATGACCGGATCCGTGACGGCATCCCACAACCGGAAGGTCAGAAATACCCAGCCGATGTGTGCCGGTGACATACCCATGCCGGCCACGAAAATCGCCCCACTGAGCACCTTGATCAATTGCGTACCGAAATAGTTCACCATCCCGGCAGCGCCGTAGGCCACTTTCAGCGGGACGGAGACCTTGTCCTCGGGTCGGATCGCTGGGGGCGGTGTGAGAGCGGGGCTGGACATACACTCACGCCAAACTATGCGGAGAGATCATGGCGTCGCGGTCACGTTGTCAAACGTCGCGGTGCAAAGCGAACCGTCGTTGCGGCTCGTCACGGCCAGGCCGATGTACACGGTCGTGCCCATGCTGACGTTGACTGAACCCATCGAAGTCCAACTCGTCCCGTTCGCCGACCGGTACGCTGTGACCGTGTTACCGCTACGCACCGCGCGCACCCAGTACGGCGCGGTCAAGCCCGCAGCGGTCGTCGTGGTGGTGTTGCCGCCCGCGCTCGTGCGGCGTTGATACCGCACTCCACTGGCCGGCGTCACCGCCACGAACACGTTCCGGGTGTTGTTGTTCAGATTCTGGCGAATCATCACGCCCGCCTTGGCCGACGAATGGGTATTCTGCACGCTCACCACCCGCGCCCGGATTTCGCAAGCGCCGCTGGCCAGTTGATAGACATACCGGAACTCATCCGCGGTGCCGGCAATGTCGGCGCCGGAGCCGTTGACCGTGAACGTGCCGTTGGTGTAGTTCGCCATGCCGGTCGCCGCGACCGCTCCGATGTCCTGCGTCTGCCATGGACTCGGCAAGTAGGCGGGAGTCGTCGAGACCGACGCGGAAGCGGTGCTCTCGCCCCCGGCGTTGCTGGCGGTCACGGTGTAGGAATAGGTCGTGCCGTTGCTGAGACCGGTGTCGGTGAAGTTGGTCGTGGTGACGATGGCGATGGCGACGCCGTCGCGTTTGACGGTGTAGCTGGTCGCCCCGGCCGAGGCATTCCAGGTGAGCGCGGCCTGACCGTTGCCGGCAGTTACGACGAGTCCCGTCGGCGCGGCCGGCGGCGCAATGGGCGTGGCGCTGACCTGCGAGGAGTTGGCGCTCTCGCCGTGGGCGTTCCAAGCGGAGACGACGTAGTAGTAGGTCGTGCCGTTGCTGAGACCGGTGTCGGTGAAGTTGGTCGTGGTGACGGTGGCGATGGCGACGCCGTCGCGTTTGACGGTGTAACTGGTCGCCCCAGCCGAGGCATTCCAGGTGAGCGCGGCCTGACCGTTGCCGGCCGTGGCCACGAGTCCGACCGGTGCGGCCGGCACGAGCGGCGTGATTTCGATCGAGTCCACCGAGAAGGCGAGGTTGTCGGTGGAGGCGCTCTGTTGGGTGGAGAAGACGAGATAATTGCCAGAGGAATAGGCCGCCGAGCGGAAGCCAGAGCCGGCAATGGTCACCGTGTTGACGCCATCGGTGATGGTTACATCGTAAGTGGCGTTGGTGTGGATCTCGATGGTGAACGTGTAGGTGACACCGGGCTGGGCGATCAGGCCGGTGGGGCGGAATTTTGTGATGTCATACGAGTCGAGCACGCCGGGTGTGCCGTTGAAGACGCACCATTCGCGAGCCGCCATCGCGCCGGTGGCTGCGCCGAAGGCGCGGATGTAAACGGAACTGTATGCGCCGGGAGAAGCGCCGGGCACGCTGTTGACGGTGACGTTGTACGCATCGGACGCGGTGTTGAAGACGTTGGTGCTGGAATCAATCCGGTAATCGAACCTCAGCCGGGAAGATTCCGTCGTCGGCCGGTAGCCTTCCGACCATTGCCGGTAAACGCCTTCTTGCGAGCCGCTGCCGGTGCCGCCGGTGCGGGTCACTCCGAGATTCAAGCCCGTGCCCGGCTGCAACGGTGACGTGCTGGAGAGCGTCGGCGTGGTCAGGGCGGTTTTCAGCCAGCCGGTCGTCCAGCCGTCGCTGGCGGTGAAGTATTCCGTCACCGGCGCGGGGGGCGTGATGGGATTTATGCTCTGGGAAAGAATTGGCGAGACGCTGCCGGCGCTGGTTGGGCTGCCGCTATACACGGCGGTGATGGAATGTGTGCCCAAGCCCAAGGTGGTCGTGTCGAGCGTGGCGATGCCGGCCCCGTCGAGGGTGACGACACCGAGCGTCATCGTTCCATCCAGAAACGTCACGGTGCCGGTGGAACTGGTCACCGTCGCGGTGAGGGTGACCGGCATCCCGAAAACCGCGGGGTTCGCGCTGCTGATCAACGTCGTGGTGGTCTCAGCCAACGGCGCGCTCCATTCAAATGCGCCAAGGGCGGCATCTATCGCGGGGGAATTGGTGGCGAGCCGGAAGTCGGACGCGGCGGCATTGACGAATACCGGGTCAGCCAGGATGGCATTGCTGCCGGCCACGCCGCCCTGCAATGGGCCATCCACCAGATTCCGATCCAGCGTGAGATACGGCTGGCCTTTGGTGCGGATTTGGCGCGTGTTCTGGGAGAAGATGTTGTTGCGGACGTTGAAATTGCTGTTGGTCGGGTTGTCGGCTTCGACCAGCAAGCCGCAGTTTTCCCAGGCGTTGGTGTCGAGTCGGCCGCAGCGGACGACGGTGTTTTGATAGACATCCACATTCTGGAGCGGGCCGTTGCCGACGTAGCCGGCCAGCCGGATGCCAGCGCCATTGCGGCAGTCGTGAACGAGATTGTTGAAGATGCGGATGCCGTTGGCGGTCGCGCCTTGTTCCGCGGCCACGGTGATGCCGGAGCCGCAGTTGTGGACGGTGTTGGCATAGACTTCGACGTCCGAGAGGTTTTCCGAGTAGGCGTCCACGTAGATGCCGAGCCGAATCAGGTCATAGACATGATTGTGGTGAATCGTGCCGTTGGCGCAGGAGTTTTTGGCGTCAATTCCTTCACCGCCATCGTTGAGGTCGGTGAGGCGGTCGTGGACGGTGTTGTAGGCGACCTCGAAGCCGTTGACGGACGCCATGGTGATGCACTCGTTGACGCCGGTGCCGGGCGTGGGCAGCATGCAGGCTTTCTGGACGGAGTTGCTCAGGACATTGATGGTCGCGCTGTCGGTGGCGATGATTCCCGAAGCATAGGTGAAGTAGGTGGAGCAATTTTGCACCGTGATGTTGGTGCTGTTTTCCATGAAGATGCCGGAGAAGCCGGAGTTGATGACGCGCAGCCCGTCAACGACGATCCAACTTTTACCCGCGATCCAGAACAGGCCTTTGCGACCGCTGGAGCTGGGCACGCTCGTCTGACCGTCAATGATCACCGGCCCGGCCGGTTGTGCCCGGTAAGTGATCGGGGCGGTGGCGGTGCCGGAGTTGGCCGGCTGAATCGCAGTTGTGGGCTGATAAGTGCCGGGCGCGATCCAGACCGTGTCACCGGCTTGCGCGACGCCTGCGGCCCGGTTGATGGTGGCAAAGGGCGACTCGCTCGTGCCGGGGTTCTGGTCGCTGGCGTTGGGGGCGGTGTTGTTGACGTAGTAGTCGGCGCGAAGCGAACTGACGCAGCACAAAAAAGCCAAGCCCGACAGGAGGCATGGTCGCAGCATTCTATTCTCCGATTTCTACTTCCACCTTGCTGATCTCGATCACGCCCGCCTTCTCACCCATCATGAAATCAACCCACGCCTCTCCCGCGGCGAACGCCTCGGGTTTCACGCCCTTGATCTTGTACGCCTTCCATTCCGGGGAAAGCTGGGTATCGGAGATCAATTTCACCCGGTCGGGATTCGCGCCGGTATGCACCATCACCAGCACCTTGTTGCCACCGGGCGAGCGCGCCATGAACGTGACGGTCACCGGCTGGTCGGCGGCGATGGTGCCGGCCACGACGCCCTTGGCATTGACCCGGTATTTCTTGCCTTCAGTGTTGTCGGGGATCGTGACCTGCACCGCGGTCGAATCCGTATCGGGACCGGCCACCGGTTTTACGATCGTTGTTTTCTCACACGGGCCATGGCCGCGCGCTTCCAAGGTGATCTTCTCGACTTGAGCGTTCGCGGCAACCACGCCGAGCAACGCCCAAATGGCGACAGCGATTGTTTTCATGGAGTGACCTTACCTCCCCGGCGTTTCCGTTTGCAATCCTTGCAAGGCAGTGGCTTACTCAATCCGTTAAATGACTGAGCGCTCCGCCAGACCCAGCCTTCAAACCATCGCCGATATCGCCGGCGTATCCCGGGCCACCGTGTCGCTGGCGCTGCGGAACCACCGAAGCATCCCCGAGACGACGCGAGAGCGCATCCGCACGATCGCCCAAGAAGTCGGATATCGCCCGAATCCCATGGTGTCGAGCCTGATGGCGCATCTGAAGAGTTTGCGCCCCGCGCCGGACGCGGGACCGATTGCGTTTCTGACCTGCTTTCCCGAGCGGAACGGATGGCGGCAATTTTCGACCTTTGTGCGTTACCATGCCGGGGCCGTGATCCGCGCGCAACAGCTTGGCTACCGGATCGAGGAGTTTTGGCTGAAGGAACCGGGCATGACCCGGAAGAAGATGGAAAAAATCCTGCACCATCGGGGAATCGAGGGCATCCTCGTCGCGCCCCTCCCGGCTTCGCGCGGCCATCTGTCGCTGCATCTGGACTCGTTTGCCGTCGCGCTCCTGGGAGACACGGTGGTCCGCCCGGCCTTTCACCGCGCCTCGGCCCACACGGAAGATGGCCTGCGGCTCGCGATGCGGGAGATGCACCACCTCGGCTACCGAAGAATCGGCTTGGCCCTGCATCTATCGCAGGACAAGCGCACCGATTACAGTTGGATCTCGTCCTACGCGGGACTTCAGCAGCTTCACCCCAATCAAGAACGCATCCCGATCTTTTTCTTGGATCAGCAGAACGCCGATCAGTTTGCGGCTTGGCTGAAAAAGTGGAAGCCGGATGCCGTCTTGTCGGGGAACAGTCAGATCTTGTCGAAACTGGGGCAACTGAGCGTCTCCGTTCCGCGCGATGTGGGTGTCGCCGTGTTGGACCGCAGTCCAGACGAAGTCGGCGTGGCCGGGGTTGACCAGCGGCCGGAAGTCGTTGGCTCCGCCGCCGTGGATCTAATCGTCAACCAAATCTACCGCAATGAGCGAGGCATTCCGGCCGACTACAAACTGGTTCAGACCAAATGCGCCTGGGTCATGGGAGATACTCTTCGAAAAGTAAGGCCCCATGGACGCGGTGTTTGAACGCGTGTTTGGAATTTCATTGGTGGCAGGCGAGGCGGCGGGACATCACGCGATCATCGCGATGAAGAGGAGCGCTTCGCTGCGGCTCAGCCGCTGGTCGTAGTCGCACCGCAGCCACCGCCATTTCAGCAACCACGCCCATGTCCGTAACCAGACCGGCGCGACAGCGGTTTGGCCGGAAATGGGCGGCTGCGCCGCCCCCGCTTGGCAACTCCCCGGCTCAGTCGCGGGCGCTCCGCTCCACCAACGTCGTGCCGGGATCGGGCGCGCGGCGGGTGCGGACTTCGGTGATGAGGATGGCCGAGGCCAAAAAGATCATTCCGGCGGCGATGAAGCCGATGGTCGGAAGACTGAGCAGGCCGATCAATTGAAACGCCACCAGCGGCGCCGCCACTCCGCGCAGGCCAGTAAAAAACGTGTGGACGCTCATGTAGTCGGCCACGCGATGCGGCGGAGCGAACTTCGTCACCCACAACGTCCACGCCACATCCCCGCCCGCGTTCGCGATCCCAAACAGGATTGCGCCCGTCACCAAGCCCGGTGTCGTCGCGCTCGTGAAAAACGTCAGGATGCCGAGCGCGAATCCAAGATTCAGCACGGCACGCAGCACGAAGAAATTCATCCGGTCGAACAACCAACCCCAGACCGGACTCAGCACCAGCCGCGTCCCGTTCGGAATCACGCCGGTCAGCAGCGCCACCGTTGCCGCGCTCAACGCCAAACCGTACCGGGGATTCGCCAGGTACTCCACGCGCAGCGGCAACATCATCAAATTCGCAAACCCCATCAGCATCCAGCAAATCAACGTCAGCCGAAACACCCGATCCTCCCGCACGAACCGCAAGGCGCGCAGCGGATGCACGCTGCCCAGTGCCGGCGTGAGCGGTTGCGACGGGCAGCGCGCGAGCCAGCCCGCGCCGAATGCGAACGCCACCGCATACACCACCAGCAACCATCGGCACGTCACCAAATCCACCGCCAACCACCGGCCCGCCACCTCCGCGAACAGTGCCGCCGTCCCCACCCGCACCATCACCGACCGCGAATACAACTTCCCGCGCCGATCCGCCGGATAATTGTCCTGATACATCTGCGTCAGCAATGGCAACGCCATCGCCATCGTGGCCAGCCCCACCATGCTCCCCGCCACAAACACTGGCAGGACCGGCACCGCCGCCATCACCAGAAAACTACCGGCCCCGACCGCGTATAGCCGTGCCGCCGCCTGCGCCGGTGGCCAGCCGCGCGTCGTCACCCACACCACCGCCACCAACGACAACACCAACCCCACACTCCCGCCGGTGGCCACCAGCCCTTTCGCCACCGGCCCCGCCTGCAGATAGCGGACCGCGATCAACAACAGAAACGTCTGTCCCGCCGTCTCCAACACCCCCTGCGCTACCGCCCGGCGCAGTTCGAGCCGGTACGTGCGAGAGGTGACATTCTCAGGCGCAGACACGCCCCGCGTTATACGCCACCCCACCCGGTCACTCAACCTCTGTAGCGGCGGTGAGTGGAGGCGAAGTCAGCGACGCCACCCGGCACGCTACCTGTTTTCTCCTCTGCCATCATGATTTCTTTGCGCCGTTCCCGTTGGCTGGTGATGACGGGTATATTGACTGTGCTCGTGGCCACCGGCTTGAGGGTGGGCCGGGAACGGCGCGGAGAAAAAGCAACGCCGACTCTACCAGCGGTCGCGCAACCACTTGCGACGGCTACGTTCGACTCACCCGTATCCACCTTGCTTCCCGTCGTTCAGCCGACACCGGAACCAAGCCCGGCTTGGCACCGGGAGCGGGTTGCGCGGTTGCGCGAGATTGTGGCGGAACGCGATGCAGAACTGATTCTCACTCTCTTTGCTGATGTTACCGCCACCGTCGCCATTGAGCGGGTTCAAACCCTCGGCCCTGACCGGACGGTGACATTCGGCGCGGTGGCCGGGGTGGAGGGCAGTGAGTTCATCCTCGCGCGTGACGGCGATGTGGTGGCCGCGACCATCTTCATCCCGCCCGCTGGTCAGTATGAAATCCGATACGCGGGCGGCGGGCGGCACGTGGTGCGGCAGGTGGATTCCGAGAAACTCCCGCAATGCGCCGGCGATCACCACGCGCCGGCGGAGGGCGATGAACCCGGGAATGAGCCGGCTGAACCCATCCTGGCGGCCAGCGCAGCCCCAACGATGGACATCATGGTCGTGTACACCGCGCAAGCGCGCGCGGCGGCGGGCGGGACGACCGGGATTCACACGGTGATTGATCTGGCCGTGGCGCAGGCGAACCTCGCGTACCAAAACAGCCAGATCAACGGCCAACTGAATCTCGTGTACCGCGGCGAGGTGGGCTACACCGAGTCCGGCACCATGAACACCGATTTGAGCCGCGTGACCTCGACGAGCGACGGGCACATGGACGACGTTCACTCACTGCGCAACACATACGGGGCGGATTTGGTTTCGCTCTTCACCTCCACCGGCGAGTCCGGCTACGCGGGCATCGCGTGGGTGATGTGCAACGTCGGTTCCTCGTTTAGCAACTACGCCTTCAGCGTCGTCCGCCAGCAATACGCCACTTCGCACACCTTCGCTCACGAAATCGGCCACAACCTCGGCTGCGCGCACGATCACGACAACGGCGGTTGCGGCGCGTACCCGCATTCGTACGGCCACCGCTTCACCGCCAGCAATGGCACGCAGTACCGCACCATCATGGCCTACGCACCCGGTCAGCGGATCACCTATTTCTCCAACCCCAACCTCACCTACCTCGGCGGCGCGACCGGCGTGGCGGGTTCCG
>CAZJCX010000027.1:0-2260 GCA_964544425.1 uncultured Verrucomicrobiota bacterium
GAGGGCTTGCTCGACAAGCAACGCCAACTCGTCCCCGTCGTCGCCGCCGTCACCCGCGATGTGGAAGCGCTCGCTGGCGGGACCGACCGGGTCACCAGCGTCGGCGGCATGAAATCCAAACTCGACGCCGCGAAGATCGTCACCCGCGCCGGCACTCCGATGATCATCGCCAGCGGCGACCGCCCGGCTGCGCTTGCCGACATTCTCGCCGGCCACGACATCGGCACCATCTTTCTACCAGCCGACACAAAACTCGCCCACCGCAAACGCTGGATCGCCTTCTTCCAACGTCCCACGGGCGCGTTCATCGTGGACGACGGCGCCCGCGCGGCCATCCACGACGGCGGCAAGAGCCTCCTCGCCAAAGGCGTCCTCCGCACCGAAGGTGACTGCCCTCCTGGCTCAGTCGTCACCCTCCGCGACACCACCGGCCAGGAATTCGCCCGTGGCCTCGTCCGCGAAGGCTCCATCCGCATCCACCGCGACGACTTGGTGTTGTTGTGAAGTCGCGGAGTTGGTGAGAATCTACGCCTTTGCGTCCTTCAACTCATGATCGCGCGCCCATTGCCGGGCGAGGCGATCGTCAAACTCCATGGCAGCGGGGCTGGGCGGTAATACCTTGGTGGTGCCCCCGCCGTTCTCGAGGTTAATGTCCATGTGGCGCGGATTGGTCTCCCACGCACCGGCGGTGAAGTCGGGCACCGCAATCGAGTTGGACCGGTTCAGGACCGACCACGCGCTCAGCGGCACAATCGCACTCCAAGCGGCGGCGTCATAGACATCCATCGGCAGCGGCAATCCGTGGCGCAGACAATCCATGATGTGCCAGTTCATCCGCAGGTCGGAACCGCCGTGACCATGCCCTCCTGAATCCCTCGCCAGCAGCGTGGCCAGCCGGGGCGTGAATTCCTTGTAGAGACGGTCATACTCTTCATGCCCTTTCCGGTACCACCGGTGATCGCCCCGAGAGAAGCGCGGCGGATCGGGATCGAACAGCGCGGCGCCCTTGGTACCGAAGATGCCGTGGATGAGGTTGTGCGGCGTGGGAGTGGCCGGATCATACTGAACCATCATCGTGCGTCCTTTGACGGTGCGGATCAGGGTCAGCGTCATGTTGCCCCGATACGGGAGCTCGGCAAACTCCGCAAAAAACGGATCGGTCGCCACCAACTCGCGCGCTTTCCGACCATAGGTGAAGTCATTGCTTTCCATTGCGACCAGGTAATCGAGCCGGTCGCCACGATTGATGTCCAGCGCAGAACAGATCGGCCCCAGCCCATGCGTGGGATAGATATTGCCGCGATGGGAACCAAACGCGCGCAGCCACCACATGTCGCTGTAGAATGTTTTTCCGAAACAGTTGTCCACCTTGCTCGTGTTGTAAGCACCCTCGGCATGCACCACGTCGCCAAAAAAGCCGCGCTGCGCCATGTTGATCGTCACGAGGTGGAAATCCATGTAGGAGTAGTTCTCCAGCATCATGAAGTGACGGCGGGTCGTTTCGGCGGTCTTCACGATCTCCCAACATTCCTCCATCCGCCACGTGGCTGGCACCTCGCAACAGACGTGTTTCCCTTGCTTCATCGCATAGAGCGACATCGGGGCGTGCAGCGGGATCGGTGAACAGACATAAATCAGGTCGAGATCTTTCTGCTCACAGAGTTCCTTCCAGGCGTTCTCGTGACCGGTATATCGCTGGGGTTTGTGACCGGTATCCTTGAACCAAACCAACGATTGCTCGACGAACTCCGGTCGCTTGTCGCAGACGGCCCGGATCTCGACGCCTTCGATTTGGACTAATGCCTTGATGTGGTTGGCGCCGCGCCGCAAGCCGATCACCCCCACCCGCACCGGGTCGAGTTTCGGAACACGGAAGCCAGCCATGTTCAGCCGCTGGAGATGACTCCGCGCGTATTCGCGATTCAGCGTCACCAAGTCGGGCGCTTCGATTTTATGCTCACCCTTCATCGTGACCCATCCCCCAATCAATACCCGCATGTCGTGAACGGCGCGACCGGCAATCCCTCTTTGTTGTAGAGCAAACTGCCGACCGGACGGTTCGTGTAGGCATACCGGACAGCGTCTGGCTCGTTCACGTCCTTGCACGACACGACCAACTCCGCGCCTTCAATCTCACCCTCCGCCCAATGCCACACGCCATCCTTGCCGCGAATCGCCAGCCAGTTGAGTTTCGCGTCGGGCGTCGCGACCGGCGGCTGCGCTCCCTTCTTCTCCGCGAGCATGAGTCCGTTGCCGGCAT
>CAZJCX010000027.1:2270-8091 GCA_964544425.1 uncultured Verrucomicrobiota bacterium
GAACGCGACGCGGATCGTGCGGCCTTCGATCCGGTGACTCTTGTACACCGGCCCCGACGGCACTAACTCCTTGAAGCCATAGTCCCGGTGCAACGCCAAATGCGCGAGGCGCACCCCGGTATCATACTTGTTTGGCGGATGCTCTTTCACATCGCCGATATCGAGACAGACGGCCATGCCGGTATTCGTGATCGTCAACGCCTCGAACTGCGCCTGTCGGATCTCCGCCCGGCCATCACCGCCCGCCGGATTCTTCATGGGCGAAGTCCCAATTCCCGGCAACTGCACGAAGTAGAATGGATAATCCCCTTGTTGCCAAACTTCCCGCCAACCGAAGATCAGCGAGCGCAGCTTCGGCAAGTAACCCCGGCCATCCCTCTCGTTGCCCTCGCCCTGATACCACACCGCGCCCCGCATCCCGTAGCCGACGAGCGGCGCAATCAGATACCGGTAGTTCCCGCCGCTGTTCAACCAACTCTCAATATTCGATCCGCCGACCGCCGCGTTGATGACTCCGACCGGCACCTTGATGTCTTGCTGAACCCGCCGCGCAAAGTAGAAACAAACCTTCTTAAACTGCGGGGTGTTCGTCGGGTTGCACACCACCCACGTCGCGTTCGAACCAGAGGCGAACTGACGCAATGCCGGGAAGTTGGTCCGATGCCCACCCCCCAACTTCCCGCCCATGTTGGATTGCCCTGCACAAAGCCAGACTTCGCCGACGAGGATGTTGGTGATCGTTTTGGAAGTTTTCTCCCCGGCCAGTTCCGCAATCACAGTCAGACCCTTCCCCGCCGGTGCCTCGGCCACCGAAGTCAGTTTGTCCGCCGGCAATGGATCGAGCGCCACGCGCCAGTTGCCGTCTTTGTCCGCAACCGCGGTCTTCGTCTGCCCGCTGAACGCGACCATAACATTCGCGCCGGGCTGAGCCGTCCCCCACACCGGCAATCGAATCTGCTGCTGCAACACCGCATTGTCGCTAAATGGCAAGCCGAGCTGGACAGCGGTCGCCTGCATCTGGCCAAAAACAGCTACCGCCAACACGAATGACAAAATCGCTTTCATAAATTCCCGCTTTTCCACTTTGGCGAAAGATCGTTCGCATCATTCACCTTCGCGCCGACCGGTGCCGGAACAGGGCCGCACAGTAACGGATCGTTCGTTTCCCGCATCCAACCTTCCAATCTGCCACGCAACTCCTGCACGACCGCCTGATGCCGTGCATCGCCAGTCAGGTTCCGCATTTCGTTCGGATCAAAGCACAGGTCGTACAGCGACTCCTCGGCAACCTGCGTTTCCGCCCATCCCTGCTCGATCCAGACCGTCTTGCTCAGGCTGTCATCAATGTTCGCCAGCACCGGCTTCCGCCGCCCATCGAAGCGCCGAATGTATTTCCAACGCTTCGTCCGCACAGCGCGCGCCGGCTCGTACGCGGCGTGGTAATTGATCTCGAAAAACAACTCCTCGTGAATTTCGCCGGTGATGCCCACCAACGAGCGCCCCCGCAACCACGGCGGCGCGGCAACCCCGGCCAGTTCGCACACCGTCGGAAAGACGTCGAGATGACTGGTCATTGCATCCACCACCTGCCCGCCCGCAAAGACTCCCGGCAACCGCAGGATCAACATGGTACCGATACCGGTATCTTCCAGATTACATTTCATCCGCGGGAACGCGATCCCGTGGTCGGTCGTGCAAATCACCAGAGTATTCTGCGCCAATCCGGTCCGTTCCAACGCGTGGAATACCCGCCCCATTTTCTCATCGAGGATCCGCGCCGACGCCTTAAACCGCGCGATGTCCTGGCGGATTTCCGGAGTGTCCGGTAACGGCGACGGCGGGAGGCAATACCGGCCATCGTCCGCTGCGGGAAACGCGCGGTGTGTTTCCTCAAGCCCCACATCAAGGAAGAACGGTTGCCGCGGCACACCTTCCAGAAACGCGACCGCCCCGGCCACGCCATCGTTGCCCAAGTCGTGGTCATAACCGATGACGCCGCGGTCGCGCGCAATATGCTGCACGCCGGCGAGCGCAGACACGTAGCCGGCCGACCGGAGCGTATGTAGCATGTGCTGCCGGTAATCGTTCAGCCGCCAACCGCGATGCGCCAAGCCGGTCATCCCGTTCTCGTGCGGGTAACACCCGGTCAGCAGCGCCGCCCGGCTCGGACTGCACGTGGGGTTCACGCAAAAGTTCTGCCGGAACAACACCCCTTCCTCCGCCAATTTCTGCAACGCCGGCGTCGGCACGGCATGACCGTACGGCTGAATGTACCGCCCGGTATCGTGCGAGTGGATGTAGAGGATGTTGGGACTGATATTCATGCAGGCGGCCCATGCTACCCCGCCTATCTTCAACCGCCACGCACAAACTGCGCCCGCCCCGGTTATTCGGTTGTGACCAACTCAAACCAGGCGTTGAACAACTCCGCCGGTGTGCCCTTGATGTCCAGAAAGGCGGGAAAATCCCCGGTGGGCGCATCCTGTTGCTTCTCACGGACGGCCGCCAGTACGCGCCCTTCCTGAAACATCCTCGGCGGCACAAGCGCGGGTGGCGAGGCTAATACCCATTGGAGAGCGCGATACTCCTCACTCTGCCACAGCGCGAAGGTCCCGCTGGTATCAATTTCACCTGTTTCCTTCACGCGCATCGGTAGTCCCACAAAAGACACAACGATGTCGGCGCCGGTAGCTCGCAGTTCCTTCAGCAACTCCGTCGTGAAAAGCGCCGACAGGGTTTGATTGTTCACCGCTTGAGACTGATCGAGGTGGCGCTCGCCAACAAACTTCAAAGCTCCATCCACTCCGTCCTGCAGCCCCTTCATGGTTTCTCGGTCGCGTGCTGTTTCCTGTTCCCCGCGCAGAATGACCACTCGCCGGCTGGCCTGCGTCTGTTTCAGGTGCTCCCCAAGACCAAATCCCAGCGCAAATCCTTGGCGGCGATTCGCCGTCTCAAGCCGATTTGAGAGGTCATCGCCGAGCCACGACCGTCCAAAGATCACAAACAGCAGTGCCACTGCGGCCACCACACCGGCCACGAGACGCACGCGCCGTTCCACGCTTTGCCGCAACGCCACTACCAGGCACAACACGACCGCCAGCAGGTTCAGGACGATCAATGGGGTCATCAGCATCGGTGATTCATCCGGAATCTAGCCCCCGCGAATGGCATTGAATACGTCTGTGGCGAATCCGGCCGGACGGACAGCGACACCCTCAACGCCCACTCCAGATATCGTCAATTACTACTTTTGTGATGTTTGTCCAGCTCGCAGGCCACGCCGTGTTTCCTGGAGCGGAAGTTTTCTTGTCGGGACCATAGGAGAAAAGGTCGTAGGATATGGTTCTCACCATGCCTCCCTGAGTAAAATTATCCGAACCAGCCACATAAAAGTTAGTCGAACTGATATAATCCCTTCCCGGAATGGACGAGATATTTGAGATTTGATAGGCGACGTTGCTAATGGGGCGATAATAATTAACCGGCGTTCCCCAAGGATCCACGATGAAAGTGGTCCCACCTTGAGTGACGATTTCGGTGGTATTGAACGTCGCATATTTTTGGGGACCGCCCACCAACTGCGAATAGAGGTTCGCCGAGTTTTCTTTTTCGGCATGATAGTCAACCGGGGAAACTCGATAGATGGTGGAAGTCGGATAATACCCGTAATCCAACCGAAAGGCTTCAATTGCCAAGTCCAACTTGGTCAATAACGCACGAGCTTGGGAGACTTCCGCTCGGCGACTGGCGTATCTCGCAACTCCCAAGGTAATCCCAGCAAGGACAAGGATGACCAACAACACGGCCAGAAGCTCAACCAGTGTGAACCCCGCCATCTGCCGAGTGCGTTGGTTGCTCTGTTTCATGCAGTCCTACAGACTGAATGGCTCGATAAAATCCCTAGGCAAAATTGGCGTTTCGTAATCAACAGGATAGCTAAAAGCAAATACTCTCACGATAGAATTTGCGCCTGCTGCAAGGCCCGGCCTGACAAAATGGAATACTCGGACGGAACCGTCGGTAAATGCATAGTTGGCCGAGAAGCGCGCAGTCTGCGACCACTTGTTTCCGAATGGATTGATGATATGGGTCGTAACGTTCCCACCCCACATATGGCCGGACACGATTTGATCTTGGGCATTACCATTCAGCAGGCAAATATCCTGAGCCACAATTTTAGATTCCCAAGTCCCCCCCCCCCAAGGGTTAAACATGTTACCAAATTGGGCAACGAACTTCCGGGTTCCACTGGGACCCTGCAGTGCTTCGGAGTGATCTTTAGAAATATATCCGCCGCCGGGTCCTAACGATCCATACGTCCCGCTAGGAAGCGCGTACATGGAGTTCCAATGCGTTGCGTAAAAACTTGTTGCGGTGACATTATTCGCCTTGCAAAAAATCGCTGCCTGCGGACATTGCCACACCTTATTCGTCTTGTAATCCACACTCCCGCCGCAATATGCCTCTAGTCCGGGTGCGATGTCTTCAAAACTCCGCATCCGTTGGGGAATTGGAACGTTCTTGATCATTACGTATCCCGGGTACAAACCATCGTTGTCGGCGGCAAAACTATTGCCGGCAACGACGATCTGCCGCAGGTTGCTCGCGCACGAAGTCAACCGCGCCTGATAACGAGCGCGACCTAAAGAAGGCATCAAGATGGAGACAAGCAAGACGATAATGGCAACCACCACCAGCAACTCGATAAGAGTGAACCCACGATCCGCGCGCATACGCTGAGCGATCATGCCCCTATTTTTTGACTCGGCGCCTCATGTTGCAATCCCATGGATGCGTCAATCTGGATGCAACATTGCGACAGCGCCACCACCCTGCCGTTGAGCCATCGCAGCACCTAGCGGCATCGCCCGGCCGTGAATCGAAGGCACTCGGAGAGATCTGACTGATAGAGGAAACACACTACGGTTCGTGCGCGCTATCTGACGTGACCAACTCAAACCAAGCATCGAACAACTCGGCGGGGGTCCCCTCGATTTGGAGGTAGGCGGGGAACCCACTGGAGGTCACTTGTTGCGGCTTCTCTCGGACAGTCGCCAACACACGACCTTCCTGAAATAAGCCGGGCGGTTCCAGCTCAGGTGCTTGGGGTAGCACCCATTGGAGCGTCCGGTATTCCGCGCTCCGCCACAGCGCCAGTGTGGCTTCCCTGTCGATGTCGGTAAATCCGCCATCGCGCCGCACTCGCAAAGCCAAACCGGGGAACGACACGACAATGTCCGCACCGGTGGCTTTTAGCTCGGCCAGAAACTCCGGCGTGAGCCGCGCGGCAATGTCCCCGAGTTCCACCGTGCCCGTAGTGTCCAAGGTCCGCTCCCCGGCGATTGTCAGTGCGCCAGCCAGCCCGTCATGTAAGCCTTTGATTGTCTCAGGGGCGCGCGGATGGTCCGGTTCTGTTCGCAAAATCAGGAGCCGGCGCCCCGGCTGTGTTTGCTTGAGGTGTTGTCCGAGACCGAATCCCAAGACGTAGCCCTGCCGGCGATTGGCGGCTTCGTACCGGCGAGCGAGGCTGTCGAAGGAACACGACCGCGTAAAAACCAGAACCAGAATGGCGATGACCGTCAGGATTCCGCCAGCCAGCCGCCGGCGCGGCTCGCCACGGTAGCGGATGGCGACCGCCAAGCCAAAGCAAACTCCCAAAACGCCCAAAATCAGAGTCAGTGATGACATGGCCTTCTATCGCTCCAGATGCTGGGTTTCGCATGGGTAAAGCGACAAGTCCAGAACCTTTGAAAATGACGACTCACCAAACCGTCGTCACCGTTGCGCTGCAATCACGTCATCGATCTTTGACGTCGCATTC
>CAZJCX010000027.1:8117-10513 GCA_964544425.1 uncultured Verrucomicrobiota bacterium
AGCCTTTGGCGTCGAACCCACCACCAGTGCCGGCCGCTCCCGGCACGTGTGTGACTTTATCTGGACCGTAGGAGAAAAGCTCGTAGGTGATGAAGGCATTCGGACTGCCGACGGTGTAATTGTCCAAGCCCGCGATGAAGTAGTTCGTCGCGGGAACAGTATCGTAGCCATAGCCCACGGTCTGGTTCGAGACTTGATAGGACACGTTACTGACAGGCCGGTAATAGATGATCGGCGACCCCCACGCATCAACGATGTAGGTACTGCCGCCGGCGCTGAGTTCTGGGACCGTCACCGCAGTCTCCGTGGAACTGAAAGTGACATATTTCTTTGGGCTGGTGAGCTGCGCGTAGAGCAATGCGGAATTTATGACTTCAGCGTGATAGAGCGACCCGGACGAGCGATAGACGCTAGAGGTTGGATAGTAGCCGTTGTCCAAGCGATAGCTCTCGATCGCCAAATCCAATTTCGCAAGCAGCACCTTCGTCTGGGAAATGTACGACCGCTGGCTGATATACTTCGCCACGCCCAGGCTCAGTCCCGCGAGAACGAGGATGATCACCAACACCGCGAGCAACTCCACGAGCGTGAAGGCAGCCGATTGGGCGGTGACTCTTTTTCTTCGTGTCATCATACTATTTCATCTGCACCATCAATCGTGGCCGGCCACATCAGGGCGCCGTCGAACCCCAAGCGCGGGGAAACCAGTAACTATCCCAGTCCACGGCGGAATTAATCGCCGCAACCATGTAGGCTTCCGCGCCCACAGGGTTGATCTGCTGCGAACGCACGCTGCCGTCGGTGAAAACATAGTTTGCCGTGGCGGTGCTTTCGGTCCCCTTCCAGTTGACCGCGCCGCCGCCCCCGAGGGTGACGCGTCCACCCCACCAATGGCTAGTCGCCAGATTGCCGCCGCCAGAGATGCAAATATCCGAGGCGAGGATTTTGTAGTACAGGCCACTTGGTCCCCAAGCACCGCCGAAAGTTCCCAACCGCTGCGTATCACCGGGCCGCGACAGGAGATCGGATAAATCCCGGGGCATGGTGGTCATCGAAGCCCACTTGTAAGTGCCGTTATAAAGGCCGCATTGAATGTTGTTATAGAGCGAGTAGAAGGCGGTCGCGGATGCACCCGACAACCTCTTGAATGTCAGATATCCCTCCGGACAACGGAACAAGGCATTCTTCTTGTAATCCAAACTACTGCCGCAGTATGGGGCCAGCTCGGTAAGCGAGGCAAATTCGTAAGACCGCGCGCGCAGCTGCGTTGGAAATGGGGTAGTTCTGTAGCCCGGGTAGAAACCATCTGCGTCCGAGGCATACGTGTTACAGGCCGTGGCAATCTGCCGCAAATTACTGGCGCACCCCACGAGCCGCGCTTGGAACCGCGCCCTCGACAGTGTCGGCAGGAGCAGCGAAGCCAACAGCACCACAATCGCAATCACGACTAACAGTTCGACAATCGTGAAGCCACTCCATCGAAATGGTTTCTTCAACACGGCCCTTTCGTTCATAGCCGCAATATATACCATTCGAATTATCTACGCATAGGCCGAATACACGCAAAATAATACCTGATATTGCGCAGGCAAAATGGCTACCGGATAAGCAGGGGGCAAATCGCCTATATCTGTGACCCATGACCCAATAACTCGTAAGGATGCTTCGCATCGAGCCGGTATTGGCGGGGGCTGGCACCGTAGGCCACGCGGAATGCCTCGGCGAAATACTTGGGTCCGCTAAAGCCAAGCGCGGCTGCAATCTCGATAACACGCAGGTCGGTTTGCAACAGCAGATGGCGGCCTTTTTCCAGTCGGCGACGCTGGAACTCGGTGTTGATACCCCGGCCCAAGTCGCGCTGGAACGCAACTTCCAGCGTTCTGCGCGAGACGTCGACGTGCTTGGCGATCTGATCGACAGAGAGGTTCTGATTTATGTGGTTCCACATGAAGCGCAGGGCCGCGACGACCTTGGGATTCGAAGCGGCCAGCACGTCGGTGCTGTGGCGTGTGACCACCGTCCGAGGGGGAATCCTAATGGTGGTCGCGTTCAGCTTCTCGCCAGCGATTAGGCGGCGCAGGGTCTCGATAGCGGCATCGATCATTGCCGTCTGATCGGGGTCAATGGAGGACAGGGGCACGACCGCACCCTCACAGCGTAGTGTGGTGTTGCCGACACCGAGAACCGCGATGTCTTCGGGCACGTGCAGGTTGGCTTCAATCGCCCACTGGCAAAATCGATGGCCGGCGCTGTCTCCGCTCGCCAGCAGGCCCAGTGGTCTGGGCAACGATCGCCACCAGGTTTGCACGTACTGCTTCTGGACATCCATGAAGTTGCGGCGAGAGGTGACTTTGGACTTCAGGTCCTTTTCTTTGAGCCGCAGCAGGTGGCACCGT
>CAZJCX010000027.1:10540-16488 GCA_964544425.1 uncultured Verrucomicrobiota bacterium
TAAAGCGCCCGCGCGTCGCCCCAGGGATCGTGGCCCACGAAGCCGAGATGAACGAAGCCGCGCTCGGCGAAGTGGTCGGCTGCGAGCCGGCCGGTCGCCTTCAGATCCGGGATGATCGCGGGCATCCGGTGATCGTTGGGATGGGGAAGCCGGCCGATGCGCACGGCCGGAACACCCTGCTTTAGCAGCAGTCGGGCAAGCTTGTCGGTCGGTGGGCAACGCAGCAGGGCGCCGGCAAGTCTCGTCTGACCAGGTAACTGGATATTGAATGCGCCGAGATCGACGACCTGCCAACGAAGCTGGGCGAAACGATTGAGCAAGCGATCAACGATGCTCTCCGGTAGATCGAGCATCACGCCGATGAGCACCCGACTCTGCTTCCCGGCAATCAGATCATGCATCCAAGCGTGATCGGGTTTCATGTCAGCAAGAGTAATCCGACCGCCGCAGCCAAACAAGCAGATGGATGTCACGTTCCAGTGGTAGTTTCAATGTTCGGAATTCGCTGGGGGCAACAGCAACTCCATTCATGCCTAGCAGGTTGTTAAAGAAGTTGCTGTAACGAACGTTTCGGAGTCATCGCGAGACTTCGCTCGCCAGTTGACGGAAGCCGCGCACCGCGAGGCGGCGCTTGCGAGTGTGTCACGCGGGTTCACGGACGCGCCTCCCGTGTCGTCAACCGCACCAAGTTGTAGGCGCTCAGCGTCACCAACACCTCTTGGGTCATCTTCCACCGGCCCACGAATCGCGTTCGCGCCAACCGGCCCACGGTCTTGCACCAGCCGAAGATTTCTTCGATCCGTTTCCGGATCCGTTGGCTGTTCGTGCGGCGTTGGCCGTGAAAGTTCACCGTCGGGTTGCCGGGATCATCGGGTGGTTCAGGCGGTGGCGGCGGGTCTTTGGGCTGGAGGCTTTTCAGACTGGCCCACGACCGGAGCAGCGTGCCGTCCACGCTGAAGTGTTCGTCACTGTCGTCCCCTTCCACGACCGCTTGCCGCACCAGTGCGTCGAAGAACGCCTGGATCAAGCCGTGATCGGTAAAGCGCTGCCACAATTTACTGCTTCCCCGGCACTGCGTCCGAGTTACTCCGTGGTGACCAACTCAAACCATCCATCGAACAACTCGGCGGGACTGCCTCTCATCTTAAGGTGGGGAGGAAAACCTTCGGCTTGGAAGGGCTGCGACTTCTCCCGAACCACGGCCAGCACGTTACCTTTGACAAAAAGACCGGGAAGCTGGTCCTTCCACGGATCCGGCATGCGCACCAAGACCCAGCGAAGCGCGCGGTGTTCGGGGCTGCGCCACAAGGCCTCGGTTGCAGGGAGGTCAATCTGAGACTGATAGTATTCGCTGACTCGCACCGGCAGTCCGTGAAATGACACGACAATATCCGCTCCCGTGGCTTTCAACTCAGCCAAGAATCCCGGGGTGAACTGCGCCGCGTAATCAAGGTATAAGGACTGCGACTGGGGCATTTCCAGGCCGCGCTCACCCACAACAGTCAACGCCCCATCCAGACCTGCTTCCAACCCTTTGATTGTCTCAAGATCACGCGATTCGCCGGGCAGGCTTTTCAGGATGACCACCCGGCGGCCAGGTTGGGTCTGCTTAAGATACTGTCCAAGACCAAATCCCAAAGCGTAGCCCTGCCGTTTACCGGCCGCAGCATAGCGGCGGGCATCGCCGCGAAGTGACCAGAGAAATACCACGACCGCTGCCAAGGCAAGCAACCCGGCGATGACGAGCAAGTGCCGGGAGGCGGTGCGACGGCTGATGAGAAGCGACGCAACCGCACCCGCCACGAGTGCCACAACCATCAAAATCGAAAGTGAATTCAAGGGCTAGAATCGGCCAAACCTTGTATGCGAGTAAAGAATAGGATCAAGGCGTTTGGCCCCATGCGCGCGGAAGATTGAAGAGGTCACCGCCTCCACCGTGACCGTCGCCGTTCGCTGAAAAGAGGTTGTTCGAAACGCTCAAGGTGCCGGTGTAAACAAAATCGAACCTAACCACACGACCATCGGTGTATGCATAGTTGGCCGAGACCGTGCGAGCTTCCGCCGGTACTTTCCACCTTAGCCCTGTCGGAAAGGCGCCGTTGGTTGACAGGTTCCCAACCCATTGGTGATTTGCCGTCAGCGCTTGATCCAAGCCACCTCTCATGTTGACATCGGATGCGATAATGGTGAAACGCAGACCCGTTGCTGGCCCGTACTGAGGAACCCACATACCACCACCTCCGGGCATGAGCTTCATCGAGTCACCCGGTCGTCTTAGCATGTCAGAATAATCATTGGGTATCCCCACCATTGACGCGGACTTTGATGCGCCGGAATACAACCCGCTGTTTAGATTAACGAAGAGCGAGTAAAAATTGTTGCCAGAAGCCCAGTTGGCCCCATAAAGGCTTCTCGCATTCCTGACGCCCTCGGGACAACCCCATAAGGGAACAGTCGCGGCGGGAGTTTTTCCACCACAGTACGGAGCGAGCCTTGGCTCGTAGTTAACCGAAACAGTCCGGAATTGGGTTGCTACCGTGTCCGCTGGCGGCGGGCGATAACCTGGATAGTAGCCGTAGTCGTTTGCATAGGTGCTGCATGCCACAGTAATTTGCCGGAGATTGTTTCCGCATGAAGTGAATCGCGTCACGTAGCGGGCTCGGGTCATCGCCGGCACCAGAATCGAGGCCAACAGTGCGATGATCGAGACAACGACCAGAAGCTCGACCAATGTAAACCCCGGTCGTACGTCTCGAGTCTTGGATTGTCGCGTGCGCGTCTTCCCTGTCATCGTGTCTCTCCGACTCTGGTGTTCGTCATTGTTGCACCCCACCAATCAATATTCGTGAAATCATTTATTTCCTAAAATTTCCAATATCGTCCAGTTTGCTTCTCGCGTCCGACCATGCGATGGGCCAATACGCAGCTACCTTGCTGGGGTTCGCCGACGCGCCTGAAACAAATGTAGTCGCGTCCGGCCCATACGAGAACAGGTCGTAGCTTTGGACATTCACTACTCCACCCGTCGAAAAGTTGTCAAACGCATGGACGTAATAGTTGGCAACCGGGACAGGAACCCAGTTTTGTCCATAGTTCGTGCTGCAGTTGGAGACACCGTACGGGACAAAGTTGACGGGGCGATGATAGACGATCGGTGTTCCCCAAGCGTCCACGATATAGGGCGCGCCATCGGCGGTAACGATTTCACTAGGGCTCAGAGAAACATACTTTTTGGAACTGAGCAGCTGGGAGTAGAGCAGCCTCGAATTATCCTTTTCAGCATGAAAAAAGGGAAAGGACGAACGGTAAACAGAGCTTGTAGGATAATATCCGTTGTCCAGTTTGAAAGCTTCGATGCCGAGCTCCAGCTTGGCGACTAGCGCCTGTGTGTGCGAGATATTCGCCCGTTCACCCACTCGCTTCGCGATACTCACAGTCAGGCCAGCAACAATCAGGATGATCAGCACCACTGCGAGCAGCTCAACCAAGGTAAACCCCCGAGACTCACGAAACTGCACTTTCATGGCGCATAAAGGTAAATCAAAACTACCACTTCACAATCCCGTTAATGCGCCATTCTAGCTGCGAAGATGCGACATCCCCAACCGCCGGGACGGCGGCTCGCGGCTATGTTCCGGCCACAACCATTCAGAAACTCGCGCCCCAAAATCGGCACCCACATTGTCCGGTACTATGGCGACACGCCGACCTTGGCTCCGGTCACGAATATCATGGTGTCATGCCGGACTTCGTTGGCCCCGACGTAGAGGCCCCACCGGAAGGCATTCTTCCCCTCTGGTCGGTCGTAGTGACCGGCACCCACTTTTTGGCCGTTGAAAAATACTTCGTAGTCCCGACCATTATCGCGGACTTTCAGGTCGAAGCTCTTCCCGGTCATGCCCCGGGCAATGACAACGTCGTCTTGATATCGGCGATGGTTCAGTTTGATGTCACCGGTGTCGGAAAGGTTGATCATGACACTCCAATCGTTCTTGTTGTTCTTGGATTGGAAAATCGCCGCACCGTGCGGTTTGACGATTGTGTACGTCCCCGCCCACTCGTGCCACGCGTTCGTCGGCCCGGCGCCCCACTGTCCGCCAAACGCTTCGATACGCGCGGCCAGTTTCCGGTCGTTCCGCACATTGGTCTCGCCCATGAAGAGCCGAAAGATTTGCGTGTTGCCGTCCTCTTGATACCAGCGCGTCCATTTCGCGAAATCACGGCGCGGAATCAAGGAGTTGCCCAACGTGTGGATCGCGATGTCTTTTGGAATCGGATTGCCGGCCCTGGCGTTCTTGACCTTGATGATAGAGCCGGTCACTCCCCGCGTCGTGTTGCTGCCGACCGCGATCACGCCGTCGGCAAGAAGCGACTGAAACGTCGGATCAGTTCCTTCCGGAACATAAAGCTCGCCTGTCGCCATCGCTGCTCCCAGCAAAAGATAGATAATCCCGTGACTCATCGTTTCTCCAGTCGGTGGTTGATGCAAGCTCTTCGCGATTGGCGCGATCGTCTTCCAGCGGCATCGAGATCGTGTCGCGCACCTCGTCGCGATTCCCATTCACCGTCGCCTCCGGATGCCGGTAACACAGATCGTGCAATCCCCAATTGAAATGAATGACATCCCGCAACAGTTCCATCACCGGCATCGTGTACCCGATGGAAATCGAATCGCCGGTGAGAAACGCCTTTGACAAATCCGCGCGCATCGGACCGGGATGCCGCGTCCGAGTTCGTCTTTTTCTGGTGTAAAGAAGTCGCTCATCGCAACGTGAACTCCTCGCCGGGAGACAATTGAAGCTCCCGCAGTACTGACCACCCCTCCACCATCACCCGACACGGCTCGCCGGCCAGACTCTTGATCCGCACCCACTCCGTCTTACCGGCGCGACGCTTGGCGGAAACCAAGAACGCTCCCTCTGCGCGTAAATCCTGAAACTCCACATCCCGCCACACTGCCGGCACAGCCGGGAAAACACGGATCAACACCGGCTCGTCCGTCGCCGGATCGCTCCAGCTTTGGAGCAACAACATCTGGATGTTGTTCATTACCGCCAGTGAAGATTCGATGCACGGCGGACTTCCCCAAAGGCCGTTCGGATGCAGTTCACCCCGCAGCAAATGCAGTCCCGCCAACACCGCGTCGCCATCGCCCACCGCCGCGTGGATCGGCCCGGCATGGGCCTGAACCATCGCGTGTAACGCCGGCATGGCTTTATCCGAACCGTCCGCTCGACCGGCAAACTCACACGACCGGCGCAACACCTCCTGATTGCCGGTCTGCTCGATGTTCACGAGATACAACGGATAAATCATCAGCAGATGCGAAAGATGCCGGTGATGCGGTGGCGCGGTCATGTCGGCACCGAGCCGAAAACCGTTCTCATCCGCCGAGAAGTCCACGAGCTTCTCAACAACCGCGCGCCAACGGGGAATCAGCGGATCATCAATCCCCAATCGCCCGCAAGCCTTCAGCAAAATGTGACAACCCCATTTGAAGAGCGCCAAGTCGAAGTTGCAGTCCTTCCATACGCCGGTTTCCGGCGAATACGTCGGCGCGAGATGATACCGGCCATCGTCGTCCTCCTCCAGCAAATGCAAATAAAGATTCACCGCCCGGCGCAGCAACGGGAAAATCGTTTCCCGCAGCATCGTGTCATCCATCGAAAACTGGTATTGCCACCACGCATTGTGCAGCAGCCACGGCAGACAGCCGACCAGATCGTAATAGCGCCGGTCACTCCGGCGCGTGCCGGCCAGATCACCGGCTGTCGCCAACGCGAGATACGCCGAGTCTGCCTGCCATTCCTTCGGCAACACAGCTTGAATCAAATTCTCGCGGTGCGCGTGCAACCGGTTCGCGATCTCCGCGCCCTGCTCCAACCGATTCGCCGCGTACACGCCCCAGTGGGCCGACTGCGTATTCCAGTCGTGTGTCGCGTAAGGCC
>CAZJCX010000027.1:16498-19780 GCA_964544425.1 uncultured Verrucomicrobiota bacterium
GACTCGCCTTGAAACCAAATGCCGGAAGTATCCACGAAACTCCGTCCCACCCGCGACGTGCAACCCAGCCGGTAAACCGTCTGCCAATACAGCGCCTCCAGTTGTTTGTCCGGCAGGCTGACATAACTCCGCTGGTAATACGCGTGCCACCACGCCCGGTGACTGTCAGGGTCGTATTGAAGATTTGCCGATGTCCCGACGACCAGCGTATTGCCTTCATCCGTCCAAGCCGTCTCATACCGGCCACCGGCCAGCAGATCTTGAATCCAAACCGAAACGTCCCCCACCCGCTCCAGCCGCCCGGCAGGATTGCGCGTCAGCGGCTTGAGCATCGTCCGGTAATGCTCGCCATACCGTTTCGCAAACGCGTCGAGTTCCTCCGGATTGGTCGGATAACCCCGTCGGGTCGTCCACGCTTCGTGCGGATGCCAACTCCAATTGCAACCGGCTTCGCCCGTGCTCGGCGTCAGTTCCGTGACAATCGCCATGTCCTCGGCGTGTACAAAATGGCGAATGCGAATTTCGCCGCGGTCTGTGGTAATGATGCCGGTGAGTTCGGCGTTCCAAAGATCCTTGCGCCAATCACACCCGTTCAACTTACCGACTGGATTCAGTGAAAAGTGGCCAATCATGAACCGTGGCCGGCTGTATGCCGTCCAACCGTAGCTTTCGTCGCGCCGGTCACAGACATCGTTGCGGAAGATTTGCAGGCGGAGGGTGTTTTCGACTTGGTAAAGCATTGAACCCAGTAGCGCGTTGCCGAAATGCGGTGCCTCCTGCCAGCGTGCCGGCAACGAGTTCCACCGCATGTCGTGCTGTGCCAGAAATGCCGGCCAGTCAACAGTGCTCACGCAAAAAACTCCTGCGGCCGCTTGCCGGTCGGTTCTTTCCGGATTCCAAAATCCGTTGGCGCATACCGCCCCACCGGCTCCACACTCCGCAGAACCGGAGCCATTCCCATGCACCAATAAACGCCGTTGACCAATAATCGCCGCAACGACTCATCGCGTAAATCGGTGGACGAACCCATCGTCGAACAAAAGATCCGCTGCCTATTTAATTCGCGAATCCACGCCACCGGCATCGTCGGCGTGTTGGGTTTGACCGGATCGTGGGGATTCATGCCGGTCAAAACGTGACCATCCACCAACACCTCGACATCGCCGGACGGATTCACGGTATAAACATCCGTCGGCCCCCAAATGGTTCCGACGCCGTGACAGATCGGATGCCCGGGGCGCGGAATGCCGCGTGTGCTCTCGTGACCATGCTTTCCGTGATGCGCGACCCAATTTTCTCCGAGTACTTGCCGGCCAAAATCGCGGAAGGATGCGTAAGGGCTGGCCGGGTTGCGACGAAATCGGAACGCATGCGTCGAAGTCCGCAACCCGATCAACGGTTTACCGGCATTCAGATAATTGACGAAGTGCGCCATGTCCGCGTCCGGCAACTCACGGAATCGCACGAACAAAACCACCATGTCCGCCGTATCGAGCAAGTGCATCCCGGGAATGTTGGTCTGCACATTCGGGTCAACGAGTCCCGTGGTCGGGTCAATCGCGAACAACACCGTGCAGTTGAACCCGTGATGCGTGTTCAACACCTGCGCCAACATCGGCAACGCTTCCTCCGACCGGTATTCCTCGTCACCGCTGATGAAGACGATGTGTTGGCCGTTCCCCGGCAACGTGACCCATGGGGGATGATTGTTCATGCCGGTTGTAGCCGCGGCGTTCTGTCGCCGCGCCGTGGTGTGTCCCAAGCACAGAACGACCACGCCGACAGAGCGGCGTGACCACATTCTGTCGGTCCGATCGGCACGCTCATTCCCACGGATGGATAACCACCTTTCCGCAGTTGCCGGCCACCTGCACTTCGATAGCCTCCTGAATGCGATCCATCGAAAACCTGTGCGTGATCAGTTGATCAATCCGCCGTGCCGAGCCGCGAATCGTCGCCATCATCTCGTCCGTGTGTTTCAAATGATTCCAATGCCAGCAACCGAACAACCGCAGCCCCTTGCCCACCACCGCCGGGATGTCAATCGTGCCGCCCTGACCGATGTACGCGATTTTTCCGCGCGGCTGGATCAATTGCTGCAGCGCCTTCGCCGCTTCGTCCAACCGGGTGACATGCACCCCATATTGAAAAGTCTGGCCGATTGTTTCCGTCGGATCAAACACCGCCGCCGCGCCAAGCTGCTGCGCCAGCTCGCGCCGGTACGGACTCGGATCCACGCCAATCACGCGCGCGCCCCGGTAAAGTGCCACTGCCATCGCTCCGAGTCCGACCGGACCTAAACCGGAAATCAACACCGTGTCACCGGCTGTCACCTCCATGGACTCCATCGCATTGAAGCCCGGCCCGAATCCGCAACACGCCATCGCCGCGTGATCGTAAGAAATGTCCGCCGGTATCGGCACGAGCAACCAATCTTGCTGAATCACATATTCCGCCACAGTTTCCCGGCCGGTTGTGGTTTTGCGCGGTGACTGACAATGGATATGCTCTCCCGACCGGCAAAGCTCGCACACGCCGCACCCGTTTTGCGGCATCACCACCACCCGGTCACCAACACCGACCGCCTGCGCCTTAGGCCCAACCGCCACCACCTCACCGGCCGCCTCGTGACCGAACCCACCTCGCCGTTCCCGTTGCCGGTGTTTGAACTCCGTGCAAAGCGGGGCCGAGTGGACTTTCACGAGCGCAAAGTTATCCGCAATGACCGGATCAGCGACTACCGCTACGCTTTCCGGTTGTCCACCGCCCATTTCAGCTCGCTTCAATTGTCATCTCCATCAATCCGTTGTCATCACTGTCGAAAAGCCACACTCACTGGCTGCCCCTTCCGCTCGAAACTGCTCGTTAGCTCAAACCCATTCGCCACCGGTCGATATTGAAACGGTTTCCCGCTGGCAGGATCGAGAGTCTGGCTCAATGCTGAGGGTCCAGATAAAAGGACTTGCAGGCCCGCCGCCGTCATCGCCCGTTGCACGACTGTCGCGCGCGTCTTTTCCAGTGCGCCATCAAAGGCGGGCATCAGCGCGTCAATCAGTGGATTCGCCTGCCGCGCCGTCTGCAACTTGGTCAACCATGTTTGATAATCTGCCGCTGATAAGCCGATGGCTTGAACGTACTCGCGCTCCAATGCGGCCACCTCGCGCATCATGGCGACAACCTGCTCCCCGCTCAAACCGGCAAGCCGACCGTTGTCGCCAAAGCCTTGGATCAGAGTCCGAACATCGTCGGTGCTGGCAGCGAACCGGTCCGCCTCGAACTCCA
>CAZJCX010000027.1:19836-20089 GCA_964544425.1 uncultured Verrucomicrobiota bacterium
CCGCTGAGCGCTCTCACCAACTCCGCCAGCGTCGCCGCCGGCAAGGAACGCGCGCTCTCCGCCAGATAGTCCCGCACCATTCCTTGAATTGCCGTGTTGACCAGATGGCCGATGAGAAATTCTGAACTGTTCTGTCCGAGCTGCAATCCTGATAACAAATCCGCGCCGGCTCCAGCCGCGTCTTCCTGACGGCAATGGGCCGCATTCCACACCAACGCCCGGGCCAGCTGCCGGGACTGCGACAGGTGTGGCA
>CAZJCX010000027.1:20104-22540 GCA_964544425.1 uncultured Verrucomicrobiota bacterium
AAACCTTCATACTTGACGCCCCAATCGCAATTCGTCCCGGCTTGATGTGCTAGTGCGGTGATCGGATTGAGTTTCGCGCATAGCTCCGGTGAAACCGCATTAGTCCGCCAATCCGACAGCAACCCCTTCTCTTCTGCGCTCAACGCATCCAGCACCGCAAATGCCTCCCGGTACAGATCGGCGGCGTTTGGTGCCGGTGGTGAATTCGTCGCAGTCGGTTCTTCAATGGTGGTTAGATGACGGGAAGTGGAAACGTTGCGCTTCGAACGGTGTTCCATCCCGGAGCGAGTTGCCACGGAAGAAGGCCCGCCCTGCTCGACCGGCGACTCCTGAACCTTCAACCAAACAATCAGCGCCAGCAGCAACGCTCCCAACGCCACCGCTGTGCTGACAAGAAGTTTGGTCGTTCTCACACTGGATTCACAGTCGGATGCGCGGATCAATCCTCCCGCGCGGCGTGCCGATCCGCGCGATAATTCCCAAGAACTTCGCCGCCGACCGCGGCGCGAAACCCAAGAGCAACTCATTCCTCCCGCGCCGCAACTTCAGCCGGGCTTTGTACTTCTCCAGATCAACAATCGGCGGACACGCCTCCGGGTCAGTCAACACAAGCCGGCCATTCAGCCACAACTTGAACGGCGCATTCGCCGCCATCTTGAATGTCGCCGCGAGATTCTCCGGACACGTCACGAACGTGCGCATCGAGTACACGGCCACCCGGTCATCTTCGGGAGGTTTCGGCAACACGCCAATCGGCATTCGCGGCGGCGCGGGACGCCAGCCGGTCGCGCGCGCTGCCAGCCGGTAACTCACCTCTGCAATCGTCTTCACACCCGGCAGCCGTGCCGTCTCCCACGTGTCGCAAACTGGCGCGCGTGTCGTGTCCACCGGCACCGGCACCGCTTGCATCACCGGCAAGCTCTGGCCCGCCCGGTCGGTGATATTACAATGCGGATACCGGCTATGGCCGTAGCTCACCGCCATCATCTCCAACTGCATCAGCGGATAATTCGTATGCAACACGACTTGGTTGCCGTGGAGCGTCGTCTTGAAAATCCCCAACGTGTCGTGGCCATGCTTGTTGAGCAACGCAAAGCCTGTCGGCAAACCGGCGCTCACCAATTCCCCCGCCACATTCCGGTACGTGAGCCGCACCGCCGCCGAACCGTCGAGCGCGATCTTGATCGCTTCCAGCTTCTCCAACTCAATCGCCTGCGCCCCCGCCGCCAACCGCGCCAACCGTTTTCCCAAAATCTGCTGGGCGCGACCGCCGATGTGAATCCCGTCATCCAATTCCAAATCCACCGCCGGCGCGACTTTGAGATGGCGAATCACTTCCGGCAAGCGGCGCTGCTGTTCCTGAATGCTATTCCAAGCCGCTGGATGTTCCGTTGACGCATGCCGGCCCAATTGCACGATCACCCACGGCAATCCCGGCAAGCCCGTATCGCGCCTCACCGCCGCCACCAACTCCACCATCCGCTCCGTGTACTTCGGCACGGCGTCCGGATTCGCATCACTCTCGCCCTGATACCACAACATGCCGGCGACCGGCTGACCGAGCTTCTCGTACCGGCGCAGCATCGCCCCGTAGAGCGACTCCCCGCCCTTGTCGCGCCATGCCGGTGACCATTGCGTCATGCTCGTGCCGCCATGCGCGCACGCCAGCAAACCTTGCGGCACACCCATTCGCCGGTACCTCTCCAACCCAAACGCCAACCCCGGCGACACGCCCTTGACCATCGCCTTGCGTCGCAGCGCCAACACTTCCCGCGATGGACGGTTTGGCCCGCTGTGAACCACGTCCACCGCTTCCTCCATGAAATGCAAAGGCTCTTCCGCCCGGCGCCACTCGTCAGCCATCGAAAAGCAACGCACCAGCGGATGCGGCTTCGGCGCGTCACACAAGTTACCGACTCCCTGCATGTTCGACTGCCCGGCCAGTATCCAGACGTCTCCGACGAAGACATCGCGAATCGTGAGTCGCTCTTTGCCCATCCGCAACCCCACCCGGTACGGCCCGCCGGTTTTCAAGCCGGTCAGCTTGGCGTGAAATGATCCGTTCGCCGCCTTGCCGGCCATCTGCCAGCGTTTCCCGATCTGTATCTCGACGTTACCGGTGGCGGTGGTGGAACCGGTAATCTCGGCGTGACCCAAGCCGCGTTTGTCCCGTTGCAACACCGCCACCGGTAACGTCGAGATACAGATCGGAAGAGCGTTGTACGGTACCGGATTCAGTTCGACCGCGATCAGCGCCAAGCCGCGTTTCGCTGTCGTGTCAATTTTCTCCGCCACGACCGTGAGCGTCTGGTCACCGGCTCGGTCAATGCGGAGGCGTCCAACCGGGCTGCGAACGGACTGAAACGCTGGTCCATCCTGAACAAGGTCGCGGATGCCCACTGTGCCCGCGGCGCTGCTGTTGCCGACACTGACCCG
>CAZJCX010000028.1:0-7748 GCA_964544425.1 uncultured Verrucomicrobiota bacterium
AGCGCCCGGCCACGCGCGCGCCCGCCAGCGCGTGCCCGCGTTGCGGATCGAGCCACAGCCCGGTCAGCCCGCAGGCGACCGTAGGGGCGGTGGCAGACACGTCGGCAAGCACCGGCCGCGCGCGACCCTCAGCCTTAAAATCGGAGAGCCAGACGGTCTGATCGCCGGTGAGTTCGAGAAAAATCCCGCCTACCGCGACGGCGTTCGTCGGCACAAACGTCAGTTGTTTCCAGACGCCGGGCGGGATGTCGGCAACGGTGTGACTCTCCGCCACGCCGTCAGCGTGGATGAATTTGACGCGCAGTTTCGCCAGCGGCACGTCGCGCGGGTGGACGAACAAGCTGAATGCCTGCCCAGCCACCGCTTGTTCCGGGAAGTCCCACAACAACCGCGCGCCGCCCCGCAACCGCACGGCGAGACAAGGCCGCGAGGTCGGCCCCGGTTTCTCCTCGTAATGGACTGCCGGCGGCGCAGCCCCGGCCAAAGCGACGATTTCAAAGTCGTTGGTGGCGGCGAACGGTTGCGCGGGGCCGGGCCCGGCGACCGCGCTAGCCGTCAGCCCGATGCCGAGCAGCGCCAAGAGTCGATGGTTCAAGGCCGATTAGTCCTTCACTTCCTGAAACCCGTCCCAAAGCGCCTCGGCTTTCTGGCCGCCTTCCTTCGTGATGGCGTAAAAGCGGATGGTGGTGATCTTGGTCAGGTCGGCTTCGGGATCGTACTCGTAATGGCCCGCGCCGCCTTTCGCGCCGACGGTGATCTGGAGGTTTTTCCAGCCGGTGATGTGATGCCACGCGCGCATCTCGGCGCGTTTGCCCGCCGCGTCCTCAAACGACACAAACGCCGTGCCGACGGTGTCGGGCGTGACCGGCTTGAACCAGACACTGAATGTCTTGCCGGTGAAATCCGTCGGTGGAATTGTTTTCTCGACGCCGCCATTGCCGGGGTAGCTCGGCTCGGCGGTCCAGTTGACGTGGACGCATTTCTTGCCCTCTTGCGCGCCGGTTTCGACGAGTTTGAGTTCGGCGTCCACAGCCCGGTAACCGCGGTAGGCGACGACTCCGTCGAGCGACTCGAACGGTTCTTCGTGCGGTTTCGGGTCCGCGGCCCACGCCGGCAGGGCGGCCGTGAAGATTAATCCAATCAGCAGTGTGTTCAGGTGCATGAATCTCCGTGGGGTTGGTTGTGGTTCAGGGATTTCCCAGCCAGAACTTGCGGCCATCGCCGGCGTTGGGCGGCCAGGGGTACAACACCAACGCTGCGTGCGCGTCGAGAAACAGGAAGTTGCCGGCGCTCTTGTGGCGCGGCGCGAGGTAGAGCCAGCCGGCCAGTAATTCCGTGAAGTAGTTGTAGAACGGCATCCGCCCGTCGCCGATCAGCGCGCCCTCGGCAGGATTCTCGAACGCGGCAAGCTTGGTCGCTTCGAGTACGTTGTTGTACGCGTAGCATGACCGGTAGGTCTCGAAGCTGTCCGTCTCAGTCGCGGTCAGGCAGCGCAGTAACTTGCCGAAGTCGTCCGTCTGGTTGGCGGTGTACGGCTGGAGCACTTTCCACCAAAAATTCGACGGCGGAAACGGCTGCCGGTAGTACGGAATGGCGGCGGCGTAATCGTCCGCATACAGGTGGACCGCCACGCCCATCTGCCGAACATTGCTGAGGCAGCCGGCTGCGCGCGCTTTCTCGCGGGCCTGTTTCAGCGACGGCAACAACAAAGCCGCCAGCAACGCGATGATCGCCACCACCACGAGCAGTTCGATCATCGTGAACCCATGCCGCCTCTGGTTCCGCTTCATTGACCGTGACCCGCCGCCCCCACTCTAGCGTAACCGCCGCCGCATCCGCAACACGACCGCCGCGCCGACGCCCAGCAACAACATCGTGCTCGGTTCGGGCACCACGGTGAATTCCGTCTGGATGCCATTCAGACGCACACTGGCTGGATCACCACCATTATCAAAGAAGAGGAAATCGATCGTTCCAAGTGTCATTGTAGGGGTCAGAGTCACCAATCCTGTTATCGGGGCAAAGTACGTCCCGTTAACCGCTGTGCCACTGTGCACGAGATTGGTTGGACCGCCGTTGACGCTAATGTAGGTGCTAAAATCTGGCGCCCACACGTCCGCTGGATCGGATCGGTAGATCGAATATATAACCGATTCAGAGAACGCCGGGATGATGTCCCGAAATCCAATCGTCATCACCGTCGGCGCCAAATCCGTGCTGAACACCGCGTCCCGCGTCACATCCGTCGGCGGTTGGGTGGATGTCACACGGTCGAAATCACCCGCGAAGGACGACCCCGGCATGAACCCCGCCGTTGTCAGTGTGTAGAAATCTCCCGTGTCCACATGCGTCCATCCAGTTTCCGTGACTCCTCCCGAAGGCTCGAAGTCATACCGGTTAGTGACGATCAACGTCGCCTCGCTCGACGCGGCGAAACCGAGGACGCTCGCCAGCACGCCGAGCGTCATGCACCGCTTGATCTGCCGATTCCATTTGTTCTTCATGCTCCTCATAGCCCTAACTCCTTTCAACGCCCGGCGCTGAATGGCCGAGACTGGTTTCCAGTTTCTGCAGCCGCAACTGCTGCACAAGTTGCTCGGCCAGCACCGGCTGACCGGGTCGCACGACCGTTTCCAAACCGTGACTCAACACGCTCTTCTCCCAATCCGCCTGCGCCGGCTCCCACCGGCCGTAGTCCATCAATTGCTCGATCGTGTCGCACCAAGCCGCCGGCAGAGACCGGCGGTCGCCCGCGCGCCGCACCGGGAGCAACGAAGCCGATACTCCCAGCCGCTCCATTTCCGTTCCGCCCTCGGCGGTCAGCCACTGCTCCCACTCCATGGCATACCGGGTCGCAGCATCTTGTTCGGCGGCGGAGGCGTGGGCGTTCAACACCCAGCCGCCGCAGTTCAACAGGCTGAGTGGCTGTCCGTTCGGCCCACGCGGAAGTAACGCGATGGGGAGGCGACCAGCTTCACCCAAAAGCGCGATTTGACTGGCCACCGCGCCGCTGTCCACCAGTAACGGGATATGGCCCGCCAACATCGCCGAGGCGACCTCAACGCCGCTGCACTCGTGAACTTTCAGCAGACCCTGCGCGCAAAGCTTTACGACAAATTCCACCGCTTTCCGGGCGGCCGCGCTATTCCAATCCACCCCCGAAAGCGTTGCGTCGCGGGTCCCGGGCAGGCATTGGTACGTCAATTGCATCAACCACCAAACCAAATCGCCCACACTCAGGACATGTAGGCTCGGTCGGCCGCCATCGAGTTGCGAGAGGCGGAGGCAGTAGTCGAACAACTCGCCCCAATCCTGCGGCGGCCGGTGGGCGTCCAATTCGGCGGCAGCCAACCGCGCCGGGCTGTAGATCATCAACGACGCCGACCAGTTGGTCGGCAGCATGACCAACCGACCGCCACGCGTACAAGTCGCGACGCAGGCCGGCGCAAGTTGCGCGACGTGGTCGGCAACGAGCGACGGATCAAATGCCGTGATCCCGGCCTGCTCCACCAACAACGGAAGGTAGGTTTGCCTCGTTCGCCCAAGGGTCGGCTCAGCGCCTGCCAACAGGCTTTCGATTAGGGTCGCTTCAAATTCCTGGATGGCGACATCCAACGACCGCTCTGAAACTTGGATGCCCGGATTTTGCCGGCGGAATTGCTGGTGAAACCGCGCGCGGACAATGCCCTGCCGGAGTTTCCGCAGATCACGCCGACCGCAATCCCACACATGGACAGTGGCGGCCGGGGACTTTGCCGGCGCGGCCGGCGGGACGGACATCAGGTAGGTGTAGGAACCTTCTTGCGATTCCACGACGCCCTCCTGCTTCAATATTTCCATCGCGCGTCCGACGATGAAGTGGCTCACCTTCAATCGCTGCGCCCACTGCCGGTGCGTCGGCAACGGCGCGTCGGGCTGAAATCGTCCGCTGGCCAGTTCGCGGCGGAGCCGGGAAACCGTGCGCTCGATCAAAGGGCTACAGGCGACTTGCGTCATTGCAATGTCGCTTATACCACATATGTCAATTGTGTCAATACTCAATTTGTTTGGATTCTTTGCTGCGATTTTGCCGTTACTTCAGCCACCGCGCCAGCCAGGCGAATGCGGCCCGTTGCATCGGTACGTCGAACCGATGCGGGCCGGTATACCACTGGCATTTGTAGTGATCTGACTTGCCAGCGTCCCGGTAATGCGCGGCAATCCGCCGATCCGCCGACCGCATTCCTGCCAGCGTGTACAGCGCATCCTGCCGGCCATTCTGTACCAGCAACGGCGACGGCGCCCGACACGCTGCGATGTCTGGCCAGTCGCCGTGTCGGCTCCAGCCCGGCGGGAAGAACAGCCACGTGTGACAGACCACGTTGTGATCGAGCAAGTGCGTATACGAACACATCGCTCCCACCACGACCGCCGCGCCGATCCGGTCGCATGTCGCCTGCAACAACACCGACCGCATCCCGCCGCCAGACAACCCCACGCACCCCACCTGCCCGCGCTGCACGTCCGGTCGGCTCGCCAGATAATTCGCAGCCACCCGGTCCTCAAAGGCAATCAACCCCGGTAAAGAAACTCCCAACACCGCACAGTACTTCGCCAGCGTGTGTTCGTGAAAGATCGCGCTCTGGTTATAGGTCGCAATTGCCGGCGGCTGCCACGTCTGCGCCGGCAGTTGCCGCGCGCACAACCGGCCAATCTGTCGGTCAAACTCCGGGATGGCCGCCAACGGAAACCTCCGGCTGCCCCACGGCGCCACGTCATGCACAAGCACGACGTAGCCCGCCCGCGCCAATGCGTTGGCGAACGCCCGCCCGCCGTAGCACAGTTCGCGAAACTCCCGGATCGTCTGTGTCGGCGCGCTCGGTCCGTCGGCGATTTTTTCTTTCCCGTAGAACTTATACCCGCCGTGGTCGTGCAACGCGAGAACGCCCGGCAGTCGTCCCGTCACGCCTGCCGGCCGCAGCGCCCAAGCCTCGGTGCGCGGGCCGTAGCCGACCGACCACGAGATTTCCTCACCAGCCACACCATCACGAATCCACCGGCGACCATGCTGGACATGGCGCGGCGTTTCGGCTCCGGGCGCGAACGCCAATATCTCCCGCAGCCGCCGCTGCGTTTCCTTCCCCGGCCGGGCGCGGGGATACAGAGGACGGCAAGCGGCGACGAGATCGCTGTAGCATCCGAGATGACGATAGTTCATAGCATCACCTGAACGACTGGGCGAAGTCCCCGGCAGTCGCCGCGTAGTCTGTCACGTTTTTTTTGAACCGCGAGTTCGCGATTTTGTCTTGCAGGAAACGCTCGTATGCGGAGCTGTCGAGGGGCAGCGTGAGGGTTTGGCCCAACTGCGAGGAGAAAAGGATGGCGTTGGCGAGTTCAACGGAGTGAATACCCTCTGCTGCCGGGGCAATGAGCGGCGCGCCGTCGAGGATGGCGTCCACAAAGTTCTTCAAAATTTCCGCGTGTTGGCCGCCGTGGCCGGTGGGGGAGAACTCTTCGGTGGTGGTGGCCGGGGACGCGAACAGTTCCTTGGTGCTGCGGCTGAACTCCGACATCGGCACCTCGTTGCGGATGAACGTGAGCCGGTCATTCTCGTACACCAGCCGTCCACGCTCAGCGCAGATTTCGAGGCGATTCGTGCCGGGCGCCTCGCCCGTCGAAGCAATGAACGTGGCGGTCGCGCCGTCCGCGTGCTCGAAATAGGCGGTGACATCGTCCTCCACCTCGATCGCGTGATACCGGCCCAGCCGGCAGTGGCCGCGGATCCGCTGCGGCATCCCAAACAGCCATTGGTAGAGATCAAGATTGTGGGGGCACTGGTTCAGCAACACGCCGCCGCCTTCGCCGGCCCACGTGGCGCGCCAGCCGCCGGAGGCATAGTACGCTTCGGTGCGAAACCAATTCGTAACCGTCCACTGCACCCGCCGAATTTTACCGAGCGCGTCCGTGCGGATCAGGTTGCGGAACTGCCGGTAGAACGGGTCGGTCCGTTGATTGAACATCGCCGCGAACACTTGGTGGGGATTCACGTGCGCGGCGAGCAACCGTTCGCAATCCCGCTTGTGAACCGAGACCGGCTTTTCCACGAGCACATGCAGTCCCGCGCGCAACGCCGCCTGGCCAAGCGTGGTGTGGGCGAAGTGCGGCGTGGCGATCAAGACGGCATCCACCACGCCGGACCGCAGCAGTTCATCGCAGTCGTGAAACGACGGCACGTCGCCGAAACCGGCGAGCCGGTCTGGCCGGTAGTCACAAACCGCCGCGAGGACGGCTCGTTCGATCTTCCCTGCGGCGAGCGTGCGCGCGTGAATCGTCCCCATGTTGCCCACGCCCACGATGCCGATGCGAACCGCTCTCATGCGCCTACGCTACTGGAGTCGCCGCCGGCAAGACAAGCTTCTGAGACGCGAATGCCTAGCGGGGTCGTTCATGAACGGCAATGCTTGCGCGCCTGGATTGCCGCCGCGCGCGCCCCACCCTATCCTGAGCCAAGTGGACAACTTCTCGAAATCAGATGGCATGAACTACGCGCCGCAAGGCAAGCCGGTCCCGGTGGTTTCGCCAGGGGAGTTTCCAATAGCCGCTGTCGCGCTCAACCACGGCCACATCTACGGTCAGTGCCGCGGGTTGCTGGAGGCCGGGGCGACGTTGAAGTGGGTCCACGATCCCGACCCAGCCAAGGTCGCGCAGTTCATCGCCAAATTTCCGACGGCCAAACCCGCGTCCGACCTCACGACAATTCTCGAAGATCCGGAGATCAAGCTGGTCGCGGCCGCAGCGATTCCGAGCGAGCGCGCGGCGTTGGGGTGTGCCGTGATGGCCGCCGGTAAGGATTATTTCACGGACAAGTGTCCGTTCACGTCGTTGGACCAATTGGCGGAGGCGCGGCGCGTGGCCGAGCGGACGCAGCGCAAATACATGGTGTATTATTCCGAGCGCCTGCATTCTGAAGCTGCCGTTTTTTCGTCCGATCTGATTGAACAGGGTGCGGTTGGTCGCGTGATTCACGTCATCGGGTTGGGACCGCACCGGCTGGGCCCGCCCCGCAATCGGCCGGATTGGTTTTTTCAGAAAGACCGGTATGGCGGGATCCTGTGCGACCTCGGGAGCCATCAGTGCGAGCAATTTCTGCATTACACAGGCGCAACCGATGGCGCGGTCATGTCCGCGCGCGTGGCGAATTTCGGCCATCACGAATTTCCCGAACTCGAGGATTTTGGCGAAGCTCATCTGGTTGGCGACAACGGCGCGTCCATGTACCTCCGGGTGGATTGGTTCACGCCCACGGGCCTGCGCGCCTGGGGCGATGGTCGAACCATCATTCTAGGCACGGAGGGCTACCTCGAGATCCGGAAGTATGTGGATATCGGAACCGACCGGATGGGCGACCAGCTTTACCTCGTCAATCAGGCGGGCGAGACGCGTTTCGATCTGGCCGGCAAGGTCGGCTTCCCGTTTTTTGGACGGCTGATCCTCGATTGCCTGAATCGCACCGAACACGCCATGACCCAGGCGCACGCCTTAAAAGCGGCCGAGCTGGCGTTGAAATCACAACGCGCGGCCGCCGCACACATTATTCTGAACTAATGAATTCAACTTGCCCCAAACCGCTCGGTCTGCGTCGGTCGTTCGGTTTTGGTGATCGGTTGGGCTTGGCCACGCCGGGTCACTTGCAAGCCGTGCGGCGCTTTAATTTCGCGCCGATTTTCGCCCAGCAATCCATCCGCGAAATGGAGCGCACCGGGCGGACG
>CAZJCX010000028.1:7784-14042 GCA_964544425.1 uncultured Verrucomicrobiota bacterium
TGATCCGCACCCGCGCCCCACGTGCCGGTAAAGCCCAGTGCGGCGCGGATGCGGATCACTTGAAATTGCCGGTGCAGGCGGACCGGATGGCGGCGGCGGGTTTTTGCTTTTTCACGATTGATCCCAGCGAGCACGTCGGGAAAGGCGCGGTGACGCCGGAGCTGACGGCGGCGTATCGCGGGGAATTTGACGCCGCGACGTTGCGCGCGGCGGCGGTGAAGTATGGCCGGGCGTTGGAGCATGTGGGGCTGATGGGCCGGCGCATCGCGCAAGCGATGGGCGACCAGCCGTTTGAGATCGAAGTGAGCGTGGACGAGACGGACGAACCGACGAGCACGCTCGAACATCGGTTCATCGCACTGGAATTGCAGCGCCACCGCGTGCCCAACGTCGTCAGCGTCGCGCCGCGGTTCGTCGGCGAATTTGAGAAGGGCATTGATTTTCGCGGCGACCTCAAACAGTTCGAGGCCAACCTGAGCGAGCACGTCGCGGTGGCGCGCGAACTCGGGCCGTACAAGATCAGCATTCACTCCGGTTCGGACAAGTTTGCGGTTTATCCGATCATCGGCCGGGTATGCGGGGACTTGCTGCACGTGAAAACCGCCGGCACCAGCTACCTGGAAGCGCTGCGGGTCGTGGCGCAGACGAACCCGGGATTGTTTGCCGAGATCGTCGCGTTCTGTCGCGACCGCTTCGACACCGACCGCGCCAGCTACCACATCTCCACAACAGCGGCGGAAGTGCGCGCCCTGCCGGCCGCGGACGAGGCGGCGTTCCTCGAACAGCGCCCCGGCCGGCAACTGCTCCATGTGACGTTTGGCTCGGCGCTGACGCATCCCGAATACAAGCCTCGCCTGCTGGACACCCTGCACCGCCACGCACAACTGCATGCGGAGTTGCTCGACCGGCATTTCACCCGGCATTTGTCGCTCCTCAGCCACGGATGAAGACTTTTATAAAGAACGATTCTTGCTGCAGACGGGCGTCGCGTGCGAGATGTACCACGACTACGCCAGGCACGAGCCGGTCACAAGTCGGTTCGACACGCTTTGAGTCGCGTCAAAGCCCGGCGACGAGGGTGTTCATTTCGACTTCTTGTTGCTCGATGGATTCGACCAGTTTGAACTGGGTGCGGCAACGGTCGAGGTTGTGTCCGTCGCGGTGAATCTTGAAATAGTGGTCGCCTTCAAGATAGTCGGTGAGGAAACGCAAGCCGATTTCGAAGGTGATGAGCTTGCCGGAGAATGCGAGGTGGGCTTTTTCGACTGAGTTGAGAAACGCTCCGGCAGTGCTGAGGTAGCCGCGGGCAAGCGCTTCGAACATTTCCAGTTCCATGCGGACTTTACGCAGGTCGCGTTCGTCTTCGGCGCTTTCGCTGGTCGTGGTGCGGACCATGTCGCCGAAATCGTAGAGCGCCAAGCCGGGCATGACGGTGTCGAGATCGAGGACGCAGATACCTTCCCCGGTGGAGTTGTCGAGCATGACATTGTTGAATTTGGTGTCGTTGTGGGTGACGCGCTCCGGGATTTTCCCTTGAGCGTGAAGATCAAGGAGCACGGCGGTGATGGGCTGGTGTTCGAGGGCGAACTCGATCTCCGGCTGGCAGGCGGCGGCGCGGTTGTGCGCGTCAGCCCGCCACGCGCGCTCGAAGGCCGCGAAGCGTTTCGGGGTATGGTGAAAGTCCGGGATGGTGTCGTGTAATCGGGAACCGGGCAGGTCGGTGAGTAGTTGTTGGAAATAGCCGTATTCTTTCGCGGCTTGGTATGCCTCTTTGGGGGACTCGACGACGTCGTAGATGCGGGCGTTCTCGATGAAGTGGTAAGTGCGCCAGTAATGGCCGTCGGGTGTGACGTGATAGGTTTGGCCGTCGCGGGTCGGCACCAGCCGCAGGACCCGGCGGCTGATGTCCGGGTGATTTTCGCGTTGGAGCTTGGCGCGGATGTGGTCGGTCACGCGGGCGATGTTTTCCATGACGTGCCGGGGATTCTGGAAGACGTGATGGTTGATTCGCTGGTGGACGAAGCGACTGGTCGCGCCGTTGAGTTGGTACGTGCCGACGAAGGTGTCGTTGATGTGGCCGTGGGTGAACGGTTCGGCGTTGACCAGTTCGCCGGCGATGGCGAATTGCGCACCGATACGCGGGATGTCCGGTAACGACGTTACGCCCACAACCTCTCCGGATACGCGCCTCGCTGCACGAGCCGCTGGATGTTGGCCACCACCGTCGGCTTGTCTTCGCGGTACGTGATTCCAAACCAGGCGCTGGTGCTGGACAGTACCTTCATCCGCGCGCGACCGGCTTTGATGAGCGCGTTCATCGGCGTGGGGATGAAGAATTCCGCCTTCTCGTCATGAATCCGAGCGGCGAGGAATTTCACAAATTCCGCGCGCAACAATTCGAACGCCGACGGCGTGAACCCAAACATATTCATCGAGACCAATTCATCGCCGGTCAGCGGATGCGATTGGCCGGTCTCGTCGAGATACCGGGCCGCGTTCGCGACTTTTTCGATTTTGGTGCGCTCGACGATTGTGGTCAGAAAACCACTGGCGTCGCGCTCGCAAATCGCGCGCGAGACGGTGCCGTGTTCCGACAGCGTGTTCCGCAAAACAAACCCCACCATCGAGTAATCCGCCACGGTCGGTGTGTCGCGTGATTGTCTCAGGTAATCCGCCAGCGTCTGGAACGACGCCGCCCCATAAAAGTCGTCGGCGTTGATGACTGCGAAGGGCTCGTGGATGATCCCGGCGGCGGCCATGATCGCGTGGGCGGTGCCCCACGGCTTTTTCCGGGCCGGTGGGAGCGCAAAACCGGGCGGCAGCAGATCGAGTTCCTGATACGCGTATTCCACGGGCAGGCGGCTCGAAAACTTGGAGCCGACGGCCCTCTTGAAATCGGGTTCGATGTCGCGGCGGATGACGAACACGACTTTGCCGAAGCCCGCGCGGATGGCATCGTAAATGGAAAAGTCAATGATCGCCTCGCCGTGCGCCCCGACCGCGTCAATCTGTTTCAGACCGCCATACCGGCTGCCCATGCCCGCCGCCAAAACCAAGAGAGTTGGAGTCATATTTTTCCCGTCCAACGGGCGCAGTGTAGCCAGTCAGAGTACCGGGTGCGAGATTTTTTGCGGGTCAGCGAGCCGGCGAGTAATAGGCCATCTCGCGGGGGCCGACCGGCAATTCAGCGCAAGCAAACAGCGACTGCAGCGCGTCGTGGATGAGCAGGTCGATCTCGTCTTCACTGACGCCAGCGGTCACCGCTGCTGTCACGAGGCGCTCGTACTCGTAAGTCGCGCCGGCGAGGATGGCCGCCTTCAACGCGTTCATCGCGCGGATGCGTTCGACGGCCTTGCCCGGCAACTTACTCGGCTTCATGCTTGAGGTCTTAGCATGGCACAGGCCAAGTCCGTTGCTTTACAGAAACTTGCGCAGGTGTATTGTAGTTCAGAGGACAAACGATGAGTGATAACATCCCCCGATTAACGGCGCAGATTAGACTGGCGTTACTTGTAGCCAATTGCGCCACAGTAACTTGCTATGCCGTCTCCCCCACCGCGGAGCGCGAGTTGTTAGCCGCGTATGTGCCGGCGGAGTTTGGCGAACAGAGCACTGTCGCTGCCGGACTGCGCAGACACATAGTGTTAAGCGACATGGAAAATTGGACACTCACGACCGCCCGGCGGCAGAAACTGTCCGAGGGCCAGCGTTGGGTGAACTTCGAGAACGAGTTTGGCGTGCAAGACCGAAGCGAGTCGTGGGTGTTGAGCGGCATCCAGTCGGCCAAGTATCAGTTGGACAAAACTGTTTTCGCGCTGGATGTGCTGGTCGAAAATGTCGAGCGCGCGATCCAACTGGAGTACGACGTCGCGCGCGGCAACGTGCAAGTTGGCGGGGCACCCAAACCGCGCGGTCCAGCCCGGACGTATTCTGACCCGTGGCGCGATGTGTGGGAAAACGCACGGGTCAAATCGGATGTGGACTTGGATGTTTTTTCGGGCCGCGCGTGGGTGGGCCTGCGCCTCGTGTTTCCAATCGGCGACTAGGCGCCCTGCCTCGCTTACCGGGTGATCGTGAATCCGCCCGGCAACGGCGGTTCGGCAACCACCCCGAAAAGTCGTTGGAACTCGGGTGAGTTTGCGCACGCCGCAAAGCGCTGGTCAGTTCGCGCCGTGTTGAAGACGAGCCGTTCCGCGTTGTCCAGTGCAAACGCCCGCTGCAAGGCGACCACGGCGCTGGCACAGTCATTCCGCACGCTGTAGATCGCGGCGAGATTATACCAAGCCATGTTGCTGTTCGGATGCCGCTGCGTCAGGGCGGTGAGGACTTCGGTGACCCGGTCGAGGCGCTTCAGTTGCGCGTAGGTTTGGGCGATCATCAGGAAATTCTGCTCCGGCAGTTCGGGCCGGGCGATCAAGCTATTCACGACGGCGTCCATGGCATCGGGGCGCTGTTGCCGGGCGTAGGCAATGGCGAGGTCCCAGCCGGCTTGGAGGTCGGCGGGGTTGGCGCCATACCGTTGTTCCAAGTCGCGCACGGACGTTGTCATGTCGCGCATTTCCTTGATCGTTTTGACAGCTTCCTTGATTTTCGTGTTGTACTCGTCGGTGCGTTGATACTTTTCGAGGACCTCGATGGCCGGGTCGAACTGGCCGCGCTGCACGTACAGTTGGGCGAGGCGGAAGTTGGCTTCGGGGCTGTCGGGGCAGAGTTCGATGGCCTGTCGAAATGCGTACTCGGCCGCGACGAACAGCGCTTCTTGATTGGATCCACTCGCACCGCCCATCGTGGCACGGGTCGAGTAGAGACCGCCGATGGCGGAGCGCAGTTTGGAGAACGTTTTCTGCGCCACGTCGTCGCGGCGGAACCGGGGATTGCTCGTTAGATCGGCATAGAGTGCGTCCCAGTAGGTCTTGTCACGGTCAATCATCGTCTGCCAGCGGGCGGCGTCTTGGTCGGGTCCCGGCACGGGATCCTTGTTGATCTTCAGGATGATGCCGAACGGTTCCAGATACGGGTACATCCACGGGATGACGTAGCTTTCTTCGATGTAGAACGAGTGTTTTTCTCGGTTCTTGTCGAAGATCATCTTCGTCAAAATGCCATTGATGGCCATGACGCCTTGGACGCCCTGCACACTGACGCGGCCGCCTTCCACGCTGACTTGCTCTTCGGGCAAGGCTTGCCGGTTCTGCAGATCTTCGACGTACTCGGAAAAAGCCCGCTGCGAATCCATCTCGCCCGGTATCCAGATCGGTTCTTTCGGATAGGTATTGGCCCGGTCGAGGCTGTTCCACGCGAGCCGGTAGAGGAAGCGATACAAGCCGGTCCGATTCGTCAACGAGTTCGCGTCATCCGCGCGCGGCCGACTGTAGTCGTAGTGGTCGCGGATGTAACTCATGTACGTCGAGTCCGCCAGCGCGTTCTGGGTGATGATGTACACATCGGACCGGTCGAATGTTCCGCTCTCGGGATACTTCGCCATCTGGGTTTTGGCACGCGACGGAACCTGGCTTTCGACGAAAATCATGTACGTCGGCACAAACCGACCGGGATCGGTGCCGCCGTAAAGCACTGCGTCGCGATCCATTTCCGGATAGCCGCCACCCGGCTTGAACATCAGGTAGCCAAACTGATAGCCGAAGTCGTGGCCGCGTTGTTCGGTGTTCGACCAATGCCGCGCAAACGACACGCTGGGCAACAAGACCAACACCGCGGCCTGCGCGCAGGTCGCGACCGTGAGATTTAGGACGGGGAAGACAAGATAGATGATCCCGACGACCGTGACGAACGCCAGCAGCAGGATATCGTCGGGACTGAGCACCTCCCGATTAATGGCGGCGTACCCCATCCGCAAGACCACGTACGTGATGGCCAACACCGGCACGACGTTGCGGGACTTGCGCGACGCCGACAGCATGTAGCCGAGGCCAAGGATCAAGCCGTACCCAATCCATAGCGCGAACAGGCAATGACCCGGTAAAAAGAAAACCCGGTCGGTGAACTGTTTCTGTTTCTCGAAACCGGGGTTCGACAAAAAGATAAAACCGAGACCAAGAAACAGAAACGCGATGAGGATGAATTTGAGCCAGTCCTTGTCGCGCCGGTCGAGGTCGCGGTAGAAGAACAACGCCAACAACGCCAGCAATGCATAGACGACGTTGAACTGCGACTGCAGGTCGTCAAAAAACATGTTGAGCTGCCCCCAGAACTTGAGCAGGTCGCGGTCGAGGAACACGATCCGCCGCAGGCGGGCGA
>CAZJCX010000028.1:14125-14833 GCA_964544425.1 uncultured Verrucomicrobiota bacterium
TACAACGCCAGCCCGGCCAGGACGCAGCCGTACAAAATCAAAACCGCACCCCACCGGCGCATTAACTCTTCGGTGTTGCGTGTCAGCAGAAAATACAGCCAGACCGCGCACCCAACCCCGAACGACAAGACCACCGCCCCGGCGAACGGTCCTTGGTGAATCATGCTGTCCTTCTGGAACAACATGTACACGACGCCCAAGGCGATCACGCCGAGAATCGGGATCAACGCGTCGCGCCCAAATTTCCGGTCGGCAAACCAGACAAAGCACGGAAACGCCACCGTCAACAACACCAGCGTCTGATGGTTCGTCAAACTCACGCCCCACACGAACGCCGCCAGGTACAGCCGCCACCGTTTCTCGGTCTCGAAGCTCCACCGGTACATCAGCACCAACGTCACCAGCAGAAAAAACGCGTTCAGCGCATAGACTTCGCTGATGATCGCCTGCGACCACATCACCGGGCTGAACGCCAACATCAGCGACGCCGACACGGCACTGGCCAGTACGACGATGTTGACGAGCCGTTCATCCAGCGCCTTGAGAAACCCGACCCGCGCCCCCATCAAGTGGCCGGTCTTCGAGATGATCAACGCCGCCAGCCCGATCGCGACCGCCCCAAACACCGCCGACATCAGGTTGATCCGCCACGCGATGTTGCCGAACGGCACGAGGTACTGCCAGAGGTACGCGAGGATCGTCCAGATC
>CAZJCX010000028.1:14843-20124 GCA_964544425.1 uncultured Verrucomicrobiota bacterium
ATAGCCGGGCGGGTGCGGAACGCCAAGATGGTTCGCGGCGACGAGAAACTCACCGGAATCCTCCAAGCCCACACTGGGTTGCAGCGTAAAAAAATAACCAATGAACGTAACCAGCGCCGCCGTCGCAAAGGCGACGAGATCGCGGCGGCCAAAGAAGCGCTCGTCCGACGAGAGAGCGCCTGGAGCAGACGCGGGGGTCGCGGGAAGGTCGCTCATAACTCAGTTTTCAGTGGAACGTTGCACGGCCGGTCGCCGCCGGTAGCCGTGCGACCGCGCCAGCAGCCACACAATCCACAACGCCTCGCGCACAATGCCGGTGGACATTTTCGACTGGCCGGCAAACCGGTCGGCAAACGTGATGGGGATTTCTTTGATGCGGAAGCCTTGCATCCACGCCTTGTAGGTCATTTCCACCTGAAATGCATACCCGTTGCTTTTCACGCTGTCGAGTTCGATTGCTTCCAGCACCGCGCGGCGAAAACATTTGAAGCCCCCGGTTGGATCCGCGACCGGCAAGCCGGTAATCAGCCGCACATACAACGCCGCGCCCTTGCTCAAAATCAACCGTGACAATGGCCAGTTCACCACGCGAATCCCGTCCTTGTACCGGGATCCCAGCACCAGATCGTTCGCCTCGCTGGCGCACAACAAATTCGGAATCTCGTTGGGGTCATGCGAGAAGTCCGCATCCATTTCCAGAAAGCATTCGTAATCGCGCGCCAGCCCCCATTGGAAGCCGGCGATGTACGCCGTGCCCAACCCCAGCTTGCCGGCTCGCCGCAGCAAATGGATTCGCGGATTCGCGGCGGCCAGCCGCTCCACAATTTCACCCGTTCCGTCCGGCGAGCCATCATCCACCACCAAAATCTCCAGCCCGGCCGACTGCGGCAACACCGCGGCGATGATCCGCTCGATGTTGTCCTTCTCATTGTACGTCGGAATGATCAGCAACGATTTCATGGTTTCTGAAAACGCGGATTAGACAGCACCAGATATTCCCCGTTCACCGCCACCGGCCACGCCAACCCGTTGCCAATCGGCGCGTACGCCACCTGATTGCCCCCGTGATAGACCACCGGCCACTGCTCGCGGACCATTTGCGCCACCGTTTCCTTCACCCCGGTGAGTCCCAAGCAATACACAATATCAATCCCTCGCGGCTGCCGTCCCGTCGAGTCCACGCCCGACGCCAACACCACATACTTCGCATTCTCCAAGCGGCAATCGAACCAGTACCGCTCCTGCGGAATCAACACCGGCACGGGCATGTCATTCACGACGCCGTTATACCGGGGCGCGAACGTCAACATGCTTCGCCGCTCCGTCCGCGCCAGCCAGTAGATCTGTTTCGGAACAATCACGAAGTCACCGGGTTCCGTGTGCTCGTTCACATACTTCAGCGCCGCCTCCGCCTCCGCGACGGAGTGCTGCGACCACGCGTCAATCTTCGAGTGGAAACGGCCCCACGCGCCCTGCAACGACGGCACCGCGAAGAGCACCAACACCACAATCGCCGGCACCCACCGCAAATTCTTCTCCGCCCGGCTCGCCCACTCCCCCGCCCACGTCAACACTCCCGCCACGCCCACCGCCAGCAACGGCAGGAAAATTGTCGCGGGATAAAAAAACAACGGCACGTTGTTCAGCTTCTTGAAAACGCCGTACATCAAAATCAACAACCACATCGGCAGCCACACCCGCAGCCATTTCGACTTCGTCACCGGCAGGAACACAAATCCGGCCGTCGCCAGCATCAGCCAATAATCTCTCCCCTCCCACCCGTTCTGCCCCATCCGTGTCGGCGTCTTAAACCCCAGATTCCAGATGTTTTCCCCAAACCGTGCGACCTCCCCGAAAAACGTCGGCCGCACCTCATTCGACGCCACGCTCGTCAGCAACCGCACTTGCGTCATCAACTCGTTCCCCGAATGGGCCGCGACATACCACAGCACGAAGAGCACGCCATACGCGCCCGCGGCCGCGGCCGCCAACGGCACGTGCCGCCAATTCACCACCGCCACCGTCACAATCACCCCGGCGATGAGCGGATACGTGAAATAATTCGTCGCGGTCGCCAATGCGCACATCCCCCCCGCCAGCAGGGCGTCCTGCCACCGCTTCTCCTGAACGTACCGGATCAAGAAACCCACCGACGCCAACGCGAACGTACCGGCCAACGGATGCGACCGGACCCATCGAAAATTCATGTTCGCCTCCGCATACACCAGGAACGCTGCCGCGCAAAGAAACCCGAACGACCGGTCCCGCAACCGCGCCCCGATCCAAAATAAAATCCCCGCCGCCGCCAACGCCGTCACCGCGCCCAACGCGCGGCCCACCACGATGTCGTTCCCAAACACCCGCAGCAAAGCGCCGTTCACCGCCATGTAGAGCGGCGGGTACGGATACGGAAACACGAAATCGTTCACCACCGGCCCCACGCGCGGCGTTCCGTGGATGAACGTCCAACATTTCTCCATCCACTCCCCTTCGTCGCCGTACCAATTGGGGTTCGTCCGCAGGTTCGGCAAGAACATCAAGGCCCACAAGCCCAACAGACAAATCGCGATTCGCTTTTCGATGGCGTTCATTTCGTCAGAAAATAGAGTCGCAGCGGTCCGAACGCTTCGTGTGGCGCGTTCGCCAACTGCGGTATGTCCTCCGGCCGGTAATTCGCGCGGTTTGCATCATAGACCAACACGATCTGGTTCGTCGGGAACGCGCTCCCGCCCGGCTGCAACGCCACGAGGAACGGCAAATCAACCTGCGCGACCTCCACACGCCCCAACTGGTCCATCTGCAAAAATCGTTGCTGCTCGTACAACTCCCGGCCCCCCGCCAGCCGCCGCGCCGCCGCCAACTTATATCCCACCCCCGTCCCGTACGTCCCATGCGCCCCACCCTTGCTTTCCATGAACCGGCACAGCGCCAGCAGGTACAACACGCTGCCGAGGCACAATCCCAACGCCACCGCCGGTAGGGCGCGACCGCCGGGCGCGCCGCCGGCCTCCGTCAATCTCTGCGCCACTGCGCCCACCACCAAAAACCATACCGGCCACATTATCGCGTAGTACGACAGATACGTCCAAAGCTGCGCCACCATGAACACCAACATCGGCACTGCCAGCCAACCCACCAAAATAATCTCGCGGCGGGCCGCCCACTTCTCCTTCGCAATCACCACCAGCAACCACACCACGCAGCCCACTGTCACAATGCGCTGCAACATTTGCAGCAACTCCAACACCCCGGTCTGCGCCGCGAACGCCGGCTTGTCCAAACCGATGATGTCCTCGATCTGCCCGCTGTTGATCATCGAAACGCCATGAATCCACGCCTCGCCGGGCCGCCGCGGGAACGGGTAACCGGAGTTCGGCTGAATCGTCATCCCCTTCGGCAACGCGTCCCAATTTTTCCCGCCAATCTGCGCCCGCGCCTGCGACACGTCCCGCCATGCCTTCTTTGCCTGCCTCTGTAGGTACGGCACCAACACCATCACCGCCGCCATCAGCCCACCGGCTGCCCACCGCCAATCCAGCTTGGGCCGCAACACCGCCAGCAACACGATTACCATCGCCGTTAACGCCAGCCCGCTGAAATGCACCTGAACCACCGCCAACGGCAACAACACCACCCAGAAAATCGCCCACGGTTTCTTGCCCAACACCAGCGCGTGCACCGCCCAACACAACCCGGTTGTCAGTAACGGCACGAAATCCTGCGCCCAAATCTTCCGCGAATAAACCACCGCCCACGGTGCCGTTGCAAACATCGCCGCCGCCACCAACCCGCACCACGGCCCGTAATACCTCCGGCCAATCCACCACGTCGCTGCCACCGCCGCCAATCCCAGCCCGGCAATCATCGCCGACACTGCCACGACGTTGGTCGTGATGAAAAACATCGGGATCAGCAAATAGATGAACAACGGCGGATTCGTGACCCCAACGCTCGACATCAAACCCGCCGTCGGCAACTCGCCGCCCTTCACAAACTGCAACGCCAGGTGCGCGGCCACCGCCTCGTCACCCTTGCACTCGACGAGGTCCACATGCGAAAACCGCAGCCATCCGCCGACCGCCAAGATCAGCGCCAGCGCCCCCCATTCCCACCGGGCGATTTTCATGACCGCACCACCATGCGCCTGCCCACCACGCGCTTGATCCGAAACAACTCGCCCCAAATCCGGCACGCCCGCCGCAGGTTGTAAGGGATGCGTGTGTCGGGGTCATGCACCCAATGCACCGGCACCTCCGCGATCCGGCACCCCTCGCGCACCGCCACCGCGAGCATCTCGATGTCAAAAATCGCCGTTGGTGAAGTCACATGTTGGAAAACCTTCTGCGCCACATCCCGCGTCATCAATTTGAAACCGCACTGCGTGTCCGCCACCCCGCCAATCACCAACCACCGGGTCGCCAAACCGAACAACTTACCAGCCAACGTCCGATACCACACCTGCGCCTTTTCGACATCGGCGCCCGCCGTCGCGCGCGAGCCAATCGCCACATCGTACCCCGTCTCCAGCTTGGCCAGCAACTTATCCACCTCGCCAATCGGCGTGCTCTGATCCGCGTCCGTGAACAACACATACCGGCCCTGTGCCGCGAGCATCCCCGCCTTCACCGCGCCGCCTTTGCCGCGATTCGGCTGCAGATCAATCAATCGCGCGCCAAGTTCCACCGCCACCCGCGCCGTGCTGTCGCGGCTGCCGTCGTTGACCACGATGATTTCATACGGCTTACCAGCCAAATGCCGCCGAATATCCGGGATGTGCCGCCGCAACCGCTCCTCCTCATTGTACGCCGGAATGACCACACTCAACCACAAGCCCTCTCTGCCCGCTGTGTCTCCGTGCTTCATCCACCGGCCTTCCGAAGCGCTCCCAACTCCCGCAATTTCGCCAAGGCCTCCGTCGCGTAATCTTTGTCGAGCTTCTCGCCACGGATCCACTCCACATAATCGCGCACGCTGTCGCGCGGCGTCTTGGTCGGCTGCCAGCCGAGCGCCTGCAACTTGGAAATATCCGACACGCTATGCCGCGTGTCGCCGACCCGGTATTCGCCCGTCACGTGGGCCGGGCGGTCCGTCACCATCGCGGCAAACTCCAACACCGTGTAGCCTTTCCCGCCGCCGACGTTGAACACTTCGTAACTGGCCCGGTCATCCTCCAGCGCCAACCGGTTCGCGCGCGCCACGTCGCCGACGTTCACGTAGTCGCGCAACTGCCGGCCATCCTCAAAGACGCTGGCTGGCTGTCCTTGCAACATCTGGAGCGTGA
>CAZJCX010000028.1:20159-20421 GCA_964544425.1 uncultured Verrucomicrobiota bacterium
CCCTGCACGATGGAATACCGCAAGGCGCAGCTCGGGATGCCGTAGTTCCGCCCCAACGCCACGGCCATCAGCTCTTGCGAATACTTCGCAATCGAATACTGGTTCTGCGGATTCGCGTGCGTCTCCAACAGCGGCAACGGCGTGATCGCCCCTCCGCACTGCGGACAGACCGGCTCCCAGTGCCCCTGCGCCAACCGGTTGGGCGCGCGACCGTCGGGAAACACTTCGCCGTCGCGCGCACAGCGATACCGGCCTTCGCCAT
>CAZJCX010000028.1:20546-22433 GCA_964544425.1 uncultured Verrucomicrobiota bacterium
AAATCCTGATGCGCCGCGAGGTGGATGACAAACTCGACGCCGCGCAACGCACGCTCCCAGTCCGCCGCCTCCCGAACATCCCCCCGCAGCTTCTCGCAATCCGGCACCCACCGCGGCCATTCCCCGGTATGAATCGGCGGCGTCAAATTATCGAGCAACCGCACCTCATACCCCGCCCGCAATAACTCCACCGCCGTATGCGCCCCGATAAATCCCGCCCCACCAGTAATCAACACGCGTCCCTGGCTCATATCGCTACCTCGCCGACCCAATACCCATCACCCTGCCCCTCTCCCCATCGAATGAGGAGAGGGAATTGCTTGCTGGATCCCCTCTCCCCGCCTGCGGGGAGAGCGGAAGGGTAAGGGGCCGTCGCTCTCACAAGCCCCTCTCAAAGTCCGCCCGCGCCTTCGCCAAACGCTCCGGCGTTCCGATGTCTTGAATGTACGCGTCTGGTTTCATCGCAAATACCGGTCGCCCGTCCCGAAGCATCGCTGGCAGCACATCTTTGCCGAAATCATAAAAAGTCCCTGCCGGGATCAAGTCCAGCACCACCGGCTCCAAAACCAAAATCCCGGCATTGATCAAATTCGTCGTCACCTGTTCGCGCGGCGGCTTCTCCACGAATCGCCGGACGCGCCCGTCTGCTTCCGTCTCGACCACGCCGCCCGTCCACGGTTCCGGCGATTCCATCAACGCCACCGTCGCCTCTGCCTGCCGGTCGCGATGGACTTGAATCAGCGGCTGCAAATCCACTTTCACCAAATTATCGCCGTACAACACCACAAATGTCTCCCCGCGCAATACCGCCTCCATCTTCTTCACGCCACCGGCCGTCCCCAACAACTCCGGCTCGTGCGAGTAGGTCAGTTTTACGCCAAACTTGCTCCCGTCACCGAAGTGACCGGTGATCTTCTCCGGCAAGTAATGCAGATTCACAATGAACTCCGCGAAGCCCTGCTCCCGAAACAACTCAATGTGATGCTGCAACAACGGCTTCCCACCTATTGGCGCCATCACTTTCGGCACGTCCAAACCCAACGCCCGCAGCCGCGTCCCCAACCCCGCCCCCAAAATAAACATTTTCATGTTTGTAGCGGCGGTCTATGACCGCCGTCCGAGCGCCGCTACAACGCCCCGCCCTTTCCCCGCTTGTACCGCACCAACACCGCCCACGCTTTCTGCAGCGCTTTCGCCCGGTGACTGACCCGGTTCTTCACTTCGCTCGAAAGCTCGGCGAAGGTTTTCACCTGACCATCCGGCACGAACAGCGGGTCGTAGCCAAAGCCATTCCCACCGCGCTCGTCGGGCAGAATCGCGCCATTGCAGATGCCTTCGACCGTGTCCACCAACCCGTTTTCATCCGCAATCGCTACCACGCAGCGGAACCGCGCGGCGCGCTTGTCGGCCGGCACGCCCGCCAGATTTGCGAGCAGCTTCTTGTTGTTTTCGTGATAGGTCACATCATCGCCCGCGTACCGGGCCGAGCGGACGCCCGGTTCGCCGTTGAGCGCGTCCACTTCCAAGCCGGTGTCGTCGGCCAGCGTCAGCATCTTGGCGAACTTCGCCGTCGCGATGGCCTTCTTAATCGCGTTGTCGCGAACGGTCGGCTGATCCTCCTCGATTTCCTGCAAGCCGGGCACGTCCGCCGACGAGATGACCTCGAAATCGAGATCGGCAAGCAACGCCCGGAGTTCCTTCAGTTTATCCTTGTTCCGTGTGGCGACGAGTAAGCGCATGGCCGCGCATTATACTTGGCGGCAGCCGGTTGAGAAGATATATCCGTCTCGTTCCTGCACCCGCTCCTGCTCCTGCTCGTGGTCCTCCGTTCCCAGCAAGAGCACGAGCAGGAGCAGGAGCACGAGTAAGATTGACCGCCACATGAAC